>CANGUU010000006.1 GCA_947457195.1 Gammaproteobacteria bacterium
GGGGCGGATATCAAAGCGGAGCATTGGGACGTGCTGGCCAGTCAAATCGATCTGGCACCCACCCTGTTGTCGCTGGCTGGCGTCGACAGTTGCCATCCCATGATCGGTCGTGATCTGAGTCTCGCCCGCGACCTGCCTGGTCGCGCGTTGTTGCAGTTCGACGATTACTTTGCCTTGATGCTGCCCGATAGGCAGCGTCCAGAGTGGCAGCAGCTCACCATCCTCAAGCCGGATGGCAGCGCCGCGCATGCCAGCTACCAGCGGGCCAGCAAGACCCTGACGCTGGCGAGCAGTGAAGTCCCATGGCAGGAGCGGCAGCGCGCACTCGCGCAAGGCGCGATGGCCAGTTTTCTCTATCGCGAGGGCAGGTACAGGTCTGATGCCGTCTGCACCAACTGAGGCAGGGTCCCGGGGTTGAATCCCGACTGTTGGTTTTTCCTCGCGCGACATCATCCTGTCCGTGTTCGACCGCCTTGGGTGCGATGTGGGCTTTACAAGCTTTAAAAAACAAAGGACTTTGTTAATGGGTTCCGTTTCGGACCCCAACCCAACCACTCACGAGGAGATCAACATGTCGACCACCACGCCGTCCCACGACGATTTGTCCTATCTGCGCCGCCTTGCCGAGAGCGGGCGCGATTTACCACTCATGGCGGGCCCCTACCTGATGGCGGGTGGCGGCTGGTTCGCCGCCGCCAGCCTCACGCAGTGGCCAGTGCTGCGGAACCTGGTGCAGCTGGGCGAGGCGCAGGCCATGGGGGCCTGGTTGCTGGCTGCCGCCGGTTTTGCCGTGCATCTGGCCGTCCTGATCCGGCGCGACAGACACAGGACCGAAACCGTCGGGAACCGGGCGGTCAGTGCCGTCTGGACGGGAGCAGGCTTTGGCATCTTCGCCTTCTGGCTAGGAGTCGCCACGCTGGCGTATCAGCGTGGCGATGCCTGGGTGATGAACACCATCAGCCTGCAGGTCCTCAGCGTGTACGGGACCGGCTGGATGGTGGCAGCCGCGATGGCGCGGCAGGGCTGGATGCAGGCTGTGGCTGCCTTGGCCTTCCTCTTCGTACCGGTCCTCGGTCTCGTCATCGGCTCTGGCCATGAATACCTGGTGTACGCCCTTGCCTTGCTGGCGACTGCCGTATTGCCGGGGCGGCGGCTTGCCCGTCAGGCCAGGCAGGCGGTGGGGGTATCCCATGGCGAACGTTGACATACAGTCGATCGACGAGGTCATTCATGGGCGCGTACGCCTCGGCATCATGGCGTACCTGGCGGGGGCCGGCAGCGCAGACTTTCTGACCCTGAAGGAACAGTTGCAATCCAGTGACGGCAATCTGTCCGTGCACCTGCGCAAACTCGAAGAGGCCGGCTATGTCACTGTGGCAAAGAGTTTCCGGGAGAAGAGACCTCATACCGAGGTACAGCTCTCCCCACAGGGTCGCGAGGCCTTCCTGCGCTATCTCGATTCGCTGCGCGGTCTGCTCGGGGGGACGTCAGGTACTGGTTGAGGGGTGGAGTCCGTGCGAGGTGTTGCGGAGGGTTGCTGTCAGTGGTGCCCGGCAACGCGAGAGGCGGTCACCGGACCCCCGGGGTTCCGGTGCCGCCATTCGCGGCGGGCGCTGTGCCGGTTGGTGCCGGGGGTCAGCGGGCGCGCTGTTCTCTCATGCAGTCGGCCATGGCCTTGGCAGCTGCCTGCCGCTGCTGGGCCACTGCCGTGCGCTCTGTCTCGGAGATCGCGCCATCGCCGTTGCTGTCGAGGCGGGCGAACTGCTGCGTGGCTCTTGCCGAGAGGGCTGCCGTGACTTCAGACAGGCTGAGTTTGCCGTCCTTGTTGCTGTCGGTTTCGGCAAATCGCTCCTGCAGATCCTCGGCATCCGGACGCTCCGGCGCCGTGTACCCGGGAACGGCTTTCTGCACACAGGCCAGCATGGCTGCCTGGGCCGGACCTCCCTGACCAGCACCGGGCCCGCCATTGGGACCGGGACCGCCGCGCCCCGGGCCACGGCCCCGCCGTCCCTCGGGCCTGCCGCGTTCTTGCAAGGCTTCGCGACCTTCGCCCTCTGCCAGCAAGCCGTCTCCGTTGGTATCCAGCCGCTCCAGCAGTTCGTCGACGCGGTCGAGCCGACCGCTCAGGAACTCTTCGCGACTGATCTTGCCATCATCGTTGGCGTCGAGCCTTTCCAGGGCAAACTCTGCAGCGCCCCCCGGCCGGCCACGCCCGGGACGACCGCGGACATCAGCGCGGCCCCCGTCGGCACGCTGCTGCAGGTCGGGACCGGCTTTGCCACTGTCGGCGGCGAAGGCTGGAGCGCTGGTGGCCAGCGTCATCAGCGCGGATAGCACGGCGGCACCAAGAACCGTTGTCTTCATAACAGACTCCTCATGAATTGGATGAAGTAGCGGTGCTGCCTGGCCAGGACGGCACCTGTTGCCAATAACGCGGCGTAGCCACCCCCGGTTGACGGGGCACGGGAAAAAAATCACAGTGGCCGCATGACTTCGACTGCTTCCGACCCGCTCGCCGAACCGCTGCGCCGCTACTATCTGCAGCAGTTGGGCATCACGGTCTATGTGCCGCGGGAGCCAAAAAACGCGCTGGGTGCCAGCGAAGAGCCACTCACGCCGCCACCGGTTTCATCTGCCGTTGCTGCCCCGGCGCCACGCCCAGCCTTCGCGGAGGTCCCTCGGTTGGCCGCTGCCAGCCCGGCTCCTGCGGACGACACGCCGTCAACCATATTCCACTGCCTGTTTGCCCATGCAAAGCCCGGGCTCGCCCTGCTGCTGCAGGTACCCAGTGCCGGCAGCGGGCAGCTGTCCGCCAGCGAGCAACGGCTGTTGGCCAACATCCTGCACTGGCTTGGCTGGCCGGCGCCGGGGGGGCAGGAATGGCGACCCTACCGGTGGCCACTGCCGGGTTTGCCCACGACGTCGGTCGAGGCGGGCCGGCGTGGTCTGTCAGCCTTCCTCGATCAGGCCACGCGTGAAAAGCCGCTGCAGCACCTGTTGGTTTTTGGCAGTCTGCCTTTGCAGCAGGAGCACGCTGGCTGGCAGCTGTGGACGCTGCCTGGGCTCGGTGAAATGCTGAAAGTGGCGGGACTGAAGCGTGTGGCCTGGCAGACCTTGCTGCCCCTCTGCACCGACTCGACCCCTGCCGCAGGATGACCATCATCCACGCTTCCCTCGATGGTCCGGGTTATCGGCCGCTGGCGGCGGCCGACAGCCACTTGCTCTGCACCGAACTGCCGCGCGTGCTGGGGGGAGCCTGGTCGCCGGAGTCCCTGCAGGCGGCCTCCCGGTCCGGTCATTTGCAGCGAGTCTGGAGCGGCGCGGCCGCTGCGCCAGTCGCCTTCGCCGAATTCCAGTACGTGCTCGACGAGTGCCAGTTGCACAGCATCGCGGTATTGCCCGACTTTCAGCGCCGGGGTGTCGGCCGCCGCCTGCTGGATGCCTTGCTGGACGAAGCAAAGGGCCTCGGCCTGCGCAGCTGCAGTCTCGAGGTGCGTGAGGGCAATCAGCCGGCGCGGCGGCTTTACGAGGCACGCGGCTTTATCGAGGTCGGTCGCCGGCGCGACTACTACCCACCGCTCACCGGGCAGGGACCGCGCGAAGCAGCCGTGCTCTATTCGTTGGACTTGTGCTGATCTGCACTCTCGCCCGTCCTGCCGCGGCGCCGTTCCAGCCAGCGCTCCCATATCCAGGCAACTGACTTCAGCACGCCCAACAGCGCTCCGGCGCAGAGCAGAATGGTCAGCAGCAGGTAGACAAGGGTGAGGAGATAGCGCCCCTGCGCGCTCCAGTCGAGACCGAGGAAGGCCACGCCCCCGTAGAGGCAGGCCAGAAACAGGGTGATGCTGACGATGAAGACCCGCAGCGAGCGGAAGTGGTTGCCCATGGCGCGCCTCAGTGCAGCAGCGCGTCAAGACTGCGCAGCAAACGCTGGTTCTCCTCGGGGGTACCGACGGAGATCCGCAGTTTGTCTTGCAGACCGGGCTGCTTGAAGTAGCGCACCAGCACGCCCGCGGCCTTCAGGCCCTCGTACAGCGCCTCGGCAGACCAGCGGGCCGGCACGCTGGCCAGCAGGAAGTTGCTCTGGCTGGGGGGAGACGGCAGTCCACGGGCCGCCAGCGCAGTCCGCAGTTCCGCGCGCGACTGCCGGACGCGCTGCCAGGTGCTGCGGGCGTAGGGCTGATCGCCGACCGCGGCCAGCGCCAGTTGCTGGGCGATGTAGTCGGTGTTGTAGCTGTCCTTGGTCTTGTACTGAATGGGATCGATCAGGCCGCGCGGCCCGATGCCATAGGCCATACGGAGCCCGGCCAGCGAGTAGCCTTTGCTCAAGGTGCGCAGGGTGAGGACGTTGTCGCGCTGGCGCACGAGCGGGAGACAGTCGTGCTGCAGTTCTGGATCGACGAAGTCCACATACGCTTCATCGATCACCAGCACGCCGTGGAAGTCAGTGGCGAGTGCCTGCAGGGACGCTGCCGGCACCAGCGTGCCGGAAGGCGCATGCGGATTGACGACGAAGCAGAGCTTGACCTTGTCGGCATTGAGACGTGCCGCCAGCTCCCGGGGCAGGCTCCAGTCGGCATTGAGCGGGTAGTGCAGCATGCGGCAACCATGCGCCGCTGCCAGCACGTCATACAGCGAATAGCTCGGCGACGCCGTGGCTACTGCTTCCTCGGGGGCCACGAAGGTGGCGAGCAGCAGCCGCAGCAGTTCGTCTCCGCCGTTGGTGACGATCACATTGTCGGGATCGACCGCGTGCAGCGAAGCCAGGGCCCGGCGCAGTGCAAGAGCGGTCGGCGGCGGGTAGCGCCGCAGCGACTCGGCCCGCAGGCCGGCCAGCGCTGCCACAACCGCCGGCCCGGGCGGATAGGGATTTTCGTTGGTGTTCAATTTGATGACATCGGTGCTGTCCGGTTGTTCACCGGAGCTGTAGCCGTGCATCGCCTGGATGTTGGGGCGCTCGTAGCTCAAGGGGGCTCCTGTGATGTTCTCAGCGAAGATCGGCGGAGGCGGGTGGCCGGTAGCCGGCCACCCGCTTCTGCCAGCCAGCCAGCCAGCGTAGTTCGTTGCGCTCCGCGGGGGCATTGGCCACACGGCGTGCAAGCACCTCGCTGGCCGCCGCCACGAAGTCCTCCAATGGTTGCGCGCCACCGGGCGGCATGGCTTCCAGTACTTGCCACAACCCCCAGCCTTCGCCGCCATAACGTTCCGCGGGGTTGGTGCCCTCACCCTTGAAATGCACATAGTCGATCAGGGCGTAAAGACCGTAGGGCGGCGCAGCGTTGCCGACCGCCTGCAGCTTGGTCCATTGGGTCGGTGCCGCCAGCCACTCTGGCCCGCTCGCGCTCCGCGAAAAACGTGCCACGATGAAACCGGCCTGCTCGCGCTGGCTGGCCTCCAGCAAGGCTTGCAGCTCCCGCAGACGCGGCTGCTGGCGAGCAGCAAGGAAACTGCTGCGATCCGGCCAGGGCTGTGACACCGGGGGCTGCAGCCAGTCGGGCAAGCGGACACCGGAGGCCTGCAGATGCCGCAGCAGGTCCGGAAAGGTTTCGGTGAAGGGACCCTGCTGCGCCACGCGGTACCAGATGAAGTGGCCGATGCCCAACGACGGGAACTCTTCGCCGGCGTTCCAGCTGACCAGGCAGTCGGGCTGGCTGCTGCACTCACTGGCGTAAATGCGCGCACCCAGCCAGTCGAGTTCGGTGGCAGCGAGCGTTGGCAGCTCGCCGCGGCAGGGGCCAGCGAGGCAGAGCAGCATCAGCAGCGGAATACTCTGGCGTACCCAGGGCATGACAGTGTCGGTACCGGCGTGAAAGGGGCGGGGCAGCAGCATGGCAGAGCGGCATTCTGCCATCACTGGTCAGCGGCAGCCACCCGCAAGGCAGGCAGTCCCCGCTGCTTTCGGCGCGCTTTCGGGCGGAGAGCGCGCAAAAAATCAGGGAATTTTTCGATAAACCTGCAGTTGTCTGCATGGCCACCCCGCAAATTCAGGCACTTCCTGACTCGATGCTCGAAAGCCTCGCAGTTTTCTCGGGCTTTACTCTCGGCAGTGTGGTTTTGTCCTTTGAAAAAGCCAGTTTTCTTACGTCTTCTTGCGACTGTCGCGGAAATCTATGCACAAAAACGCGCGCCTTGAGTGCCAGCCCAGTAATTGGCGAGTAATCCGTAAAGGCCCCGGAGGAAACTTCATAACGCATTGATTTTTTTATTGAAAATTTTTGTGCAAATTTTGAGCAGCCAGGCTCTGTTGCTGGCGTGACAAGGCTTTTGCCGCAGCAGCGCAGAGTTATCCACAAAGTTATCCAGCCTCGCTGGGGATAAGTGCTGCCAGGGCCCCGCGGACACCGGAAAGTGCTGCTACCAGTCCACGCGGCAAGGCACCGCACTGGTGCGCCACCGCGACCCCGCCTTGAAGCCGGGAAGCAGCGAGGTGCTATACTGCCGCCGCCTTTTTTCGCGCGTCCCCACGTCGTTCTTCATGTTGGAAATCAGTGACGAAATCCCCTTCCTCTGGCGTCTGAGTCCTGAAACCCCAGATGGGTTCAGCCACGTGTCGATGGTCATCCCCTTCCAGAATGGTTCACAGAATCTGGAACATACGATCCCGACCTCCATCATGAGTTTCAGCGGTGACCACGAGAAGAATGCTGCCGAGGAAACGCTCGAGTGGAACGAAGATGACATCCAGCTCTTCCTCAAGCTGCTGGCAGCGCGCCATCCCGGGCAGGTTCAGCAGTCGCCGCAGCAGGTCACCCAGACCTTCAAGGTGGATCTCAGCGATCCCACCACCCTCGAGATCGTCAATATCGTGGCGGCAGCAGGCTTCGGGATGACCTTGCAGGTCGACGATCTTCTGGTCAGTGACCCCGGTGACCTGCACTCACAGGAGGTGGAGGTGGAAGTCGGAAACTACATCACCTTGCACACGGTCGATGGCTACAAGCGCGGCATCGTGGTGGGCGCGCAGGAGGACGAGGTGGTCTGCGTGCTGCTGGAGGGTATCAGTCTCGGGCAAATACCTTTGCTGCCCTCCGAAGACCCGGAAGCGGGCAGCGACGACATCCATCCGCATGACCTCGTGATCGTCAAGCCGCACCAACTGCTGCCGGAGCACTACAGCAGTCTCGTCCCCACCGCCAAAGACATCATTCACTGACCTCGCCCATGACAGACTTCGACAACGAGGTCGCCAAGCGGCGTACCTTCGCCATCATTTCGCACCCGGATGCCGGCAAAACCACCATGACGGAGAAACTGCTGCTGTACGGGCGGGTGATCCAGAAGGCCGGCACGGTCAAGGGCAAGAAATCCGACCGCCTGGTCACCTCCGACTGGATGACGATGGAGCAGGAGCGCGGCATCTCGATCACCTCGTCAGTCATGCAGTTCCCCTACCGGGGGCGCACGGTGAACCTGCTCGACACGCCCGGTCACGAGGATTTCTCCGAGGATACCTACCGCGTGTTGACCGCGGTGGATTCCGTGCTGATGGTGATCGACGGTGCCAAGGGCGTGGAGGAGCGCACCATCAAGCTCATGGAAGTCTGCCGCCTGCGCGATACGCCCATCCTGACTTTCATCAACAAGCTGGACCGCGATATCCGCGATGGGATCGACCTGCTGGACGAGATCGAGCGCATCCTCAAGATCCAGTGTGCACCGATCTACTGGCCGCTGGGCATGGGCAAGGAACTCAAGGGCATCTACAACCTGTACACCGACAGCATCCACGTCTACCAGCATGGACTGTCGGACACCGTGCACGAGGTGGCCACCATCGCGGGCCTAGACAGTCCGGAGGCCTCGGCCTGGCTCGGGGCCTATGCCGACGATTTCCGGCTGCAGATCGAACTGGTGCGGGGCGCCTCGCACCAGTTCGATCGCGAGGCCTACCTGCAGGGGCGACAGACACCGGTTTTCTTCGGGACGGCGCTCGGCAATTTCGGCGTGGAGGAGTTGCTCGACAGCTTCGTGGAGTGGGCCCCCGCGCCGCAGCCCCGGGCAACGCGTACGCGTACCGTGCAGCCTGACGAAACGGCTTTCTCCGGTTTCGTTTTCAAGATCCAGGCCAACATGGATCCCAAGCACCGGGACCGCGTGGCCTTCATGCGTATCTGTGCCGGTGCCTATGAAAAGGGCATGCGGATGCTGCACGTGCGTCTCGGCAAGGAAGTGCGGGTGAGTGACGCGGTGACCTTTCTTGCCGGCGACCGCGAGCAGGCGGAGTATGCGGTATCCGGCGACATCGTCGGTTTGCACAATCATGGCACGATCCAGATCGGCGATACCTTCACCTCGGGAGAGACGCTGCATTTCACGGGCATTCCCCATTTCGCCCCGGAACTGTTCAAGCGCATCCGTCTGAAGGATCCGCTCAAGCTCAAGCAGTTGCAGAAGGGGCTGACGCAGCTGTCGGAAGAAGGCTCGACCCAGGTCTTCATGCCCGAACGCAACAACGACCTCATCGTGGGCGCGGTGGGCGTGCTGCAGTTCGAGGTAGTGGCTTTCCGTCTGCGTGACGAGTATGGCGTGGACTGCGTCTACGAACCGGTCAACATCTACACGGCACGCTGGGTGGAGGGAGACGCCGCCAAGCTGGAAGAATTCCGCCGCAAAGCCCACGAAAACATCGCCATCGATGGTGGCGGCCACGTCACCTACCTGGCGCCCACGCGCGTGAATCTCGGTCTTACCGAGGAGCGCTGGCCGGAACTGCGTTTCTTCTCGACGCGCGAGCACTAGCGTCTGGCGCGCCAGGCCTCCACCAGCACGGGCAGAAAAGACACGGCGATGATGCCGAAGATCAGCAGCGTGAAGTTCTCGCGTACCGCCGGGAAATTGCCGAAGTAGAAACCGCTGTAGAGGAACAGGCAGATCCACGACACGCCGCCCAGCAGGTTGTAGGCCACGAAGGTGGCGTAAGGCATGTTGCCCATGCCAGCGGTGAAGGGGACGAACGTGCGCACGATGGGAATGAATCGCGTCAGCACGATCGCCTTGGCGCCATGCTCCGCAAAAAAACGCTCGGCGCGTTGCAGATAGTCCTGCCGGAACCAGCGTGACTGTGGGTCGCTGAACAGTGCCGCCCCGAACCGACGCCCGATCGCATAGTTGACGAGGTTGCCGAGCACCGCCGCCAGCACCAGCAGCCCTGCCATCAGATGGATGTTGAGAGAACTGCCCACCACGAGAGCACCCGCCGCAAACAGCAGGGAATCCCCGGGAAGTAAGGGCGTCACCACCAGCCCCGTTTCACAGAAGATGATCAGGAACAGGATGCCGTAGATCCAGGCGCCATATTGCTCGAGCAGGCTTGCCAGGTGCTGATCCACATGCAGGACAAAATCGAGGAGCAGTTGCAGGAATTCCACGGATTCGTCGCTCAGAGGGGCGGTGGGTTCCGGAACCGCTTGGCCGTGTACCACGGTACCTCCTCTACATGGCGGGCGACCTGATCGGCCACACCCAGCGTGAGGGCGAACAGGGCCATGCGCACCAGCACACCGTTGTCGGTCTGGCGGAAGATGGCGAGGCTGGGATGCTGGTTGAGATCGTTGTCGAGTTCATTGGCCTCGGCGCGGGAGTCCCTTGGCAGCGGGTGCATGATCACGGTGTTCGGCTTGCAGTGCTGCGTGTAGATGGCCTGATTCAGTCTGAAGCGCCCCCGATACAGGTCGGCTTCGGCCTGGTTGACAAAGCGTTCTTCCTGGATACGCGTGAGATAGACCGTGTCGCAGTTGTGCAATCCGGCTTCCATGCTGTCGGTTTCGCTGACCGTGTGGCCCTTGCTGCGCAGCAAGTCGACTATGTAGGCGGGCATGGCGAGTTCCCGCGGAGAGACCAGCGTAAAATGGATGTTGCGGTACAGACACAGCAGTTTGCCGAGCGAATGCACGGTACGCCCGTGCTTGAGGTCACCGACCATGGCGATGCGCAGCTTCTCCAGCGGGCCGTCGATGCGGAGCTCCTTGCGGATGGTGTAGAGATCGAGGAGCGCCTGCGAGGGATGTTCGGCGGGACCGTCCCCGGCATTGATCACCGGCACCCGACTGGCGCGGGCGAATTCCTCAACGGATCCGGCCACCGGGTGGCGCATGGCGATGATGTCGCTGTAGCCACTGATCACGCGCGCCGTGTCGTAGAGCGATTCACCCTTGCTGATCGACGAGGCCTTGATCTCGGTGGTTTCCCTGACATGGCCGCCGAGCAGGTTGAAGGCGCAGCCGAAACTTACCCGTGTGCGCGTGGAGGGCTCGAAGAACAGGTTGCTGAGGATGGCACCGTCCAGCACGCGGGTGCGCAGTGCGCGCCGCGCGAAGGGCTCCATGGCGTCAGCGACCTGGAACAGGTGTTCCACGTCGTCCTGCGAGAACTGGTCTATGCTGAGAATGTGCGCGCCGGTGAACTGCATGGGCCACCCGTAGGCCGGTGATTTTCCGCGCCGGATGGTACACGCTTTGCCCTGCACGGGCGAACGCGCCCACCGCTGTTCTGGCCCGGCGGGCGTTGGTTCCAACGCCTGCTCCCGAGGCGGCGCACGCAAGGAGAAAGCACCCATGGGAAGCATGTTCTGGCACGACTATGAAACCTTCGGCAGTGACGCCAGGCGTGACCGGCCCTGCCAGTTCGCCGGCATCCGCACCGATCTGGAACTGAATGTGATCGACGATCCGGTCGAGCTGTTCTGCCGCCCAGCGCCGGATTTCCTGCCCGATCCGCGCGCCTGCCTGATCACGGGTATCACGCCGCAGCTGGCACTGGCCCGTGGTCTGCCGGAGGTGGAGTTCTGCCGGCGCATCGCAGAGGAGCTGGCGACGCCTGATACCTGTGGCGTGGGCTACAACAGCGTACGCTTCGACGACGAGATCACGCGTCGTCTGCTCTACCGCAACTTCTACGACCCTTACGAGCGCGAATGGCAGAAGGGCAACTCGCGCTGGGATCTGATCGATGTGCTGCGCATGACCTACGCGCTGAGGCCAGAGGGTATCGAGTGGCCCAGCCACGCAGACGGCAGCCCCAGCTTCCGGCTCGAGCAACTCACGGCTGCCAACGGGATAGCCCATGCCGATGCACACGATGCCGTGGCGGACGTCCGCGCCACCATTGCCCTGGCACGGTTGCTCCGGCAGCGCCAGCCACGCCTGTACGACTTCCTGTTCCAGCTGCGCAACAAACACCGGGTCCTGCAGCTGCTGGATCTGGGCAAGCAGCCGGCGCTGGTCCACGTGTCCCGCATGTTTGCGGCACGTCGGGCCTGCCTCTCGCTGGTGGTCCCCGTGTGCCTGCACCCCTCGGAAAATAATGGGGTCGTGGTCGTCGATCTGCTGCAGGATCCGGCCGAGCTGCTGGCCTGCAGCGCTGCGGAACTGCGCAGCCGGCTGTACAAGCCGAGCGCGGCGCTGGCGCCCGGCGAACAGCGCTTGCCGCTGAAGACCGTACACATCAATCGCTGCCCTGCCCTGGCCCCGCTGTCGGTCGTTACCGCGGAGGTCAGTGATCGGCTCGGCCTCGATCTGGGCCTGGTCGAGCGCCATCGGCAGCAGATCCTCGCTGCCCAAGGCTTGCCCGCCACCCTCGGCGAGGCGCTCAAGGGCGGTGAGCAGAGTCCCGCCGGGGACGTGGATCTGGCGATTTACGAGGGCTTCCTTTCCGATCACGACAAGCGGCTCTGCCAGCAACTGCGCCGCAGCCGCTCCGCCGAATGGCCCCCGTTTGCCCAGCGCTTCAAGGACGCGCGTCTGCCCGAACTGCTGTTCCGTTGGCGTGCCCGCAACTATCCCGAATCCCTCGATGCCGGCGAGCGAGAACGCTGGGCCGCGCTCTGCCGCAACAGGCTGCTGGGGCTCGTGCCCGGGGCAGGGCTCTCGTGTGCGGAATTCGCCGAACAGGTGGCGCTCCTGCGGGAGGAGGGCGCCGATGCCCACTTGCTGGAGCAGTTGCTGCAGTACGCGCAAGAGATCGCCGGGACCTGCGGGCTGGGCGGCCCGCTCCCTTGGCAGGCGTTTATTGCATAGAATCCTCCGCCACTACGTTTGCCGGTTTGCCGCATGCACGACTTCGACGATATCCGTCCCTATCACGACAGCGAGGTGCGTTGGGTCGTGCAGGCGCTACTCGAGGACCTCGATCTTTCGCGGGCCATGGGCAAGTTCCGCTTTCCGCGCGCCTACCGCTGGCTGCCCGGCCCGGTCACGCGGCTCGTGCAGTCGGCGCTGAAGCAGGAGTTGCGCAACGCCTCCTGCATCCACGACGTGCAGATTCTCATCGAGAAGTACCTCGACCAGCTGATCGAAACCACCAGTAGTGGTTTGACGCATACCGGACTCGACTCGCTGGCGAAGGGGCGCCCTTATCTTTTCATCAGCAACCACCGCGACATCACCATGGATCCGGCGCTGGTGAACTACATGCTCTACCACCACGGATTCGACACGCTGCAGATCGCCATCGGCGATAACCTGCTCAAGCGGCCGTTTCTGTCCAAACTGATGCGGCTCAACAAGAGCTTCATCGTCAAGCGCTCGGTGCAGGGCAAGGACAAGCTCGTGGCAAGCAAGCAGCTGTCTGCCTACATCACGCACTGCATCACGACCGGCCAGAACGTATGGATTGCCCAGCGCGAGGGGCGTGCCAAGGACGGGTACGATCGCACCGAGCCGGCGCTGCTGAAGATGCTGCACATGGCAGCACGGGAAAACGCCGGCAAAGCGGCACTCGGTGCAGCGCTATCGGCCCTCAACATCGTACCGGTAGCAATCTCCTACGAGTACGACCCCTGCGACGTGGCCAAGGCGCGGGAGTTGCATGCCGTTGCCACGCGGGGGCGCTTCGTGAAAGACGAAAACAGCGACGTGCAGAGCATCCTGAGCGGCATGATCGGCCGCAAGGGAGCCATCCATGTCAGTTTCGGCCGTGTGGTAGCGGCCCCGGCGCAGGCGTCAGCCGAGCAGTTTGCCGAGCTGATCGACCAGCAGATCGTCGGCAATTACCGGTTGCACCCGTCAAATTGCCTGGCAGCTCAGCAGCTGGAACCGGCCTCGCTGAGCGACGACCTGCTTTGCCAGGTGCTTGGTGTGGGCCTTGAGCAACTGGGGGCCAAGCGTGCCGAGCTGGAGGCCAGGCTCGCTGCGGCACCCGCCGAGTTCAGGCCTTTCCTGCTGCGCATGTACGGCAATCCGGCCCTGCGTCGACTCCTGCCGACCGGCAGCCTTGGTTGAGCCACCAGCGCCTGCGCTGCGGCCCCCCTGCATGCTGCCGGACTCTCTCAAGCAGATCATCCAGTCGAATTACTCGCTGCTGGTCAAACGCAAGCAGTTGCAGATGCGGGCGGGTCAGAAGCAGATGATCGCCGGGATCGCCAACACGCTCGCCAGTCTGCAGCTCGATGCCGAAGGTCATCGTCTGGATGAAGCGCCGGCCGTGTGTGTGGTGGAGGCCGGTACCGGCACCGGCAAGACGCTGGCGTACCTGGTGTCGGCCATTCCGGTGGCCCAGGCGCTCAACAAGAAGCTGGTGATTGCCACGGCCACTGTCGCCTTGCAGGAGCAGGTACTGCACAAGGACATTCCCGACCTGCTCAGCCACAGCGAGCTGCAGTTCAGTTACCTGCTGGCCAAGGGTCGCTCGCGCTACCTGTGCCTCGCCAAGCTGGACAATGCCCTGCGTGCCTCGGGCAGCAGCGATGCCCTGCGGGATTTGTTCCGGGTAGAACTGGAGGATCCCTCGATACTGGACCGGGCCCTCTACGAGCAGTTCCTGGCGCGGCTTGGCGCCGGTGACTGGGGCGGCGACCGGGATGACTGGGCGGAAGCCATCTCCGACGAACAATGGCGGCCCGTCGCGGTGGAGGCGGGCCAGTGCAGCGGTACGCGCTGCGCCTACTACAGCTCCTGCTGCTTTTTTCGTGCGCGTGAAGGGCTCGCCAAGGCCGACTGTATCGTAGCCAACCACGATCTCGTGCTGAGCGACCTGGCGCTCGGCGGTGGCGTGATCCTGCCGGCTCCTGAGGACAGCATCTACATCTTCGATGAGGCCCATCAGTTGCCCGACAAGAGTCTGTCGCACTTTTCGCACCAGTTGCGGCTGGCGGCAACTGGCAAGTGGCTGGAGCAGTTCGCCGGCGTGCTGGGTCGGCTGCGTCAGGAACTGGCAGCCCCCAGCCGGGCCGCCGGACTGCTCGAGCAGTCGGCCGCCAAGGCCCTGGAAGTCCGGCTGCAACTCGGCGAGGCAGCCATCAGCAGTCGTCAGTTCGCCGAGCGGGCCGAGGCCGCCTCCGCCGATGGCAGCACCCGGCAGTTCCTGTTTGCGGGCGGTGTGGTGCCACTGCCGGTACGTGAAATCTTCGATGCGCTGGCAAGAGAGTTCGTCGAACTCGCCGGCAAGCTGTCCAAGTTGACAGAGCTCGCCAAGGACGCGCTCGACAGCGAGGACGCCGAGATCGAGCGCGCACTGGCCGAGCAGTGGTTTCCTCTGTTCGGCAGTGCCGAGCTGCGTGTGGAAGCGGCCGCGCAGTGCTGCCTGCATTTTTCCCGGGCAGATGAGGCTGGAGCGGTGCCCGAGGCGCGCTGGCTGACGTTTCGCGAGCTCGGAAGCGAGACCGAAATCAGCGTGGCGGCCAGCCCGGTGCTGGCAGCCGGGTCGCTGCAGGAGTCGCTCTGGGAGCATTGCTTTGCGGCCGTACTGACCTCTGCCACGCTCACCTCGCTCGGCAATTTCGACTTCCTGCGCAAACGCTGCGGACTGCCAGACGGCACGCAGTACCTGCGTATCGCCAGTCCTTTCATTCACGGGCAAGCAGCCGTGTTGCAGGTTCCGCGCCACGGGTTCGATCCCACCCGCAGTGAGGCGCACACGGCGGCGATCGTAGCCGCCCTGCCAGGGTTGGTGCAGCACGACCGCGGTGTGCTCGTACTGTTCAGCTCACGGCGGCAGTTGCTGGAGGTGCAGGCTGGCTTGCCCGCTGTTTTCCGCCAGCACGTGCTGGCGCAGGACGACCACTCCAAGCAGGAGCTGCTGCGCTTGCATCGGGCTGCCATCGACGCGGGCAAGCGCAGCGTGGTCTTTGGGCTCGCCAGCCTGGCGGAGGGCATCGACCTGCCGGGCGACTATTGCACCCACGTCGTGATTGCCAAGATTCCATTTCCCGTGCCGAACGATCCCATCGATGCCACCCTGGGTGACTGGGTCCGGCAGCAGGGCGGCAATCCCTTCAACGAGATCAGCGTGCCGCAGGCTTGCCTGCGCCTGATCCAGGCCAGTGGGCGCCTGCTGCGGCAGGAGAGCGATACCGGCACCATCAGCATTCTCGACGAGCGACTGCACTCGCGCTCTTACGGCCGTGCCATTCTCGCGTCGCTGCCGCCCTACGAGCGGCGGTTTATCTGAGTTGCTGCGGCAGCGCGAGGGACGCGCGTCCGCGAACTGCCCTCGACAAGGGGGACCGGACTCGCGAGAGCTCACAACAGCTGGATGGCGAGGATCGTCACGGGCTGATAGGGATGCTGCTCCACATCGGTCGCGGCGCGGCCGATGAGTTCGGCTACCTCCAGGCCCACCCTGACCTTGCCGAACACGGTGTGGCGCCCGCTCAAGGTCGGCAGGTCGGCCAGCGTGATGATGAACTGCGAGCCATTGGTGTTCGGTCCGGCGTTGGACATGGCCAGCATGCCCCGCAGCGGCGCGCGGGATTGCAGGTCATTGCGGTACCGGTAGCCCAGCATCTCGTAGTGCTCCTGCAAGGTCATCGCCCGGACGCGACGGTCGACCTCGGGTAGTCGCAGTTCCAACTGGTCGGCGTCGGTGATGCCCATGGCGCGGTAAAGCGGTTGCAGTATCCGCTGCTGAAAATCGCTCTCGCTGGCGATGGCCAGCAGGGCATTGAGCGTGCCCGTGCCATCGACGACGAACATGCGGTCGAGACCGAGGCTGCCGGCACTGATCTCGTCGTCGAATCGATAGCCGGGATAGCCATCTTCGCGACCGCTGCGACTGCCAGCCTGTACCAGCACCCCGGCAATCACCCGGTGGAAGGTGGTGCCATCGTAGTAGGGCAACAGGGTTTCAACCTGTGTCAGCGGGTCCAGAAAAGGTTTGCTGCCCGTCGCCAGGCCAACGAAGTTGGCGACCGTGTTGGGCGCTTCGCGCGGAAACAGCTCGACGATGATGTCTCCCGCGGTGGTCTGGATCACTGCCAGCGGATTGTTGGCATCTTCCACCGGTACCTGCAGCATGGAAGCGCCGAGGGCAATCACCCGCAATGTCTCGGCGACAGGCGCTGCAGCGCCAGGTTGACCCTGCGCCGCGGTCGCGGGCACTGCGTCGGGTGGCGGCACTGGCTGCGCCATCACGGAGGCAGGCAGCAGCCAGGCCGTCAGCCAAAGAGCCAAGCGCCAAGCGGTACAGTCGAGTGTGTTCATGCGGAGTTCCACGCGCCACCCGGTCGCCGGGCGCCTTGCGCCGGATTATAGCGGACGACCTCGCGCTGCCGGCTTGTGGGCTGATGTGCGACCCTTGCTACAATTCCGCGCTGCCCGTGCGGGCTACCGCTGCACATCGAGGGATCATCGACATGCCAATCTATGAATATCGCTGCCGCGACTGTTCCCATCAGTTCGAGAAGTTGGTCCGGTTCAATGAGGAGCCCGTGTGTCCGCACTGCGCCAAGGCCGATCTCGAGCGTCTGTTCCATGCACCGGCCATCAGTACGCAGAAGTCGCGCAGCTACACGCACGGCATCGCCAGGCGCAAGGCCTCAGCCACGAAAAAAGAGCAGGATCACGCGCAGCGCGAGTACGAGCGGAACTACATCAAGGACCATTCCTGAGCAGGTCCCGGCAGGCGAGGGCGGCGCGCAGTTCAGCGTATGCGCAGCACCTGGCCAGGCCGCAGCAGCGCGTCGCTCAGGCCGTTGTTGCGCATGAGGCCGTTGGTGGTGACGCCGTAGCGGTTGGCGATCTCCCATAGCGTATCGCCGCGCCGTACCTTGTGCGTCAGACTGTCGCTAGTGGCCACCTGAGCGGTCCGCGACCCGGGGATCACCAGCTTCTGGCCCGCGTGAATCAGGTTGCCGCGAATGCCGTTGGCGCTGCGCAGGCGGGCTACCCGCACGCCGAAGCGATCCGCGATCACCGACAAGGTATCTCCACTGCGCACGATGTACTCGACCTCGGCCGTCACTGGTTGGGCGGCCGTGGTGTTTGCCTCGCTGGTAGTGGAAGCCTGCAGCGCGACAGTGTCGAGGCCGGGTGCCTCTGTGCTGGCAGCGAGTCCCTGCGGTGGTGTGCCTCTGCCCAGGCTGGCGATGTAGTCCCCGTAGGTCTTGGTGAAGATGGCCACGTGGTAATGCGCCGGATTGCGTTCACGGGTCACATCCAGCACACCGGTCTTTTCGAGTGACAGCAGGGTCTTTTCCAGCCAGGACTTGCAACGGCTGTCGCGAGGAATACGCAGGTCCACCGCCATGCCTGTGGGGTGGACCGAGTTCGAGGCCGCGTTGGAGGGTTGGCGGTTGACCGGCCGGGTGAGACTGGTGACCGTCATCGGTTCGCCGCAGGCCGCGCGGTACTGGCCGCTCAGCCGCTCGATGAAGGTTTTCACTTCCGGGCGAGCGTAAGGATAGGACACGTCGTGCAGCAGCACATCGGTCGTCGGGTGCACCTTGACGAGATGGCCCTCAGACACGAAATCCTTGACGGCGGTGGGGGTGCGCAGGAAGGTGTATCCGTAGGTGATGGCAGCGTAGTGCTGCCGCTGCATGGATGCTCGTGATCCTTTCAGGGTCTGCGCACTGACATCAGCGCAAAGCGTCAGCATGGCCAGCATCATCGTAGTCAGCAGAGCAATGATCTTGGTAGGCATGTCCACGGTCCAGGAATCTGCTTGTCGGGGTCCAAAAAGTATCGCCAGCAGGGCGTGTGGGCAGAATCTTCTTACTTCTTCTCAGGTTTGTCTAGCAGGGCATTGATTTAAATCGGGAAAAAATTCACGACTTGGCGGGCTGGTCGCGGAAGTGAATCGGCCTCGGCCATCGGGCATAATGGCCGCGGTCG
The DNA here is from genome assembly GCA_947457195.1 of Gammaproteobacteria bacterium. Taxonomy (GTDB): domain Bacteria; phylum Pseudomonadota; class Gammaproteobacteria; order Pseudomonadales; family Pseudohongiellaceae; genus CAILUG01. The sequence goes on from CANGUU010000006.1 coordinate 18,048, forward strand.
TCCTGCCGCGCCGACCCTGGGGGCGGGGCGACAGGGCCGATCCATCACGAGCGGGAAGAAATGGACATGAAAGCTACCAGATCCGGAAAGACACTTGCCATGTGGCTGCTGCTGGGGGCGAGTAGCACAGCACTCGCACAACAGCCATTTCTGGTCTACGCGACCAACGAAGATTCCAACGACGTCAGCGTGATCGACGGGGTCACCAACAACGTGGTGGCAACCATCGCCGTCGGCAAGCGGCCGCGTGGTTTGAAGGTGAGCCCGGACGGTACCCGGCTGTACGTGGCGGTCAGCGGCGCGCCGAAGTGCCCGCCGACCATGGACGACGAGGAGTGCGAAAAGCTCGAAACCGATCTGGCGGCCGATGGCATCGCCGAAGTCGACACCGCCAGCCGTAGCCTGTTGCGGGTGCTGCCGAGCGGCCTCGACCCCGAGCAGTTCGACGTCAATTGGCAGAGCGGGCTCATGTACGTGGCAAATGAAAATGCCAACCAGGCCAGCATTCTCGACATCCAGGAGGGTGAGATCATCGGCACGGTCGCCACCGGCCTCGAGCCGGAGGGCGTACGGGTATCGCCAGATGGCTCCGTGGCCTACGTGACGGGTGAAGTCGACAGCGACATCACCGTAATTGACACGGCGACCGGGACGCACAAGGCCACGATTGCTGTCGGCCTGCGGCCGCGCGACATCGTGTTCAGCCGTGACAGCAGTCGCGCCTACGTCTCCAACGAAATCGGCGCGAGCATCGCGGTGATTGATGTGGCCGCAGGTCGCGTGCTCAACACGATTGCCCTGCCAGAGGGTTCTCTGCCCATGGGGGTCGTGCTGTCACCGGACGACCGGACGCTGTACGTCGCCAACGGCCGTGCCACCACCGTGCTGGCACTAGACGTGACCGATGGCAGCCTGCTGAAGACCGTTGAAGCGGGTCGCCGTCCGTGGGGCCTTGCCATCAGCCCCGATGGTTCACGCCTCTACACGGCCAACGGGCCTTCCAACGATGTCTCCGTGATCGACATCGCCTCTTTCAACGTGATTGCCAAAGTCCCCGTTGGTGCCACGCCGTGGGGGGTATGGGTGGGTGCCGCCAGGTCACCCTGATTGCCTGACCGGGCGGGTCAGCGCGCCGCCAGCCGGCTGGCAATCTCTGTCACGTGCTTGCCCTGAAAGCGGGCGATAGCGAGTTCTTTGGTGGAGGGCTGCCGGCTGCCATTGCCGGCGATGGTGGTCGCGCCATACGGGCTGCCACCGCAGATCTCGCCACCCTCCTGCATTTCCGGGATCGCGTAGGGTACGCCGACCACCACCATGCCGTGATGAAACAGCGTGGTATGGAAGGAGGTCAGCGTGGTTTCCTGACCTCCGTGCTGGGAGGCGGTAGACGTGAAGACACTGCCGACCTTGCCCACCAGCTTGCCGGTGAACCAGAGTCCGCCGGTCTGGTCGAGAAAGTTGCGCATCTGCGCGCACATGTTGCCGAAGCGAGTGGGCGTGCCGAACAGAATGGCATCGTAGTCGGCGAGTTCCTCCACGCTGGCTACCGGGGCCGCCTGATCCAGTTTGGCGCCTGCCTGACGGGCCGCCTCCGGCGACAGCAGTTCAGGAACACGTTTCACCACCACCTCCGCGCCGGCCACGCTGCGCGCGCCCTCGGCGATGGCCGCGGCCATCGTTTCGATATGTCCGTACATGCTGTAGTAAAGAACGAGAACTTTGGCCATCTGTTGTTGCTCCGTGGGGGTTCAAGGGGTTGGCGGTGGACGATTCCGGGACGAGCCGGGCCTGGCGCCCAAGTCGAGCAGGGCACCGGCCAGTGCCTCGTTGGGGGCGACCGTACTGGCAAAGCGACCGGTGGCCGCCTTGCCCATGGCAAAGTCCAGCGCGGTGTTGCCCTGATTGTCCTCGATGTTGAGATCCGCGCCATGTTCTGCCAGCCAGCGCGTAAAGGCGATCCAGCCGTGCTGGGCGGCACCATGGATGGCGGCACGGCCCTGCTCCTCCCGGGTGTCGAGACGCGCACCAGCCGCCAGAAGCAACTCAGCCACCGCGATGCCATTGCCCTCGTCGCGGAAGCGACCCCGGATGTCGATGTTGTTCGAGCCCAGCCCCGCGACGGCCATCATCGGCGTGTAGCCGGGCCAGTTCCTGAGGTCGGGCAGCGCGCCGTGTTCCAGCAGCAGCGCGACCATGTCGACGTCACCGGCCTTGGCGGCGCGGATCAGTGGTGTGGTACCGGTCGTCAGCATGCTGTCGCCGCCGCGGTCGTTGCCGAGCGAGCGATAGGGGGGAAATACTTTCAGCTGCATATTGACATTGGCACCCCGCTCCAGCAGCAGCCGTGCCACGTCGAGGGGCGTGGTCATGTCGAGGGAGGGTCGGTCGGGCCGTCCACCACGCGGTACCGTGTTGTAGTCGACCGTTGAGTACAGCGGCGCGCGGCCCCAGGTGTCCCAGCGATTGACGTCGGCCCCCGCCCCCACCAGGAAGGCTGCCACGTCCCACCGGGCATTGAGGGTGGCCATCAACAAGGGCGTGATGCCGTTGGGGTCGACTTGATCGATGTCGGCCCCGTGTTCCACCAGTACCTTCGCACACGCAAGGCAACCTTCCCGGGCCGCGAACAGCAGGGCAGTCAATGCGCCCAGTGGTCGGCCCTGGGGGCGCGGCTCGGCGGTGACCTGCCGCTCCCAGGTCTCCAGCGTTGACACGGCGGCCGGGTCGGCCCCGTGTTCCAGCAGCAGGCGCACCATGGCGGGCTGGCTCTGCGCACTGGCAAACATCAGCGCTGTCTGCCCGCGCCAGGTTTCGAAGGCGTTGACGTTGGCGCCGCGCTCGATGAGCAACTCGGCCGCAGCCACGTTGGGCGTACGCACCACGCTCATCAGGGCAGTCTGTCCTTCCAGGGTGGCCGACTCGACGTCGGCCCCTGCATCCAGCAGCAATTCCAGCAACTCGGCCGAACCGCGAACGGCAGCCTCCGACATCGGTGACGAACCATAGTCGTTGCGCACCGTGACGTCAGCACCCGCCTTGATGAGTGCCCTGACGAGCGGCAGGTTGCCGTTGTATACCGCCCAGTGCAGCGCGGTGGTGCCATCGCTCTGTGGCTGATTCACGTCGTCAGCGCCGCCCAGCAGGGCCTGCACGCGGGTGGCATCGTCACGGCGTGCGGCATCCACGAGCGTCTCGCCCGTTCCCAAGACCGAGGCGGTCGCGAGCGCTATGCAGACGCTGACCTTCAGGACCAGGCGTTTCATGACCGCTCTCCGCCTCATACGTCGCTGAACACGCCGGTGCTGTCACCCACCGCCGGCACGTCGATGCCTACCTTGTGCATCATCGTCAGGTGGAGATTGGCCAGCGGGGTCTTGGGAGCAAAGCGCAGGTGCTGGTTGCCTTTCAAACCACCGGCAGCACCGCCGAGCAGCGCGGTCGGCAGCGGATAGTGATTGTGCAGGTTACTGTCGCTCATGTTGCTGCCGAACAGGAGGAGGCTGTTGGTCAGCATGTCGTTTTCACCGTCAGGGGTATCGGCCAGTTTCTGGGCGAAGTCGGCAAACAGCTGTGTGTTGTAGGTCTGTACCCGCGCCAGCCGCTCGAGCTTTTGGGCGTTGTTCTGGTGATGGGACAGCGGATGAAAGGCGTCTGACACACCGATGAACGAATAGGGCTGGTTGCTGACTTCGGCGGCCATCATGAAACTCGTCACGCGTGTGAGATTGGCCTGCCAAGCCAGGTGGATGAGGTCGAACATGAGCCTGATGTGCAGGTCGAACTTGTCGGGAATGCCCGCCGGTGTCGGGGGCAGATCCAGCGAATCGCTCTGGTTGGCCTGCAGCTTCTGGATGCGCCGTTCGATTTCGCGGACCGATTCCAGGTAGGCGTCGAGCACGCTCTGGTCACGCGCACCGAGTGTCTTGCGCAGGCCACCGGCTTCTGCGCCGACCAAGTCGAGCAGGCTGGCATTTTCCCGGGCGAGCAGTTCACGTTCCGCCGGCGTGTCACCCTGACCGAACAGGCGCTGGAACAACTTGCGCGGATTGTGTTCCATCGGCAATGGCGTCGATGGTGTGCTGAAGCTGATCGTCTTGCCGAAGCTGCAGCCATAGTTGCGATCGCAGGAGCCTTCGCCACCTTCTTCCTCGGTGGCGACCTCCAGCGACGGCAGGGGTGTGTCCTGGGAAATGCGCTGTGCCATCAACTGATCGATGGTGACGCCGCCAAAGGGATCCTGACTGATGCGGGGATGCACGCAACTCAGCCAGGTGCCGGGCGTGATGGCGTGTACCGGCTCGGCGATCGCAGGCGCGTTTTCAAGCTCGCTGATCACGGTCAACTGGCGCTGCAAGGGCGCCAGCGGCTGCAGGATGGGTGGCAGGTCGAAGTCAGCACCTTCCCGTGTTGGTGTCCATTTATCCATCACCGCCCCGTGCGGAAAGTAGATGAAGCCTACGCGGGGGCGGGCGGCAGCGGCCGTCTGCGCCAGCGCGGTGCCGGCCGGGATCATCGCGTCCAGCAGCGGCAGCGCCAGGCTGATGCCGGCACTGCGCAGCATGGTACGGCGACTCAGATGCTTCTTGCTCAGGAACATGGCGAGGTCCTCGCTCAAGGGTGGTCTTGCAGTACGCCGTCGTTGGCTGCCGTGTCCATCGCAACGGCTGCAGGCTGATCCTGCAGAAAGGCGGGACTTTCGACGATACCCAGCACCAGTGCCGACAGCCGGTAATCGTCGCGTGCCGCCGAGCGCACGATCGCGCGCACCGTCGGCATATCGTAGTAGTCGAGGTTGCGACCCAGCGCGAAGGTCAGCAGCTTGCGGGTGAACGTCGACACGAACAGCTCGGGTCTGCGGGTGAGTGCCTGCCAGAGTTCCTGCGGGCTCTGCAGCGGAGTGCCATCGGTTAGCGTGCCCGAGGCATCGATCGGCAGACCGGCATCAACGTCCTTCCATTGCCACTGGCCGATGGCATTGTAGTTTTCCAGCGCCAGTCCGAGCGGGTCGATCACGCTGTGGCAGGTCTTGCAGGACGGGTTGTCCCGGTGCTGCTCGAGTCGCTCCCTCACGGTCAGGCTCACGGCGCCTTCCTGTGTCTCCGGGAAGGCCTCGACATTGGGAGGTGGGGAGGGCGGCGGCGTGCCCAGCAGTTTGTCCAGCACCCAGGCGCCGCGAATCACGGGCGAGGTGCGGTTGGCGTAGGACGTCGTCATCAGCACGGCGCCCTTGCCCAGAAGACCGAATCGCTGCGGGTCATCGAGTTCCACGCGCTGGAACTGTCCACCACGCACCAGATTCAGGCCGTAATGCAGCGACAAGCGCTCGTTGAGAAAGGTGTATCGCGCGGTGAGGAGTTCCGTCACCGGGCGGTCGGCATCGAAGAGACTGCCGATGAAGAGCGCGAGCTCCTTGCGGAAGTCCGGGATGAGATCGGCGGTGTACTGCGGGAACAGGGTCTTGTCGGGATTCACCTGCTCAAGCCCGCTCACGTGCAGCCACTGGAAGGCAAAATTGTCCACCAGCGCCGCTGCGCGCGGGTCGGCCAGCATCCGCCGCACCTGTTGGGCGCGGATCCGCCGATCGAGCAAACGGCCGCTTTCTCCCAAGGCGATCAGTTCGGCATCCGGCTGGCTGCTCCACAGGAAGAAGGCCAGGCGCGAGGCGAGGGCGGGACCGCTCAGTGCGAAGCTGCCTTGGCTGCCGGCCGGGGCATGGTGACCGCGATACAAGAAGTGGGGGCTGGCGAGAATGGCCATCAAGCCCTTCTGGATGCCGTCATCGAAACTGCCCTGCTCGCGTCCGCTGCGGAAGAACTCCAGCGCCCCTGCCAGATCCTCTTCACTGATGGAGCGTCGGAAAGCCTGACTTGCCAACCTGCCGAGGATCTCGCGCGCGCAGGGCAGTTCGTCGGCGACTGTGGTGGGATAGCAACTGAAGATACGCTGGCGGCTCGCCGTGTCGCTCACGCCGACGGGATTGAAGGGGCCACTGACGGTGAGATTGTCTATACGTGGTCCACCCGATACGCCCTGCACCAGCACCGCCATGCCGTCGACAGGGACGAAGCCATGCAGCGTTTCGATGGTCTCGGCCGAGGAGCGGGCGATGAAGCTGACACCGACCCGGTGCGTGCCGGCCTTGACCGTGGCGCGGATGCCCTTGAAGCGGTCGTTGATCATGCTGACGCCCTCGGCCTGCTGCAGGTCGACTGCCCGCAGGTCCTCTTTGCCGCCGAGCGTGCCCTGAAAGATCTTTTCGTCGTCGATGGTGATGAGCAGCGTGTTCTCGTCCATGACACCCCAGACATAACCCGCTCCGACCAGGCCGCTTACCGCAAACTCGTACTCGCCGTCGGCCGGAAACTCATGCTCTACCACCATGCCGCCCCGGGTGCCGAGGGGCAGGCCATCGATGTGCTGGTTCTGGCTGGCATTGGCGGCGCCCGGATAGACCTTCGATACGGGCGCTGCCGTTGGACGACCGATCGCCATCACACTGACCTCGCGGGCGGCCAGCATGTACTGCTCGAGAAAGCTGGGTGAGACGGAAAGCACCGAAGCCACGTTGTCGAAGCCGCTGCTCTCCTCATCCCTCGGCAGGTAATCCGAAGGCACCAGCGTAAGACCCAGGAGATCCCGAACTGCATTGGCATACTCGGTACGGTTAAGGCGGTGCAGTGGCACCGAACCCGGGTTCGGTGCCACGCTGGCGAGGTTGTCGAGACTGGTTTCGAGCGCTGCCACCAGCGCCTGTCGCTCCCTGGCCGTCGGCTGCTGCTGGCCGGCGGGTGGCATCATGCCGGCGTTGAGCTTGAGGATGACCTCCTCAAACAAGCGGCCTTCGCGCGCCAGGGCCTCCGGTCCGAGCCCCTCCAGCGAAAAACCGCCGGAGTAATCGGCATCGTTGTGACAGTCAAGGCAGTAGCGCTCGATCAGCGGCCACTGACGGGCGGCCGGCGCGGTCAGGTTGGGCTGCGCGCCGGCAGCCGGGGCAAAGCCTGCAATCGTCAGCAGAAGGGCGACCGCCAGCAGGCGGGGCGGGGTAGAGCAAGGCGTCATTGGCGGCGTCCGAAGCGACGTATTTCGGTGACGTGGGGCAGAGTGCCCTGGTAGGCGGTCAGCAGGAACAGGCTCGGGTCACCCCAGTCCTGATCGAACTCAGCAGTGGGTTTGCTGGCCAGGAATTCCTCGAAACTGCCGCCCTTGAAGTAGTGAGTGCCGATCCGATCCGCCACGGTGGAGCAGAGTTCGAGCTGGGCTTCGATATGCGCGCGCCCGACTACGCCACCCGAGCCGGCAATCACGCGGGTTTGCGCATCGCACAGGGCCAGCAGCTGAGTCAGCGAATTGATCATGCCGCCGATCCAGCCATTGGTGGCGAAGTCCACCAACGGGTAGCGGCCTACGCTGACCACGTCGCCCACGAACAGCACGTTGGCATCCGCTACCTGCAGGTAAAGGTCTCCGTCGGTGTGTCCCTGCGGCAGGTAGCCGTAGGTGAGCGGTCGGTTGAAGTGCAGTGTTTCGCTGTCGTAATAAAACGTCTTGCCCGGCAGTGCAGCGGCAGGGAGGGGTTGGTAACTGCGGTTCTCCCAGGTGCTGCGGATGACCGTGCCGAGCCAGAGTCTGGTGTTTTCGTGTGCCACGATGCTGGCCCCTGCAGCGCCCAGTCGCTGGTTGCAACCGATCTGGTCGCGGTGGCAGTGGCTGTTGAACAACAGCTCCGGCCGGCCTCCTGTCTGCGCCTCGACCAGGCTCAGCAGGGGCTCCGCCGCGGCCTCGTTACCCCCATCGACCAGGGCCACACCGTCCGGGCCACTGATGACCAGCACGTTGCCGCCGGCGCCGCTGACCAGGGCGAGATCGGTCGTCAGGGATTGCCACGCGAGGTTGGCGGACGCCGCCCGCGCAGCCAGTGGCAGAGCGGGCATGGAGCCGAGCAGGGTGGCTGACCGGAGTCCGGCGGCGAGCAGGCGGCGACGGGTGAGCAAGCGATAAGTCATGGGGTCGCGGCAGCGTGAGTCCTTGCAGTTGGCAAACAAACCGATGCCGGGATTGTCGTACCGCTCACCCGGGGAGGCAAGCCACGGCGGCACCCGCCTCGGGTCAATATCGGTAGTCCACACCGAGGGACCAGCGGCTGAAATTGACCAGCGCAGGGCTGGTGGCTCCCGCGCGGAGGCCGAGGGATGGGCTGGCCCGGTAGCGCTCCCCGCTCAGCGACAGTGTGAAGGCATCGATCCGTACTTGCAGCTTGAGGTTGCCACTCAGCGCCCCGTAGGCCGACAGCCGGAAATCAGCCGAATTGCTGGCCGTGGCGGCGAAGTCGCTGGCGGGCGTAAAAAAGTCGGCAGCCCCCTGGCTGTAGTAGCGCAGGCCGGGGACCATCTGCCAGTCGCGGCCAAGATCCTGGTACCAGTTCAGATCCAGGGTATGTGAATCGACCCCGAAATTGTCGCGGTAGTACCGATAGTCGGCGTGCAGGGCCGCATTGGCGGCAGGGATGAAACGGCGGTACGCGGTGGTCCAGGCGAGTTGCGTGCGCGATTCCGGCCGCCTGTCGAACAGTTTGTAGGGATCGCTCAGGAAACCCGCCACGTAGCTGAGACTGAGACCGGTCTGCACCAGACTGTTCTGGTTGATGATCTGGGTCACCGCCAGGAATAGCGAACGGCTCTGGCGCGAAGCCGATCGGATGCGGTTGAAGGCGGCGGCATCGGTAGGGCTCAGGTCATCTGCGGAAAAACTCAGCCCGGCCGCCAGGGTAGTCAACCTGTCGTTGAAGTGCCGCTGGCCATCGATACCACCACTGAGCGCGTGATAGTCGTTTTCGCTGGAATAACCCAGAGACACGCCGAGAGTACCGTTATCGAGATAGCGGCGCGCGTTCGCACTGACGTCGGTGCGGGCTTCCTCGATGGTTGCACCGCTCATGACGATCGCCGCCGAGTCACCCCGGCGCACGGCATACCAGGGCGAGGCACCGCTCATGCTCTCGCGGCTGCCGGTCAGCGTGAGTGCATACTCGCCGGCCAAGGGCTTGATCAGTTGCAGTTGGTGGATATCGATGCCGTAGCGACGCTCGCTGCCGGCCAGCAGCCTGGCGCGGTCGAGATCGTCTTCCTGGTACCGCGATACCCGATAGGACAGCGTCGTCTCCGGCGGGGGCGAGTCGGCGAGTGCCTGCAGGCCCGGCAGCGCCAGTGCAGAGGCTGTCAGCGCGGCCAGCGTCGAGGATTTCATGCGCTTCCTTTTTTCAGTTACAGCCGCAGCCGCCGCCACTGGCACTGTTGCCGCCACTCGAGGCTTCCTTGCTGAAATGGATGTGGTCCGCGAGGGCTTGCTCGAGCGGATCCGCGGTCAGTCCCATGTCAGGACGCGCCAGCGTGCCACGCTGCCACGCGGCAACCGGTGTGCAGGCAGCGAGCAGCAGCGAGACCAGCAGCAGGGCCAGGCGGGCGGTGGCAGCAAGGGGCAAGGGCATCGGTACCTCAATGGGCCAACAGGCGGCGGATTTCCGCTTCGATGAGTCGTATGTCGGCGGGCTTGAAGCCCTCGTGCACCAGTCGCACGACGCCCTGCTGGTCCACCAGGTAGCCGGTGGGCATGCCCCTCAGTGCGTAGAGGCCGGGCACGGTACCGGCGGGATCACTGAGGGCGAGGTAGGACACGGGCTGGTCGAGTAGAAAGTCGATGCCATTCTGGGGATCTTCGTCGACGTCAACAGCCAGAATCTCGAAGCGGGCCCCCTCGGCCACCAGGCGGCGGCGCAGGTCGTCCAGCAGGGGCGCCGAGATCACGCAGGGCCCACACCATGAAGCCCAGAAATCCACGTAGACCACCCGGCCGCGGAAGTCGCTGAGGCGTTGCGGCGCCGCGCCATCCTGCTCTCGCAAACCCGGCAACTCGAAACCCGGTGCCGGCTCACCCACCCCCACGGCACCCACTGCCGGAGCCAGTCCAAGGCTCAACAGCAAAAGGGCCAGCCCGCAGGGGCGTGCGCCTGCCTGCCTGCACCGCGGCTTCGCCAACGCAGACCTAGGGACAGGGCGAGAGAAGAGGGGGCCGCCGCGCATGTCAGAGTTTCTCCACCAATTGCAGGAAGGCATCGAGATTGCGGTAGCCGAGATCGGTGCTACGGAACTGGGCACCGCCGGCAATCGGTTTTGCATGCTCGTTGCCGCCAAGAACAGTGGTCAGGATGTAGCTCCGGCCGCGGCGCCGCACCAGGCTCTCGAACTGCGCAAAATTCAGCGAGAGATGGTTGGCATTGCTCGTTGGTACGAAGCGCAAGCCGGAACCGTTGGCAAGGCCTCCGCTGACATGGCAGGCGATACAGGCGGGGTTGCTCTGCACCAGGCTGGAGATCGAGGCGGCATACGCGTCCGTGGCAAGCTCGCGGGCGCTTTTCACCGGTCGATCAGAGACGGAAATCTGCAGGGGCGTCTGCGTGTAGGTCAGCACGCCGTCGGCGGCTTTGTAGCCCATGAAAAGCTGCAACGTGGCAACAACCGGAATCTGCCCCGTGAGAAAGTCCACCGGCACCGCAGCGGTCAGCGTTTCCTGACTGCGAAAGGGCACGAGACTGCCCACCTGGCCATCCCAGGGCACGAAGTTTCCCGCCAGATTGCGCATGAAAAAACTGGCACCCACGGCCGCCACCACGTAGATGTCGGCCTTTTGATTGATCTGGGCGGATTCGGGCCGGATGGTACCGATCAACCGGATGGTGTCGCTGGTCAGCGCTGAGCTCTCGAAACTTGCGCCATTGTCTTTGCTGAGGCCGAGCGAGAAGGAAGCGCTGGTCGACGACGGGTTGGCAACCCGTGCTCCCGGCAGTGAGGTGGCCGAGCTGGTCTGGCCGAGTGCCGAGGCGGCAGCCAGCCAACCCGCCAGACTGACGGCCAGTATCCGCGCTAGACATCGTGGCATGAAGAGACTCCTGTTGAGGATGGGGTTACGAAGCACCCAGCAGGGAGTGTACGCGATCGGTCCCAGTCGGAGGAATGCACCGAGGAGCCCTGGGTGGTCCAAAAAAAAACCCCGCCAAGGCGGGGTTTGCAGGAACGCTGTTATGCAGACGAAGCCTTACTTGCCCAGCGATTTGATGTAGGCAGCTACGTCGGCAATGGCCTGGTCATTCGGCAGCGTTTGTGCCATGGGAGCCATCTGCATGCCGTAGGTGTCCTTGGGGTTGGTGCCGCGGATGCCGGCCTTGAAATTTTGCAGCTGGCGCACGAGGTACCACTCCTCCTGACCGGCAAGCTTGGGTGCATTCAGTGCTTCCATGCCTTCGCCGTTCGGGCCATGGCAGGCGCCGCAGGTGGCGTACAGGGTCTTGCCCTTGGCCGGGTCGCCGGCTGCCAGTGCCGCGGTGGAGTAGAGGCTGGACAAGGCGGTGAGGGCAGTGAGGGCGGTGAGGCCCAGAGTGACGTGCAACTTCATTACAGTCTCCTAGGGAGGGTGGGGTGGTGAGGACGTAGAAACGGTTTGCTACACGGACTGTAGGCGGCTTCCAGACAGGCTTCCAGGCCAGCATGACAGCAGGCAGGGACTGAATCGCGGCTGAATTCGCCACTACGATCTGTGCTATCTTGCCGACCCATTCAAAAAGCGCCGCGAAGTATAGCCGAGCCCCACTCCGATGACCATCAAATCAGACCACTGGATCCGCCGCATGGCCGAGCAGCACGGCATGCTCGATCCCTTCGAGCCCGGCCAGATTCGCGAGATCGGTGGACGTAAGGTCATTTCCTACGGCACATCGAGTTACGGCTATGACGTACGCTGCGCACGCGAGTTCAAGATCTTCACCAACGTACACACCAGCAACGTGGTCGATCCCAAGAACTTCGATCCCACCAGTTTTGTCAGCGTCGAGGAAGATTACTGCATCATTCCCCCGAATTCGTTTGCCCTGGCCCGCACGGTCGAGTATTTCCGGATTCCCCCCAACGTGCTCACGGTTTGTCTCGGCAAATCCACTTATGCCCGCTGCGGCATCATCGTCAACGTGACACCCCTCGAGCCGGAGTGGGAGGGCCACGTCACGCTCGAGTTTTCCAACACCACGCCGCTGCCTGCCAAGATCTACGCCAACGAGGGCGTGGCACAGATGCTGTTTTTCGAGTCAGACGAACAGTGCGCAGTGACTTACAAGGACCGCAACGGCAAGTACATGGGGCAGTGTGGGGTTACCCCGCCCCGTCCCTGAGATTCCCATGCTGGCTGTCGATGACCTGCATTGCGAGCGCGACGAACGGGTGCTTTTCTCCGGTCTTTCGTTCGAAGTGAAGTCGGGCAGCCTGCTGCAGGTGCAGGGTGCCAACGGCAGCGGCAAGACCACGCTGCTGCGTATTCTGGCCGGACTCAACCAAGACTTTACCGGCAACCTGCACTGGCAGGGCCGCCCACGCGCCAGTGTGCTGACCGAGTTCCAGCAGTCGCTGTTCTATCTCGGCCATGCACCAAGCGTGAACCGCACGCTGACGCCTTTGCAGAATCTGCGTTGGTTCTGCGCGCTACAGGGCTACGCCGATGACGAAGCGATCGTTGCGGCGCTGACGGCCCAGGGTCTTGCAGGCTATGCGGGAATTCCCTGTTGCCAATTGTCGGCCGGGCAGCAGCGACGAGTGAGCCTGGCGCGGCTCGAACTCACGGCGGCGGCGCTATGGATACTCGATGAGCCCTTCACTGCCCTCGATCGCCTAGCGGTTGCAGCATTGGAGGGGCGTATCGGCCGGCATGCAGAGGCCGGAGGGGCCGTGGTGCTGACGACGCACCATGCGCTCAAGACGCCGTGGCCCCTGTCCATCCTTGATCTCGACGCACTGCGTCCGGAGGCACTGTGACGCGGCAGGCACTCGGTCTCCTGGCTTGCCTGCGTGCCACGCTGCTGCGTGAACTGCAGATCGCCGTCAGCAGCCCGGGCAAGGTCGTCAATCCCCTTATGTTTTTCGTGATTGCCAGCGCGCTGTTCCCGCTGAGCGGCCGCCTCGATCTGGCCGTACTGGGCAGCATTGCGCCGGGGATTCTCTGGGTGACTGCGCTGCTTGCCGTGATGCTGTCGATGGAAGGATTGTTTCGCAGCGATTTTGACGATGGCACCCTCGAGCAATTGCTGCTGAGTCCGCAGCCGCTCTACTTCCACTTGCTGGTGAAGGTGCTGGGTCACTGGCTGGTGACCGGGTTGCCGCTGGTGGTGATCGCGCCACTGTTGGGGCTGTTGCTGAATCTCCCGGCGGCGGGCTATCAGCCCTTGATCCTTGGGCTGCTGCTCGGCACACCCACGCTCAGTCTCGTGGCTGCCATCGGCACGGCGCTCACGGTCGGTCTCGCCCGCAGTGGCCTGCTGCTTGCCGTGCTAATATTGCCGCTCTCGATTCCGGTGCTGGTGTTTGGCGCCGGCGTGGTCGACACGGCGTTGAATGGCCTGCCGGTTGCAGGGCTTTTCAGTCTGTTGGGAGCGCTGTTGCTGCTGGCTGCCAGTCTGGCGCCCCTTGCCATCGCAGCCTCGCTGCGCATCAGCGTGCAGTAGGGGCCGTCGCTCCGCCATGAACGCGCCAGCATGAACCTTCCACCGAGTTTCCACGTAAGCAGCGAGTACTCGACAGCGCGATTTCAGTAGACTCACCCCATGATGCAATGGCTGTACAAGCTGGGTTCGCCCAGACACTTCTATGAGATGACGACAGGGTTTTTGCCCTGGCTGGCCGGCGCCACCTTTCTGTTGCTGGGCATCGGGCTGGTGTGGGGTCTCGGCTTTGCCCCGCCCGACTACCAGATGGGCGACAACTTCCGCATCATCTACATCCACGTCCCCACGGCCACCGGTGCGATCTGGATCTACGCCATGATGGCGGCCATGGCGGCCATGCATCTCGTCTGGAACCTCAAGGTGGCTGACATGGTGGCCAAGTCCTGCGGCATCGTCGGGACCAGTTTCTGCGCCATTGCCCTCTTTACCGGGGCATTCTGGGGCAAGCCGACCTGGGGCACCTACTGGATCTGGGATGCCAAGCTGACTTCGTTCCTTATCCTGCTGTTCGTCTACATCGGTGTCATGGCCTTGCGCTCCGCCTTCGATTCGGAAACCAGTGCTTCCAAGGCAGCGTCTGTGCTGACCCTCGTGGGAGTCGTCAACCTGCCGATCATCTACTACGCCGCCGTGTGGTGGAACACGCTGCATCAGGGTCCCTCAGTGCTTGGTGACCGGGATGCCAGCGCCAATCCGCCGGAGATCTGGATTCCGGCTTTCTTCAGCGGCTTTGGACTCATCGGTCTGCTTTTTCTGATCGTGATCCTGCACACGCGCAACGAGATCCTCTACCGTGAGCGCCGCGCGCAGTGGGTGCAGGAATTACTCACCAGGGAACCCATCCATGCCTGAGTTCCAGTTCGAGGGCGTAGCGGATTTCTTCGCGATGGGTGGGCACGCCTACTTCGTGTGGATGTCGTACGGCTTCTTTTTCGTGGTGCTGGCCTTCAATCTGTGGCTGCCACGTCACCAGCGTTTCCGACTGCTGCGCCTGTTGAGGGCCCGCCAGACTCGACAGGCGCGAAGCGAAAGTCCGCCGCCCGCGCGTGCCGCAGCGCCAGAGACCACCCCATCCCCAGGAGCGTAGGCATGCACCCAGCCCGCCAGCAGAGAGTGATGATCGTCGCCAGCATCCTGGTGGGCAGTGCGCTTGCCATCGGCCTGCTGCTCTACGCCTTCAACGAGGGGCTGAACGTCTTCTTTACCCCAACCGAGATCGCCGAAGGCAAGGTGCGACCCGAGCAGAACATCCGCATCGGAGGCATGGTGAAGGTGGGTAGTCTGCGCAAGGAAGGCTTGGAAGGCACGCGCATCGAATTCGTTGCCACCGATACCAACAAGGACATCCCGGTCGTCTATACGGGCGTGCTGCCCGACCTGTTTCGGGAAGGTCAGGGTGTGGTGGCAGAGGGCAGACTGGATGCCGATGGCGTGTTCCAGGCCAGTACCATACTGGCCAAGCACGACGAGAACTACATGTCCGCCGAAGTGAAGGCGGCGCTGGAGGCGGCCAAGGCCAGACAGGCCGGCAACGGACTGCCACCCGCAGCAGAAGGAGTTTCGCCATGATCCCCGAACTGGGCAATTTTGCGTTGATGCTGGCCCTCGGACTGGCCTTGCTGCAATCGGCCTTGCCGCTCATCGGTGCGGCGAACCAGAACCCGACCTGGATGGCGCTCGGCCGCCCCCTCAGCGCCGGTCTCTTCGTTTTCCTGCTGCTGGGCTTCGGCTGTTTGGCCTATGCCTTCCTGCACGATGACTTCTCCGTGGCCTACGTGGCCCGCAACTCCAACACGGCGTTGCCCGTCTACTACAAGTTTGCCGCGGTCTGGGGCGCGCATGAGGGCTCTCTGCTGCTCTGGGTGCTGATTCTGGCCAGCTGGGGCTACGCCGTGAGCCTGTTCAGCCAACGGCTGCCTCTCGACATCGTGGCGCGGGTACTGGCGGTGATGGGACTAATTACCGCCGGTTTCCTGGTCTTTCTGCTGTTCACGTCCAACCCTTTCGAGAGGCTGCTGCTCAACACCCCGCGTGAGGGCACCGACCTCAACCCGCTGCTGCAGGATTTCGGGCTCACCGTGCATCCACCGTTCCTCTACATGGGCTATGTGGGGTTCTCGGTGGCTTTCGCGTTCGCCATTGCAGCGCTGCTGACCGGCAAGCTCGATGCCGCATGGGCGCGCTGGACGCGGCCATGGACCAATGCCGCCTGGGCCTTCCTCACCATCGGCATCATGCTGGGTTCATGGTGGTCCTACTACGAACTGGGGTGGGGTGGCTGGTGGTTCTGGGATCCGGTCGAGAATGTCTCCTTCATGCCCTGGCTGGTGGGTACCGCACTTATCCACTCGCTGGCGGTCACCGAAAAGCGCGGCGTGTTCAAGAGCTGGACGGTGCTGCTGGCGCTGGCCGCTTTTTCGCTCAGCCTGCTGGGCGCCTTCATCGTGCGCTCCGGGGTAATCACGTCGGTGCATGCCTTTGCCGTGGACCCCGAGCGTGGCATGGTTCTGCTGGCGCTGCTGCTGCTGATCATCGGGTCGTCGCTGCTGCTCTACGCCCTGCGTGCCCCCGTGGTACGGGGAACAGCGACCTACGGGGCCAATTCCCGCGAGGTGTTCCTCTTGCTCAACAACCTGCTGCTGGTCGTCAGCATGGCCACCATTCTGCTCGGCACCTTGTTTCCACTCATACACGAAGCGATCTACGGCGAAGCCAACCGCGTTTCCGTCGGTCCGCCGTACTTCAACGCGGTGTTCGTGCCACTGATGGCGATTCTTGCGTTCCTGCTGGGCGCCTCGACCTTTGCCCGCTGGAAGAAGACCTCCTTCGCCCATCTTCGCCAGAACCTGTCCCTGGTCCTGCTGGCCAGTGTTGCACTCGGCGTGGCGGTGCCGCTCGCGGTGACCGGTGGCGTGAATCCGCCGATCATGCTGGCACTCGCGCTGGCCCTCTGGATCGTGTTCGGCATCGCCAAGGATCTCTGGGACAAGACCGCCCACCGCAGCCCGCGCCTGCCTGCCCTGCTGGGTCTGGGCCGCAGCTACTTCGGCATGCAGTTGGCTCACCTCGGGGTGGCCGTGCTGATCTGCGGTGTCTGTTTCACCAGTCACTACAGTATCGAGCAGGATGTGCGCATGTCGCCCGGCGACGAACTCGACGTGAGTGGTTTCACTTTCCGCTTCGACGGGGTGGAAGAAGTGCCGGGGCCCAACTATACGGCTGTGCGTGGCACCATCAGCGTTTCCCGCGGCGGGGAGCCGTACATGACCATGCACCCGGAAAAGCGCACCTACCACGCTCGCGGCGACGTTCAGACCGAGGCCGACATCGATGTCGGCTTCTTCCGTGACCTGTTCACCGCTCTGGGTGATCCGCGCGGCGACGAGGCCTGGGTGGTCCGTATCCACTTCAAGCCCTTCGTCTTCTGGATCTGGTTCGGAGCCCTGCTGATGGCGGGCGGCGGTGTGCTGGCCGTACTCGACAAGCGCTACCGGCACCGGTCCATTCCCGCGACACACCCGCAGACGGCCGCCGGCGCAGGGGCGGTGGGCACGGCTGGAGTGATCCAATCATGAGCAACAGGGCCAAGCTGTTTCTGCCGGTCGTCTTCTTCCTCGGCATGCTGGGCCTCCTGCTGTATGGTCTTGGACGCAATCCCGGTGAGGTGCCCTCGGCCCTTCTGAATCGTGCGCTGCCGGCCTTCAGCAAGCCGGATCTCCTGGACCCCGCGCGCACGGTGAGCGTCGATGATCTGCGTGGTGGAGTGTTTCTGGTGAATGTCTGGGCGACCTGGTGTCCGCCCTGCCATGTCGAGCATCCCTACCTCGTGGAGATCAGCGGGCGCGAGCCCGACGTGACCTTCGTCGGCGTCAATTACAAGGACGACGTGGAGGCCGCCCGTACCTTTCTGGCCGAGCGCGGTAATCCCTTCAAAATCAACATCGCCGATGTCGATGGCCGGCTCGGCGTCGATCTGGGTGTGGCAGGCGCGCCGGAAACCTTCCTCATCGATGCCACCGGCACCATCCGCTACAAGCACGTCGGCGTGATCGACAATCGTGTATGGCAGGAGACCTTCGTGCCGTTGTTGGCTGAGCTGCGCTAATGCCACCTCGGAGATGCCCATGATCGCCAAGGCTCGAAAGCCTCTTTTGCAGTGGCTGCTGTGCATGCTGGTTTGGCTGGCCGGCGGTGGCGCCTTCGGTCAGTTGGCGATCGAGGAGCGGTCTTTCGCCGACGCCGAGCAGAAGGCGCGCTACAACGACCTCATTGCGGACCTGCGCTGCCCCAAGTGCCTGAACTCCAATCTCGCCGGCTCCGACGCACCCATCGCTGCCGACCTGCGCAATGAGATCCATGACCAGATCATGGCAGGCCGCAGTGATGCTGAAATCCTCGACTATCTGGTGGAACGCTACGGGGAGTTTGTTCTGTACGATCCGCCCCTGCATCCCGGTACGGCCCTGCTGTGGTTCGGCCCGCCCGTGTTGCTGTTGCTTGGCGTGGTGATCGTTCGCCGCATGCTGGCGGCGACCGGCCCCGGCGCTGCGCCCGCCGTCCTGACGCCTGCCGAACAGCAACGCCTGCAAGACCTGCTGAAACAGCAGTCGGAGCCCTGACATGACCGCAATCTACCTGCCGATGCTGCTGCTTTCGCTGCTGGCGATGGCCTTTGTGCTGCTGCCGCTCAGCCGCCAGCCGGGGGCAGGCGTGGCCGTACAGAAGCTGCAGCGCGCGGCGAAGAACCGTGAAGTCTTCGAGCAGCGCGTGGCCGAGCTCGCGCGCGAGGTGCAGGATGGCGTCATCGCCGCCGAAGACCATGAGCGCATGCTGGCCGAACTGCAGCGCACGTTTCTCGCCGACATGCAGGCCCTCGACAGCGTCGAGCCAGGGCCCGGCGTGCCCCGCGCCAGCGCCACCTGGGTGGGCTGGACACTGGCACTGCTGGTGCCGCTGCTGGCCTTCGGCCTCTATCGGCAGCAGGGTTCTGCCGAGGATCTGCAACTGCCGACGCTGGTCAATGCGGTCGGTGCCGCTGCCGACGAATCATCACAGCGTGCTGCCCTCGACGACCTGACGACTTTCCTCCAGCAGCGCTTTGCGCGCCGTCCCGAAGATCTGCAAAACGGCTACATGCTGGGTACGCTTCTGCTGAGTCTCGAGCGTTACCCCGAGGCCATTACCACCTTCGAGCAGATGCTTGCGGCCATGGAACCCACTCCTGATCGTGCCACCGTGCTCGGCCAGTTGGCGCAGGCACGTTATCTGGCAGCCGACTCGGTCATTACCCCCGAGGTGAAGGCGGTGATGGACGCAGCGCTGGTGCTCAATCCCAATGAACAGGCGGTGATGAGTCTCTCCGCGATCGACGCGTTCCTGCGTCAGGATTTCGCTGCTGCACTGCAATTCTGGCGGCGGCAGTTGGCCGACCTGACCCCGGGCAGTGCCGATGCCGAGGAACTGCGTCAGCGCATCGCCATGGTGGAGGCCAGCTTGCCGCCTGAGCAGGCAGCCATCGCTGCGGGTCCGAGCATCGAAGTCGTCGTCGACGTGGCACCGGAACTGTTGGCGCGGGTCACTCCCGACATGCGGCTTTTCGTGTTTGCGCGCAGCCCAGCCATGCCCATGCCGATCGTGGCGCAAAACCTGGCTGTGCCGGTATTTCCATTCACGCTGAAGCTCGACAATTCCATGTCGATGGCCGGCGCCCAGCTCGAGCAGGTCCCGGAACTGGTGATTGGGGCCCGTCTTTCGGTCTCGGGTCAGGCGATCGGCCAGAGCGGGGATCTCGAGTCACTGTCTGCTCCCTTCACGCTGGCCGCCCAGCCCGGCCCCATTGCCCTGACCATCGATACGGTCAGACCGTAGAGCCTGCCCGTGATCTCCAGCCGCATGCACACTCGCTGAAGCCCTGTGGCGACGCCCAGTCTTGCGGCCCTGAAGTCGGCCTTCAGCAATCGCAACTACGCCGTCTACACGGCGGGCAACTGGCTCTCGCTGCTCGGGTTCTGGATGCAGCGGCTGGCGGTCAGCTGGCTGACCTGGGAGCTGTCCCACTCCGAGTTCTGGGTGGGTGCAGTGGCCTTCGCCGAAATCGTCCCGCTGATCGTGGTGGGTCCCCTGTTCGGCGTGTGGGCCGACCGCCTTGATCGCCGAAAGATAGCCATGGCCCTGCAGGCCGCCATGTTGCTGCAGGCGCTGACGTTGTTTGGGGCGCTGCGGCTCGGCTGGCTTGGCATCGGCTGGCTGTTCACGCTGACGTTGATCGAAGGCAGCCTGCAGGCTGCCTATCAACCCGTCCGTCTGGCGTTGATTCCCACGCTCGTGCGCCGCAGCGATCTGGTGGCAGCGGCTGCCTTCACCGCGGTCACCTTCAACGTAGCTCGCTTCCTCGGACCGGCGATTGCCGGGGTGGTGATTGCCTGGTCGAGTCCGGCCTGGGCCATCCTGTTCAATGCTGTCAGCTACCTCTGCATCATCGGTGCCTGGTGGCTCATCGACCTGCCCGAGGAGACCGGGCAGCGAGCGCCGAGCCGCGGCCTCGGGCGCGACCTCTGGAGTGGGGTGCTCTACGTCTGGCGGGAGCCTGCGCTGGCCCTGCTGTTTGGCGTGCTGATGCTGCTGGCCCTGTTCGCCCGCCCGGTCACCTACCTGCTGTCGGCCTTTGTCGGCACCTTGTACGACGGCGGCCCGCAGGCGCTGGCCCTGCTCACGGCTGCCGTCGGTGTCGGTGCGGTACTGGCAGGCCTGCAGTTGTCTCTGCAGGGGGAAACCCGGGGACTGGTGCGGGCCATCCTCTGCAATTCGCTGCTGACGCTGGTCAGCCTGCTGGCCTTCGCCTACTGCACCGATCTTTGGCTCGGTGCCGTGCTCATGCTGCTGTTCGGTTACTCGGTCACCGTGGCGGCGGTAGCCGGTCAGACGCTGGTACAGCACAGCGTCGAGGATCAGAGTCGTGGCCGGGTGCTCAGCCTGTGGGTCGCAGCAACCCGGGGACCTCCGGCCCTCGGCGTGCTGCTGCTCGGCTCGTTGGCCACCTGGTGGGGCCTGTCGCTGCCCTTTTTGCTGGCCACGGGGCTCTGCCTCATCGGGCTGTTGCTGCTGTGGCGTGGGCAGGCTGTCATGCGTGAGCACTTCGAAGAAGAGCATTCGGCGCCGTCGTGACAGCGATGGCCAGTCTTTAACTCAAGGAGGCCCGAGTGCTACGCTCGGCCCGCCACGACACGGGTCGCGGCGAGGCACGGTGCAGCGGGAGACAGGCATGAAACCGGGGTCAGTGCATTTCGTGGGCGCTCTTCTGGCGTTGGTTTTCTCGTGGTCCGGGGCGGGGGTGGCGCGCGCGGCCGAAGCCTACTCGGCAAGGCCGCTCGCCGAGCATCTCTTCCAGGTCGCCGGACCCCGCGGCAACACGCTGGTGGCCGTCGATGCCGACGGCCTCATCCTGATCGATGGTGTGCCGGAAGCTGAGGCCGCCGGTTATTGGGATTTCGTGCAGGGCCTCACGGGCGAGTCGCGGGTCAAGGCCTTGGTCGTGAGTCACTGGCACGCCGAAGTCAATGGTCTCAACGCACTGGCTGTCGCGGCCGGGGCAGAACTGATCGCCCACGACAATACCCGCCAGTGGCTGGCCGCCACCATCCGGCGTCGCGGCGATACCATTCTGCACAGGCCCGTGCCGGTTGGTGAACTGCCGAACCGCGTATTCCACGACACGCTTAGCCTGCCATTCCGGGACAGCAGCATCGAACTGGGCTGGCTGTTGCATGCTCACACGGATGGCGATCTCTACGCGCTTTTCCCCGGCCAACACGTGCTGTACACAGGACCGGCCGTGCGCACCGATGCCTGGAGCACCGTCGACGAGGCGACCAACGGTTTCGTGGGTGGGCTGACCGATGCGTACGACAAGCTCGCCCAGCAGATCACCGGTGAAACCCACATCGTCCCGTTCAGCGGCCCGGTGATCGATCAGACGGCGTTCGCGGAACAGGCCGCCGTCTACAAGAAGCTCATGCAGGAAATGGTAGCCCTGCTGCGCCAAAGCCGCAGTGCCGATGAAGTGGTCGCGGCCAACCCGGCGATCGGACTCAAGCCGGAATGGGGCGATGCCTCGGCATTTCTCGACGAGGGGTTCCGCAGTTTTTACGGGCATCTGCGCGAAACGCGCCATGTCGGTATCATGCCCTGACTAGGTCGGCTGGCTCGCCTGAGGAGCAGTACATGAAAGTCGGATCGATTGGTTTCCTGCGCCGCAGCGCACTGGTCACCTCCCTGTTGCTCTCTGCCGTCGTGTGGGCGGACGCGTCGGAGCACGCCTCGAAGGTGGCCGCCACCTTCAGCCGTTTCGACGAGGCCGCGGACAGATTCGCGTTCCTGCAGGAAAACTGTGTTGGTTGCCACAACGCCGAAGACTGGGCCGGCAGCCTTGCCTTCGACCTGATCGGTCCCAACGAAATCGCGGATCAACCGGAGCTCTGGGAGAAAGTGGTCAGCAAGCTGCAGGGCCGGATGATGCCGCCCGCCGGACAGCCCCGCCCGGATGCCGGGACCACCGACGAGTTCATTGCCTGGGTCGAGCAGTACCTCGATCACGCGGCCAGCACCGAGCAGCACGCCGGTCGCGTCGGTCTGCACCGTCTGAATCGCAAGGAGTACGCCAATGCCGTGCGCGATCTGTTCGGCATAGACGTGGATGCCAGCTCGCTGCTGCCGGCCGATGCCTCCGTCGATGGCTTTGACAACGTCGCGCAGGCGCTGCGCGCCTCACCCGCCCTGCTTGAGCAATCCCTGACGGCTGCCCGTGTCGTGGTATCCCAGGCGGTGGGGACGCCTGCGCCGCGCGCCGGGGGCAGTACCTACTTCGCCACGGGCAATCAGTACGGACACATTGCCGGGCTGCCGCTCGGCACCCGCGGCGGTCTGGTCGTGGACCACTACTTTCCGGCGGATGGGGAGTACGTGCTCAACGTCGGCAACCTGGCGGCAGCGCTGTGGGTCACCAACCAGGAGTTCACCCACACGGTGATCGCGACGCTCGATGGCGAGCGTTTTTTCGAACTCGACATTGGAGGCGGAGAGGATCTCAAGGCCATCGACCAATTGGGTGACCCGGCGGTGGACGCCATCAACAGCAAGCTGAAGAACATAAAGTTCGCCGCCAAGGCCGGGGCACACCGTCTGGGCGTCACCTTCCTGCACCGTTCGTTTGCGGAGTTCGAGGGCACGCTGTCGCCGATGCTGCGCACCACCGGGGCCGACGTCATCTCGCTAAACCAGATCGAGGTGCAGGGGCCGTTCAATCCGGCCGGTCTCAGCGATACCCCAGCGCGTCAGCGCATCTTTACCTGCCGGCCTGCCATGGCAGCCGAAGAGCGTGGCTGCGCGGAACAGATCATCGCCCGCATGGCGAGGCTGGCGTTCAGGGGTCCGGTGGCGTCCGGCGACAAGGAGAAACTGCTGCAGATCTATGAAGACGCCGCCCGGCAAGCCGGCTTTGAGCAGGGCGTCCGGCGAGCACTGACTGCCATCCTGGCCAGCCCCAAGTTCCTGTACCGTGTGGAAGAGGTACCAGCCGATGCGCTGCCAGGCTCGATCCATGCGCTGACTGACCTCGAGCTGGCTTCGCGTCTGTCCTTCTTCCTGTGGAGCAGCATTCCCGACGAGGAACTGCTCGACCTCGCCGAGCAGGGCGAACTGGGAGATGACAAGGTCTTGCGCGCCCAGGTTTCTCGCATGCTCGGCGATCCCCGTGCCGCCGCGCTGGCCGGCAATTTTGCCCACCAGTGGCTCAACCTCGCGGCACTCGACGACATCGAGCCGGATCCGGCCCTGTTCCGCGATGTCGATCGTGGTATCCGCGGACTGCTGAAGGAAGAGGTCACCCGCTTCACTGCCGATCTCTTCCTCGGCAATGCCCCAGCCACCGCACTCCTGACAGCCGACTTCACCTACCTCAACGAACGTCTGGCCCTCCACTACGGCATCAACGACGTGAAGGGGGATGCCTTCCGCAAGGTCATGCTGAAGGACCCTGCGCGTTTCGGCCTGCTGGGCAAGGGCGGCATTCTCATGGCGTCCTCCTATCCCGACCGTACCTCACCGGTCCTGCGCGGCAAGTACGTGCTCGAGTACATCCTCGGTACGCCACCCCCCCTGCCGCCACCGAACGTGGAGGCACTCATTGAAAACAAGCCGGGCCAGCGGCAGATGACGATTCGTGAGCGGCTCGAGGTGCACCGGACCAACCCCAGTTGCAGTGGCTGCCATGGATTCATCGATCCGCTCGGCTTTGCCCTCGAAGGCTTCGACGCCGTCGGCCGCTCGCGGACGGTGGATCGCTTCGTGGGGGCACCGGTCGACATCGATGGCGTTCTGCCTGACGGTCAGAGTATCGAAGGCATCGCCGAACTGCGGGAGGCCATCATGCAGCGCCCGCAGTTGTTCGTGGAGAATCTGGCGCAGAAACTGTTGTTGTATGCCATCGGTCGGCCGATAGAAGCCAAGGACATGCCCGCGGTGCGTCGCATCGTGCGCGAATCCGCCGGCCGGCAATACGCCTTCCAGGACATCGTGCAGGGCATCGTGGCGAGTGAGCAGTTCCGCAAGGTACAGGTTGACGAGAAACCGACGGCGGCTGCCGTGGCCGGGCTCCTGCAGCCCGTGGCCGGCGACCCGTGAAGAACCGTAGGGCCGGGCACTCAGCCGGGCCCGCCAGTCAGCAGAGGAGCACATCGATGTTCATCAGCAAGAAGCATCTTTCCCGCCGACATGTCCTGCGCGGCGTTGGCGCCAGCATCGCGCTGCCCATGCTCGATGCCATGGTGCCGGCGGCCAGCGCCCAGCCAGCCAGTCGTCTGCGGCTTGGCTTCGTCTATGTGCCGCATGGGGCGGTGGAGGAGAGCTGGACCCCGAAAACCACGGGTGCGGATTTCGAACTCAGCAAGATCCTGCAGCCGCTGGAGGATTTCCGTTCCTACATGACCGTGGTCAGCGGTCTGCGCAACAAGCCCGGCGAAAGCCCCGATCCGCATGCCATCAAAGCCGGCTGCTGGCTGCGCTGTGTTGCCCCGGAGGGCACGGCCAATCCGGATGACGGCATCAGCATCGATCAGCTGGCGGCCCGCAAACTGGGCGCCGAGAACCCTTTCGCCTCGCTGGAAGTCACCACGCTCGAGGGAGGGGGGGGCAGCTTTGCCTCGTCGATAGCCTTTCGTACGCCGACCCAGCCGCTGCCGATGGAAGGCAATCCGCGCAAGCTCTACTACCGTCTGTTCGGTCAGGGCGACACCGCTGAGGAGCGTGCAGCCATCACGGCGGAAACCGGCAGTCTGCTCGATTTCGTGCTCGAGGATGCGTCGGCACTGAACCGTACGCTTGGCAGTCATGATCGCGTATTGATGGGCGAGTACCTCGACTCCATCCGCGAGATCGAGATGCAGATGCAGAAGTTGGCCCAGCAGGACCTGAGCCAGGTGGCCATTCCCGATGCGCCGGTCGGCACTCCGGGACAGTTCCCGGCCCATCTCGATCTGATGTACAGCCTGATGGCGCTGGCCTATCAGGCAGACCTCAGTCGTGTGATCACTTTCCTGTCCGATCGTGAAGTGAGCATGCGCACCTTCACGCACATCGGTATCTCCGACGCCTTCCACCCGCTTTCGCACCACCAGAACGATCCGGCCAAGCTGGAACGGCTCTCGACGGTGCAGCAGTGGTATCTGTCGGGTTTCGCCAAATTCGTGAAGACGCTGTCCCAGATGCCGGACGGCGATGGCAGCGTACTCGATCACTCCCTGCTGCTCTACGGCAGTGGCATGGCCAACAGCAACCTGCACAACTGTGATCCAGTGCCGGCGCTGCTGGTGGGCAGGGCGAACGGCGCGTTGGCCGGCAACCGGCATCTGGCCTTTGCCCAGGACACCCCGCTGGCGAACCTCATGCTGAGTATCCTTCACAAGGCCGACATCGGCGTCGAGCGTTTTGGTGACAGCACCGGTACGCTGGCCGACGTGTGACACGGTCTGTCCATTCCACGTCCGGAGCCTTCCGATGAGAACCACGCTTGTTCTTCCGATTGCCCTGCTGGCGCTGCTGGCGTCACCGCCCGCGTGGTCCCAGAGTCTCGTGCAGTTGCTGGAAGCCAAAGCCTTCAGCGACGCCGAGGCGTTGCTGAGGTCCGGCGTGGACGTGAATCTGCCCAGCAGCGACGGCACCACGCCGCTGCACTGGGCGGTGTACCACGGCCATCTCGACCTGACCAAGGCGCTGCTGCGCGCCGAAGCCGAACCAAACAGCCGCAACGACTACGGCTCCTCGCCGCTGATGGAGGCTGCCATTGCCGGCAATCTGCCGCTGATCGAAGTGCTGCTCGGGGCCGGTGCCGACGTCGAATCTCCCAATCTCGAAGGTCAGACCGCGCTGATGGCGGTAGCGCGAACCGGTAACATCGAGGCGGCGCGTCTGCTGATCAGCCACGGTGCATCCGTCAACACCGCAGAAAAGTGGGGCGGGCAGACCGCGCTGATGTGGGCCAGTGCGCGCCAGCAACCCGCCATGGTGGACTTCCTCATCGACCAGGGAGCAGGAGTCGATGTGCGCGCCATCGATCGCAATTGGGAGCGACGTGTCACGGCAGAACCCCGGGTGAAGGAGATGTTCCAGGGAGGCCTCACGGCGCTGCTTTACGCCGCCCGGGAGGACTGCCTCGACTGCGTGCGGCACCTGCTGGATGCCGGCGCCGACATCAACAAGCCGGATCCCGACAATGTGTCGCCGCTCATCATGGCGTTGCTCAACATGCGCTTCGATATCGCCAGGCTGCTGATCGAGCGTGGTGCCGATGTGAATCAGTGGGATTACTGGGGACGCACCCCCCTGTATGCCGCGACCGATACCAATATCGTGCCCCTTAGCCAGCGCGGTGATCTGCCCCCGGTGCAGGACACCACGGGCCTGGAAGTGGCGCGCCTGCTGCTTGAAAAAGGTGCTGACCCCAACTACTACCTCAAGCTGCCGCCCCTGCCGCGCGAGATCGCCTATGACCGCGCCGGCGACAATCCGGTCATGACGACCGGTTCCACGCCGCTGCAGCGCGCCGCCTACGGCGGTGATGTCGAGATGATGAAGCTGCTGTTGGCGAACGGTGCCGACTGGACCATGGGCAACATCAATGGTGTGACCCCGCTGATCGCCATGACCAACAGCGGCGGCAGTCGCGGCCGCAACAAGGATGAAGCCAAGATGATCGCCGGCCTCGAGGTGCTGCTGGATGCCGGGGCAGACATCAACCAGCGAGGGGGGGCGAACGGCGAAACGCCGCTGCACACCGCCGCCCGACTCAACATGCTGGGGGTGGTGCAGTTCATCGTCGACCATGGTGGCAACCTGTTCGCCAAGGACGCGCGCGACCTGCTGCCGCTCGACTACGCCACCGGCAAGGCCGACAGTCAGAGCTTCGGCAATTTCAACGTGGTCGGCGAGTTGCCCGAGATGGCGGCTCTGCTGCGCACGTTGATGGACCAGACCAGCGCGCAATGAGCCAGCCGCTGGCAGGGTTGCAGGTCGATACTGACCTGCTCGCCGCCAGGCTTGCCAGCGCGGGCTACGCTGTCATCGACGAAGGGCTGGACCCCGACTTGTTCCGCGGACTTTGCGACGAAGCGAGGCGAGCGCTGGCCGAGCAGGGTAGGGCAGCCGGCGTCGGTCGGGGGTCCGGTTTCCAGGTCGATCACCGCGTGCGCGACGATCAGATTTGCTGGTTGGCTCCCAACCTTACGGCGGGTTCCCGCTATCTCGCGGCGATGGAGCGGCTGCGGCTGGCCTTGAATCGCGCGCTGTTTCTCGGCCTGTTCAACTTCGAGGCCCACTATGCGCGCTACGCGGCGGGCGCGCGCTACCAGCGTCATCGTGATGCATTCCGCGGCGAGCGCAGCCGCCGGCTTTCCACTGTGCTCTACCTCAATCCGGACTGGTCGCCGGACCAGGGCGGCGAGTTGGTGCTCTATGCGGCGGACGGCGACGCGGAACTGCAGCGGATCGCGCCGGTGGGCAATCGCTTGGTGATCTTCCTGAGCGAGGAATTCCCCCATGAGGTGCTGCCCGCCCACGGCGAGCGCTACAGCGTGGCCGGCTGGTTTGGCAGCGCAGCGACCGGTAGCCGGTAACCCCAGGAGACAGGTGCCACACGCTGAGGTCGCTGGCTACTGCAGCAGTGCGACACTCTTGATCTGGGCATAGACGCGATCGCCCTCGCCGAGGCCCAGCAGGGCAACGGAGCGGCGCGTGATGCGCGCCAGCAAGCGCTGCTCACCGAGCAGCAGTTGCACGACACAGCTATGGTCGTCGTTTAGAGCGATGGCTCGAATGGTTACCGGCACTACATTGAGAATGCTGGTGGCTGCCGGCGCCTGGCGAGTCAGGCTGACGTCCTGTGCCTGCACCCGCAGCCGAACCTGCTGCCCGGTCGGTGCCACGCCACCGCCTACGTGAAACGCATGCCCCTCGCAGTCGAGTTCGAGCAGGCCGAACGATGCGTCATGACTCTTCACCCGGGCCAGCAGCAGGGCTTCGGCATCCGGGCGAAAAGCCAGGTGTTGCCCGAGGTCCGTCAGTAGCTGGCTGGCAACCGCCTGCACCGGCGGCGCAGACGGCCGGAACAGCACCAGCGTGTCGGCCAGAGCAGCGACCTCTGCACTGGCGTGTGTCACGTACAGCGTGGTAACGCCGCTTTCGACCAGCAGTCGCTTGAGGGCCGGCAAAAATGCCTGCTTGAAGGCCTCGTCAACCGCCGACAGCGGCTCGTCGAGCAGAAGCAACCGGGGTTGCAAAGCCAGTGCCCGGGCGATGGCCACCTTTTGCCGCTCCCCCCCGGACAGTTGCCAGGGCTGCTGTGCCAGCAAGGGCCCCAGCGCCAGCTGCTCGATCAGTTGCTCGAGCAAGGCCCGGGAGCCGGCGATCGCGCGGACTGCCAAGGCCAGATTGCCCGCCACGCTGAGGTGGGGAAACAGGTTGTCTTCCTGAAACACGTAGCCAAGCGGCCTGCGGTGCGTCGGCAGGAAGCGGCTGCCGTGCTGCCAACACTGCCCAGCATTGTGGATGCGCGCCCCGGCGTGCCGATCGAGCCCGGCAATGGCCCGTAGCAGACTGGTCTTGCCGGTGCCCGAGGTGCCAAACAGCACGCTGACCTGCCGTCCAGGCAGCCGCAACTGCACAGACTGCTGGAAACTGCCCCGTACGAGGGTGAGGTCGAGATCGAGCGTCGTGTCCGTCATGCGCGACGAAACCGCAGGCGGCTGCGCAGGCTGTAGACCAGCAGCAGCAACAGGAAGGAAAGCAGCAGCAGGCCGCCGGCCAGCACATGGGCTGCCGCGTACTCCAGGCTTTCGACGTGGTCGTAAATGGCGATGGCGAGCACGCGGGTCTCGCCGGGGATGTTACCGCCGAGCATCAGTACCACACCGAACTCGCCTATCGTATGGGCAAACCCGAGCGTGGCTGCTGTGAGGAAACCGGGGCGAGCCATGGGCACCACCACGCGCCAGAAACTGGCGAGTGGGCTGAGCCGCAGCGTGGCTGCCACCTCCAACGGTCGCCGGCCCAGTGACTGGAACGTATCCTGCAGCGGTTGCACGACGAAAGGCAGCGAGTAAACCACGGACCCGAACAACAGGCCGGCAAAACTGAAGACCAGAGGCTCTGCGCCCAGCGCCAGCATGGCCTGACCGATCCAGCCCTGCGGCCCGAGGGCGAGCAGCAGGTAGAAGCCCAGCACCGTGGGCGGCAGCACCAGCGGCAGTGCCACCACCGTCTCGGGAATGAAGCGGAAGCGCCAGCGGCTGTGCGCCAGCCACCAGGCCAGCGGCGTGCCAAGCAGCAGCAGGATCAGCGTGGTCAGCAGCGCCAGCCGCAGGGTGAGCCAGAGCGCTGTCAGGTCCGCCGGGCTCAGCATGAACGCCCCGTCAGACCTTCAGGCGGCTGAACACCTTGCGGATGTTGTGCTCGAAGATGTTGTGTTTTTCCTGTTCGCTGATGCGGGCGTTGTCGATGTAGCGCTTGGTATCGTCGAAGGGAAAACCGGTTTCCGGGTCGATGCCGCGCACCGCGCCGATCATTTCCGAAGCAAACAGGATGTTCTTGTTGTCGATGACATCCACCAACAGATCGATGCCTCTCTGGTGATAGACGCAGGTATCGAAGTAGACATTGTTCATCAGCAGTTCATTGAGGTGCGGCAGTTTCAGCATGTCTGCCAGCCCTCGGAAACGGCCCCAGTGGTAGGGTACGGCACCGCCGCCATGGGGAATGATGAACTTGATGGTCGGAAAATCCTTGGTCACCGTGCTCTGCATCAGTTGCATGAAGGCGGTGGTATCCGCGCTGAGGTAATAGGAGCCGGTGGCATGGAAAGCCGGGTTGCAGGATCCGCTGACGTGGATCATGGCCGGCACATCGAGCTCCACCATTTTTTCGTAGATGGGGTACCAATAGCGGTCGCCGAGAGGCGGTGAGTTGAAGTGACCACCGGAGGGATCCAGATTGAGGTTGCAGCCGACGAAACCGAATTCGTTGACGCAGCGCTCCAGCTCGGCGATGGAGCTGCGGAGGTCGGTGCCGGGATACTGAGGCAGGGCACAGGCACCCACGAAGTTCTTTGGGTACAGCTGGGTCACCCGGTAGATGAGCTCGTTGGTATGTTCGGTCCAGTACTTGCTGATTGTGGCGTTGCCGACATGGTGCTCCATCCAGCTGGCGCGCGGCGAAAAAATCGTGAGGTCGGTCCCGCGCTCTCGCTGCAGTTTGAGCTGGCCTTTTTCGATGGTCTCGCGGATCTGGTCATCCGTGATGGGAATGACCCCTTTTTCTCCGCTGTAATGAGGATCCTTCTTGAGCGCGGCCTTTTGGGCGTCCCGGTAGACGCCGAGGGCGTCGGGTGCAGTCGTGTAATGGCCGTGGCAGTCGATGATCATGCAGGGCTTTCTCCTTCTGAAGTGTTGGGGCAAGCGTATCAGGTTTGGGTTGGGCCAAGCATCCTCTGACCCGCTCGACGGCGGCTGTTCACTGCCGTGGGTTCTGGCGTCGCCACAGCAGGGCAGCCCGCACGGTCCGCAACCGCGTATCAAAGGTGTGGTCTTTGCCGACCACCCTTTTCGCTGCAGTGAATGCATGCCAAGCCCGACCGGCTGGGCGTATAATTTCCGGCAGATTTTCCGACGACCTTCATCATGAACGCAGTGAGCAACGAGCCGCCCAAGCTAATCGATCGCTATGGTCGTCATATCGACTACGTGCGCCTGTCCGTCACCGATCGCTGCGATTTCCGCTGCGTTTACTGCATGTCCGAAAAGATGACCTTTCTGCCGCGCAGCGAGGTGCTTTCACTGGAAGAAATCTACAAGGTGGCCCGGGCCTTTACCGAGTTGGGGGTACGGCGCATCCGTCTGACCGGGGGTGAGCCCCTGGTGCGCAGCTCAGTGCTATCGCTGATTGAAAACATTGGCGCGCTGCCCGGCCTCGACGAACTGCTGATCACCACCAACGGGTCCCAGTTGCAGCAGATGGCGCCGGCCCTCAAAAAAGCCGGTGTCACCCGGATCAATATCAGTCTCGATTCCCTCGATCCTGTAACCTTCCGCGATATGACACGCACCGGTGATCTGGCCCAGGTGCAGCGTGGCATCGACGCCGCGCTGGCGCAGAATTTCGAGGCTCTGCGACTCAATGCCGTCATTCTGAAAGGCCGTAACGACCACGAGATTCTGGATCTCGTGGATTACGCCCTCAAGCTCGGTATCAGCATCGCGTTCATCGAGGAGATGCCGCTCGGGAACGTCTCGGACCACGACAGGCTGGAAACCTGCGTCAGCAACGATGACGTGCGGGCGGTGATCGAAACGCAGCATGTGTTGACGCCGATCGTGCACAAGACCGCTGGCCCGTCCCGCTACTACCGCATCGAAGGGACGGGCAGCATGGTAGGTTTCATTTCGCCGGTTTCCCACAACTTCTGCGAGTCCTGCAACCGCGTACGCGTGACGGTGGAGGGTCGCTTGCTGCTCTGTCTCGGCAATGAACACTCTGTCGATCTGCGGCAGTTGCTGCGGGAGCATCCGGATGATGCGTCTTTGCTGCAGCAGACCATCCGCGCCGCGATGGACATCAAGCCACAGCGCCACTATTTCTACGACAAGGATGCACCTCAGGTGGTGCGCTTCATGAACATGACCGGTGGCTGATTCCCCGCGTTCGTGATGTTTCGTCGTTCGTCTTCCACGAGGTAGATCCCATGTCCGGCAACAAACCCATGGCTGAATTCAAGCCGCTCAATCTTGCCGTTGTCACCGTTTCCGACACGCGCACCGAGGACACGGATACGTCCGGACAGTTCCTGCAGGAGGCGGCGCTGGCGGCAGGACACCGGGTGGTGGCCAAAGCTCTGTGCAAGGACGACATCTACAAGTTGCGAGCGTTGGTCGCGGGCCTGATCGCCGATGAGCAGGTACACGCGGTGCTTGTGACGGGTGGCACGGGATTCACGAAACGCGACAACACAGTGGTGGCTATCACACCGCTGTTTGACGCCTGCATCGATGGGTTCGGGGAGCTGTTCCGCCAGATCTCCTTCGAGGAGATCGGCACCTCGACCCTGCAGTCGAGAGCCTTTGCCGGACTCAGCAACAGCACAGCGGTGTTTTGCATGCCGGGCTCGACCAATGCGTGTCGTACGGCTTGGACCAAGATCATTGCCAGCCAGCTCGACAGCCGCCATCGTCCCTGCAATTTTGCGGATCGGCTGCTGCAGAAAACAGAAAACCGGTAACCACCACGCCAAAGCGTGGGGGGGTCGCCTGACGTGGGGTCGGTTACCGGTATCGGGTTACCACCAGGATGGCTGGTGGAATCCGGGGCCAGGGTCAGCCGAGCAGGATGAGCAACGGCACCGACAGGAAGATCATTCCCGTGAGTACTGCGACTGCGACTTCTTCGACAAGTTCCAGGCTGATGGCATTGACGTTCATGTGTAGTCTCCTTAAGACAACGTTAGATCGATTTGGCACCCCGGGTAGGGATGCGGTGCGCATGGTAACAGACAGGCGAGAATAAACGTAACAATTTGTGTTACCTGTAGCGTAATCAGTGTGTAAAAAGTGTTACATGTTAGTGGTCAAGCAGAAAATGTTACCTCTCCAGCCTCGCAGCATGCCCATCGCTCCATGACGAGTCCTACCTTACGACCCCTGGCGCCCGATTTTCCCATCGCCGTGCCGGAGGCCAGGGAGCGGCAGACCCTGAGTTTGTTATTGAAAAACCGAGGGTTGCCAGCGTGGGAAGTCCCCTTGGTCTCGATACTCGACGCGCCCGATCCGGCCCCCGTCGACCAATGGCTGCAGCGCTTCCTGCGGCAGCCGCCCGATCTGTTCGTGCTGCTCACAGGAGAGGGGCTGCGACGCTTGCTTGCGCGCGCCGCCGCGCTGGGTTTGCAGCGTCGATTCCTCGATGTGCTCGGTACGGTGCCGACGCTGTGTCGGGGACCCAAGCCTGAGCGTGTGCTGCGGGACCTCGGGCTGGCAGGAACCCACGCCGCCGCAGTGCCTACCAGTGCGGGGGTGCTCGATGCGGCCGCCGGGCTGAACCTCGTCGGCAAGCGTGTGGCGGTCCAGCTTTACGGCGCTGAACCCAATCAGCCGCTGCAGGAAGGTCTGCGGGCCCAGGGTGCCAGCGTCGATGTCGTGGCGCCCTATGTCTACGCGGGTCTGGAGGCCGAGCTCAAGGTGGCGTCGCTCATCCGATCACTTGCTCTCGGTGAGGTGGCGATGCTGGCTTTCACCTCGCAGGCCCAGGTCAAGCGCCTGCAAGAGGTCGCCCGGCTGCAGGCACTCGAGTCCGAGTTGCACCAGGGCCTGCTTCACACACCGCTGGCGGCTGTCGGGCCCGTGGTGCGGGATTTGCTCGAGCAGTCAGGATATAAAGTCGCCGTCATGCCGCAACGGGTCTACTTCATGAAGCCCTTGGTGGCGGCAATCACGCAGTACTGGCGCGAACGGGAGGCGCTATGAATGCAGGCAGCAACTGGTGGGGTCTCTGGTGGTTGATTCTGGGCCTTTGGACAGAACCCGTGCTCGCGCAGGTACCGGCGCGCGACCCAGCCGCGCTTTACGCGGTGATCGATACCGAGCGCGGTGTTATGGAATTCCAGCTGCGCCCGGACGTGGCACCGCTGGCAGTGACCAACTTCGTCAATCTGGCCCTGCGCGGCTTCTATGACGGCCTGACCTTTCATCGCGTCGAGGCCACCTTCATGGCGCAGGGGGGGGATCCGGCCGGCAATGGTTCCGGCGGACCCGGGTACCGATTCCGGGACGAGTTGATCCTCAAGCTCAACCAGGAGGGCATACTTGCCATGGCCAATTCGGGCAAGGACAGCAATGGCAGCCAGTTCTTCATCACGTTTCAGGCTACACCGCACCTCAACGGTGTGCATACGGTGTTCGGACTCATTACCGAGGGCAAACCGGTTGTGCGGCAGATCCGCGTGGATGACGTCATCCACTCCATCATGATCGTCGGTGAGTATCGCCCTCTGTTGGCCGCCCAAGCGGCCCAGTTGGCCGAGTGGAACGCTATCCTCGACGAGCGATTTCCGGCGCTGAAGTCTGCACCCGCCCCGTAAGCCGCAGACGCCTAGTGCGGCGACTCGTCTTGCGATGGTTTCTGCTCAAGATAGGGATAGAGGTAGACAATCTGGGCAAGGCTGGCGAGGAGAATGATGCCAAAACCGCCGAAGACCTTGAAATCCACCCAGTACGCCGGGTAGTTGAGTGCAACATACAGGTTGGCAAAGCCGCTCAGCAGAAACACCCCCACCCAGAAGCGGTTGAGACGTCGCCAGCGTGGTTCCGGCATCTCCGCCAGCGTACCAAACATGGTCTTGGCCATCGGGCTTGCGCCGATGAACTCGCTGCCGAGGAAAATGGCCGCCATGATCCAGTTCACCACCGGCGCCTTCCACATGAGAATCTGTTCGGAGCGAAACAGTAGCGTGGAGCTGCCGAATACCAACACGGCGCCCACCACGATCCACTGCATTCGGCTCAGGGTCTTTTCCTTGATCCACGCCCAGCCATAGACCACTATCGTGCTCGCCATGAGCACAGCCGTCGCGCTATAGATGCCGCCCACGCTGAACGAACCGCCGGCAATCGATACGTCGCGCGGATCCAGCTTGTACAGCAACAGGAACAAGAGCAGAGGAATGTATTCGAGGAAGGCTTTCATGATCGCGCAGGCATCCGGAAGGAGCCGGTGATGGTAGCCAATTTGCTCCGAAAGGTCTGCCCGCTGCCCGCAGGGCAGCTGGCTCGCCATCGGCGGTGGCAGCGCTGTCGATGACCCAGGTTCTCGCCATACATCCGGTGAATCCGCAGCAGCGGCTGATCCGTCAGGTCGCCGATTGTGTGCGCGGCGGGGGTCTCATCGTGTACCCGACCGACTCGGCCTACGCACTCGGTTGTGCGGTCGGCAACAAGGCCGGCATGGAACGCATTTCGCGCCTGCGCCAGATAGACAACAAACACAATTACACCCTGGTCTGCCGCGACCTGTCCGAAATCGCCACCTACGCGCGCGTGGACAATGCTGCCTACCGACTGCTGAAGGCGCACACACCGGCTCCGTACACCTTCATCCTGCGTGCAACGGCCGAGGTTCCGCGCCTGCTGCAGCACCCGAAACGCAAGACCATTGGTATCCGGGTCCCGGATCATCCGGTGGTGGCCGCGCTGCTGACCGAGCTGGACGCTCCGCTCATGAGCAGCAGTTTGCTGCTGCCGGGCGAGCAGGAACCCCTTTTCGACGTCGATGAGATCGTCGCTCGCCTGCGGCATCAGGTCGATATGGTGGTCGATTCGGGCTTTTGCGGCCTTGAAGCAACCACGGTGGTGGATCTGGAAGCCGGCGTCCCGATCATCCTGCGCGAGGGCAAGGGCGATCCCGCACCGTTCCGCTGAGCGGCTCCCGCGCGCTGTCTTTGGCAGGTGAAACTGGCATAATCCCATGTCGGTCCGCCGCTGCCCCTTGCCCCTCCACGCAGGCCGCCGCCACCCGCAAACCAACCGTCTAAGACCAGCCTCGGAGTCCGTCTTGAGTTCCATCGATTCGCAGCGACGCGTGCTGTCCGGAATGCGTCCCACCGGGCGTTTGCACCTCGGTCATCTGCACGGCGTGATCCACAACTGGCTAGTGCTCCAGCACGAGTACGAGTGTTTTTTCTTTGTGGCCGACTGGCATGCCCTCACCACCCATTACGAGACACCCCACACCATCGAAGACAACGTCTGGGACATGGTGATCGACTGGCTGGCTGCCGGAGTTTCACCGACGGCGGCGACCTTGTTCGTGCAGTCGCAGGTACCCGAGCATGCCGAGCTGCACTTGCTGCTGTCGATGATCACCCCTCTCGGCTGGCTGGAGCGCGTGCCGAGCTACAAGGACATGCAGGAAAACCTCACCGAAAAGGACCTCAACACCTACGGTTTCC
This sequence comes from Gammaproteobacteria bacterium, assembly GCA_947457195.1. Taxonomy (GTDB): domain Bacteria; phylum Pseudomonadota; class Gammaproteobacteria; order Pseudomonadales; family Pseudohongiellaceae; genus CAILUG01. Next base: position 54,116 of record CANGUU010000006.1, read on the forward strand.
TCGGTTACCCCCTGCTGCAGAGCGCCGACATCCTCATTTATCGCGCCGGCCTCGTACCGGTGGGCGCGGATCAGGTCGCCCACGTGGAGTTGACCCGGGAATTGGCGCGTCGATTCAACCATCTCTACGGCAAATCGGCGGATTTCGAAGACAGCGTCAAGGCGGCCATCGTCAAGATGGGCAAGAAGGTGGGCAAGCTCTACGACGAACTGCGGCGCAAGTACCAGGAGCAGGGCGATCAGGGGGCGCTGGAGAAAGCCCAGGCGCTGCTCATGGAGCAGCAGAACATCACGGTCGGGGATCGCGAGCGGCTATACGGCTACCTCGAGGGCAGCGGAAAAATCATCCTGCCCGAGCCCGCTGCCAAGCTCACACCCGCTGCCCGCATGCCGGGTCTCGATGGACGCAAGATGTCGAAGTCCTACGATAACGTCATCACGCTGCGTGACAGTGCCGACGAGGTCAGCAAGAAAATCCGCACCATGCCGACGGATCCGGCCCGGGTCCGCAGGACGGATCCCGGTGATCCCGACAAGTGCCCGGTATGGCAGTTCCACGAAATCTTTTCCAGTGACGAAACGAAGGGTTTTGTTCGGCAGGCCTGCCGCAGCGCCGGCATCGGCTGCCTCGACTGCAAGAAGCCGGTCATCGATGCCGTGGTGCGGGAGCTGACTCCGATTCGCGAGCGCGCCCGCCATTTCGAGGAAAACCCGGACATGGTGAAGGCAATCATCCTCGAGGGTTCCGAAAAGGCCCGCGATACGGCCCGCGATACCCTGCAGGATGTCCGGCAGGCCATGGGCCTGAACTACCGTTGAGTCCGACCATGTCAGAATCCGACAACAGCGTCTCCGCCCTCGCGGATCAGCCCTTGCCAGAGGCTAACGAGGCCGTACAGCATGCCAGCGATCTCGCCCAACACAGTCTGCTGGCGCGTGCGCGGCAGGAGGGCGCTCAGCAGGGCGAACTCCCGTTTGCCTTCGTGGCGGGCAAGGCTGTCACCGATCTGCCCAAGGATCTCTATATTCCCCCGGATGCGCTTGAGGTTTTCCTCGAAGCCTTCGAAGGTCCCTTGGACTTGCTGCTTTACCTGATCAAGCGGCAAAACGTCGACATCCTTGACATCAATGTGGCCGAAATCACCGAGCAGTACATCGCCTATGTGGAGCTCATGGAAGCTTCGCAGTTCGAGCTGGCGGCCGAGTATCTGGTGATGGCCGCCATGCTGGCGGAGATCAAGTCCCGTATGCTGCTGCCGCGTCAGCAGGAGGAAGGCGAAGAGGAGGAAGATCCGCGCGCCCAGCTCATCCGTCGACTCCAGGAATACGAGCGTTACCGCGAAGTGGCGGAGAAGGTGGATGCCTTGCCGCGGCTGTACCGTGATCTGTGGCAGGCCTCGGCGCAGAGCCCGCAGATCGAACGCACCCTGCCACGGCCCGAGATCGACCTGCAGGAGTTACTGCTGGCGTTTGCGGAGGTGCTGCGCCGTGCCGATCTCAATGAAAGCCATCACATACAGCGCCAGAGTCTTTCCACGCGTGAACGCATGTCGCAAATACTGCTGCGTGTCTCCGCTGAGCACTACACGCCGCTGGTTTCGCTGCTCATGAAGGACGAAGGACGTCTCGGTGTCGTGGTGACCTTCCTCGCCGTCATGGAGCTGATCAAGGAGTCGCTGGTGGAACTGGTGCAGAATGAAGCTTTCGGACCCATCCACATCAAGGCAAGGGCAGCATGATCGAGTCAGCCAAATTGCAACGCATCCTTGAGGGGGCCCTGCTGGCAGCCGCCAAGCCGGTACCGCTCGAAAAACTGCAGGAACTCTTCCTCGACGGCGAAAAGCCCGAGCTGAGTCGGCTGGAAGAAGTGCTTGCCGCCCTCGGTGAGTCTTTGGCGGAGCGCGGCTTCGAGCTCAAGAAAGTGGCCTCGGGGTATCGCTTCCAGGTGCGGCAGGAACTCAGCGAATGGGTCGGGCGCCTGTGGGAGGAGAAGCCGCAAAAGTATTCGCGTGCTGTCATGGAAACCCTTTCGATCATCGCCTACCGGCAGCCGATCACCCGCGGTGACATCGAAAAGATCCGCGGGGTGGCTGTCAGCACCCAGATCGTGCAGACCCTGCTGGAGCATGAATGGGTTCGCGTGGTCGGTTACCGGGATGTACCCGGTCGTCCGGCCATGTATGCCACAACCCGGCAGTTTCTCGATTACTTTGCGCTGTCCTCGCTCGAGCAGTTGCCTGCGCTGGCCGAGATCCGCGATCTCGAATCGGTGAATCGGGAACTTTCTTTGGACGAAGACAAGCCACTCGGTCGCATCATCGAGTTTCCCCAGATCGATCCCGGCGCCGACGATTCGGCCATCGACGAAGAGGCGGCCGCTGCGGCCGCCATCGGTACGCGCCCGATCAGCGAGATTCTCGGCGACGTCGATGCCAGACTGGCAGAAGCCGCTCGTGCCGATGGTCTGCAAGCTGCCGTGGCAACCGACCTGCCCACCGAACAGGACTCCGCCGCCGAACCCGGCTTGGCCGACGCTTCCACGAGACGACAGGATGGATGAGAAATTACAGAAAGTGCTGGCGCGAGCCGGTTTCGGTTCGCGCCGCGAGCTGGAAGAGTGGATAGCGGCCGGCCGCGTGAAGGTCAACGGCGAGACCGCGAAACTTGGTGATCGTGTCGGCAGCAAGGACCGCATCACCGTTGATGGCAAGAAGCTGGCTTCCCATGAGCAGTCGGCACAGGTGCATCCCGTGCTGGTCTACAACAAGCCGCTTGGCGAGATCTGCACACGCAACGATCCCGAGGGACGGCCTACCGTGTTCGACCATCTGCCGCCGCTCGGCAGTGCACGCTGGGTCGCCATTGGTCGTCTCGACATCAACACCACGGGCTTGCTCCTGTTCACCACCGATGGCGAGCTGGCCAACCGGCTGATGCATCCTTCCGCGCAGGTGCAGCGCGAGTACCTGGTGCGTGTGATGGGGGAGGTCAGCCCCGCTGTGCTGGAAAACCTTGAGCGAGGCGTGGAGCTCGACGATGGCGTGGCCCGCTTCGATGGCATCCGCCATGGTGGAGGCGAGGGAGTCAACCAGTGGTACTACGTGGTACTCACCGAGGGTCGCAACCGGGAAGTCCGCCGACTGTGGGAATCCCAGGGTCTCAAGGTCAGTCGCCTGAAGCGCGTCCGCTATGGCTCCGTAGGCCTGCCCAGTTACGTGAAGATGGGCAAGTACGTGGAACTGCCGTCCAGCGAAACCAAAACGCTGTATCAGCTGGCAGGGCTGCGCTGGCAGCCGGTGGGCAAGCCGTCCCAGTTCAGCGGTCGCTACCTTGCCAAGAAGCGCGGCGACAAGGCTGTACCGCCGCCACGCGATCGCCGGCGCACCGGCGCGGCTGCAAAATCGGCCGCTACTGAAAAGCCCTGGGGCGCGGCGCCGCGCCGACGTTAAGTTTCCTGGCGGGTATCCAGTCGCTGCCCGCTGACGCCGAGGCTGTCATCCCCCATCAAGTACAGGTAAGGGGCCATCAACTGTGCCGGCTGCCGCAGTTTCGCCGGATCCTCCGCTGGAAAGGCGACTCGCCGCAGACTGGTGGCGCAAGGACCAGGGTCCAGGGCGTTGACTCGAATGCGACTGGTGCTCGCCAGCTCCTGGTGGAACAAGGTCACCAGATTTTCCACGCCGTGCTTGGCGATCGTATAGGCGCCCTGGTAGGCGCGCACACCGTGTCCGGCCGCGCAGGTCGTGAACACCACGGAGGCATGGGCGGCGGCGCGCAGCAGGGGAAGGCAATGCCGGGTGAGCGCGTAGCCGGCGGTCAGATTCACCCGCAGCAGGCGGTCCCAGGTTTCCATGGCCAGGTGCTCCAGCGGCAGCGGCTGGGCCCCCAGTGCAGCAGAGTGCAGCACGCCATCGAGTCGGCCAAACTCCTGCCGGAGAGTCACCGCCAGTTCCTGGAAGCTGTTGTCGTTGGCTGTGGCCAGATCGAGCAACAAAACTGCCGGCTGCGGCAGCCGCCGCCTTTCTATTTCGTCATACACGTCGTTGAGTGCTTCCTCGCGTCGACCGAGCAGAAGGACGGTCGCCCCATGATGCGCATAGGCAACAGCGGCAGCACGCCCCAGGCCGGACCCCGCTCCCGTCACCAGGATGATCTTTTCCCGCAGCAAATCGCCGGGCGGATCGTAGTTGAGGGCTCCGCTCATGCGTGTGGGCCCCTGCGTTGCAGACACCAGTCGAGCAGCGCGCGTGGCGAGTCCGCGACGGCCTCTGCACCCCATTCACCGATGGCTGGCTCCGCCGGCAGATAGCCCCAGCGCACGGCGATGCCCGGCATGCCGGCATTGCGCGCTGCTTCGATGTCGCGCGGATGATCGCCAACATAGACGCAGTGGCCTGCCTCCACACCCAACAGTTCGCAGACCCGCAGGATGCCACGTGGATCCGGCTTGCCGGCACCGACGTCGTCCGGGCAGATCACTGCGCCGGCACTGGCGAAAGTCTCGAATCTCGCCAGCAGGGGCGCGCTGAAGCGACTGTGTTTGTTGGTCATGACACCCCAGCGGATGCCATGGTCCACCAGCGTAGCCAGCAGCAGGTCGACATCAGCGAACAGGGCCGCAGCGCTACGCTCGATCTGCCTCTGGTAGCTGCCAAGGAAATCGTCGAGCAATGCGGGCAGGCGCAGATCATCGGTCGCCAGACCAAAGCCCTGCTGCACGATCGCCGCTGCCCCGGCCGAGACATGGCGGCGCACCTCTGCCGCAGCGATCTCGGCCAGGCCATGCAGTCGCAGTTGGCCATTCACGATCTCGGTGAAATCCGGTTCGGTATCAAGCAGGGTGCCATCCAGATCGAAAATCACAGCGTGCAGCATGGTGGCCGTTCCGGGTCAGGGGAGGCGGAAGTGGATGAGGTAATTGACGTCGACGTCGCTGCCGAGCCGGTATTCACGGGTGAACGGGTTATAAGTCATGCCCTTGAGCTCACCCAGTTCGAATCCGTGTTGACGCGCCCAGCCGCACAGCTCTGAGGGCTTGATGAACTTGCGGTAGTCATGGGTGCCCCGCGGCAGCAGCCGCAGCACGTATTCGGCACCGATCACTGCAAACAGCCAGGCCTTCGGGTTGCGGTTGATGGTGGAGACGAACAGGTCACCCCCGGGTCTCAGCAGCCGACGACATGCAGCAACCACCGCGGATGGGTCCGGCACGTGCTCCAACATTTCTAGGCAGGTAACCACGTCGAATTCGCCCGCATGCTGCTCGGCAAACGTTTCCGCAGCGGCTTGCTCATACTCAATGGCGAGTCTGCTTTCCAGCAGATGCAGTCGAGCCACGGCCAGCGGGGCAACACCCATGTCGATGCCGGTGACCGTGGCGCCGCGACGGGCCAGTGCCTCGGCCAGGATGCCGCCGCCGCAGCCCACATCCAGCACCCGCTTGCCCACCAGGTTCACCTTGCTGTCGATGAAGCCGGCACGCAGGGGGTTGATGTCGTGCAGCGGCTTGAACTCGCTGTTGCGGTCCCACCAGCGGCTGGCCAGCTTCTCGAACTTGGCGATCTCGCTGTCGTCGACGTTGCCGTGCTTCATGGTCATATCAGGCTCCCTGCTGCGATACCAGCACCCCAGCGATTGGCTTCTTGCAAGGCCGCTTCGAGGTCCAGCCGTGTGAGCTGATGGTCAGTCACCAGCAGCTGCCCCTGCACCCAGACATGGCTGACCTGACTGGCCGCCGCGCTGTAGGCGACGGTCGAGTTCACATCGTAGATCGGCTGGGTACGCGGCTCCTGCAGGTCCAGCGCAACGAGATCGGCCTGCTTGCCAATTTCGATGCTGCCGATGCGATCCTCGAGACCAAGTGCACGTGCACCCTGCCGGGTCGCCATCTGCAGGGCCTGCCAGGCCGGCAGGGCGCCGGCGTCCCCGCTGCGACCTTTGGCGAGCAGCGCGGCCAGCTTCAGCTCGGCCAGCATGTCGAGGCTGTTGTTGCTGGAGCAGCTGTCCGTCCCGAGGGCCACGTTGACCCCCGCGGCGAGCAGATCGGACACCGGGCAGAAGCCGCTGGCCAGTTTGAGGTTGGACGAGGGGCAATGCACGACGTGCGCGCCGCTTTCCGCAAGCAGGGAGATCTCGTCGTCCAGCAATTGGGTCATGTGTACGCACTGCATGCGCGGGCCAAGCAGTTCCAGTTGCTTGAGCCGCCGAAGAGGCCGCAGTCCGTCGCGCTGGCGAGCGTCGGTAATTTCCTGGGCGTTCTCGTGCACGTGCATGTGGATGCTGATGTCGAGCTCCTCGGCCAGCATGGCGATCTTGCGCAGCGGCTCGTTGCTGACCGTGTAGGGTGCATGGGGGCCGAAGGCCACACTGATGCGGTCATGGTGGCGGTACTGGTCCACCAACCGCGTGGCTTTGGCAATGTACTCGTCGGCTGAGCCGGCGAAGGCGGTCGGAAAGTCGAGTATCGGCGCTGCCAGTTGCGCGCGTATGCCTTCCTCGGCGGCCACTCCCGCAATCACTTCCGGGTGGAAGTACATGTCGCAAAAAGTCGTGGTTCCACCCAGCAACATTTCGGCAATCGCCAGACGTGCTCCCGCGGCCACATAACCTTCACCAAGCCATTTTGCTTCGGCAGGCCAGATCTTCTGCTCCAGCCAGGGTTGCAGCGGCAGATCGTCGGCGAAGCCGCGCAACAGTGCCATCGGTGCGTGGCCGTGCGCGTTGACGAGGCCAGGCATGAGCACATGCCGGTCGAGCGTGTACTCGCGCCCCGCCATGTAGCGACCGATCAACTCCTGGCTGGGACCCACATCGACGATGATGCCGTCTGTTATGGCCACCGTCTGGTGGGAAAGCGCCGACGCAGGTCCTTGCATCGGCAGCAGCCAGCGAACGTGCAGCAGACTGTCCACGTGCAACAGCGGTTTGAGGAGATCCAGCATCGGCAGGGACTTCGGCAGGCAGGGGCTGGCAGTATAGCGGGACCGGCCTGACCGCGGCAGTTGCCAGGCTGGCAAAATCGCCGCCAACAACGCTCCTGCCGCAGCCTGAAATGCATTGCCGGGACACTGTGTCAGCATGCTAGAATCCTGTTCGTTCCAGCAGGGGGATTTTGGTAGCGCGGGCAAGCACTTACCGCAGTCTGCCATCCATCGAAAAACAGCAGAAGCTCAGCAGCGCGCATGGCAGAAAATCAGGATCACGGCAGCAGCTCCGCCAGCCCTCCCGGCATAGGCGGCAGCATCCAAAGTATCACCATCGAACACGAGATGCGGCAGTCCTACCTCGATTACGCGATGAGCGTGATCGTGGGGCGCGCCCTGCCCGACGTACGGGACGGTCTGAAGCCGGTGCATCGCCGCGTGCTGTTCGCCATGAGCGAGCTGTCCAACGACTGGAACAAGGCCTACAAGAAGTCGGCCCGCGTGGTCGGCGATGTAATCGGCAAATACCACCCCCACGGGGATTCAGCGGTTTACGAAACCATCGTGCGCATGGCGCAGGATTTTTCGCTGCGTTACCCGCTGGTGGACGGACAGGGCAACTTCGGCTCCGTCGACGGTGACGCGGCGGCCGCCATGCGATACACGGAAATCCGCATGGAGCGGTTGGCCCATGAGTTGATGGCCGATCTCGACAAGGAAACGGTGGATTTCTCGCCCAACTACGACGGCACCGAGCAGATTCCCGATGTTTTCCCCACACGCGTTCCCAACCTGCTGATCAACGGCTCGTCCGGCATTGCCGTTGGCATGGCCACCAACATTCCTCCGCACAACTTGCGCGAAATCGTCGGTGCCTGTCGGGCGCTCATGGACGACCCTTCGATCAGCATCGATGCCCTCATGGAGCAGGTGCAGGGGCCGGACTTTCCCACCGCAGCCATCATCAATGGTCGTGCGGGTATCGTGCAGGCCTACCGCACCGGGCGGGGCAAGATCCACATCCGTGCCCGGACCCGCATCGAGACCGATGGCAAGAGCGGCAAGGAAACCATCGTCGTCCACGAGATTCCCTACCAGGTCAACAAGGCGCGTCTGATCGAGCGTATCGCCGAGCTCGTCAAGGAAAAGCTCGTCGAAGGCATCACCGAGTTGCGTGACGAGTCCGACAAGGACGGCATGCGTATCGTCATCGAGCTCCGCAAGGGAGAGTCGGCCGACGTGGTGCTCAACAACCTGTATGCACAGACGCAGATGCAGGTGGTATTCGGTATCAACATGGTGGCCCTACTGGATGGCCAGCCGCGTCTGCTGACCCTGAAGCAGATGCTTGAAGCCTTCATCGATCACCGGCGTGAAGTGGTCACACGTCGTACCGTGTTCCTGCTGCGCAAGGCCCGCGAGCGCGGGCATGTGCTGGAAGGACTTGCTGTGGCACTCGCCAACATCGATACGGTGATAGAACTGATCAAGACGTCGCCAAGCGCCGCCGATGCCAAGGAAAAGCTGATGGCGCAGGGTTGGCATGCCGGTGGGGTGTTGAAGCTGCTCGGAGATTCACCACCGGAGGCGTGCCGTCCCCTGGACCTGCCGGCCGAGTACGGTCTGCACGGCGAGGTTTATCGTCTGTCGCCTGAGCAGGCCCAGGCCATACTCGACCTGCGCCTGCACCGTCTTACCGGCCTCGAGCATGAAAAGCTGCTTGCTGATTACCAGGAATTGCTGAAGCAGATAGCGGCTTATCTGCATATTCTCGCGAGTCCGGTCCGTCTGATGGAAGTGATTCGCGAGGAACTCGACGAAGTAAATGAAGCCTATGGGGATGACCGTCGCACCGAAATCATCGCTTCGCATCAGGATCTCACCACCGAGGATCTGATACCCCAGGAGGAGCGCGTCGTCACTATTTCCAAGAGCGGCTATGCCAAGACGCAGCCACTCACCGATTACGAGGCGCAGCGGCGTGGCGGCATGGGCAAGGCAGCCGCCACCGTGAAGGATGAGGACTACGTCGAGCACCTGCTGGTGGCCAGTTCCCATGACACGCTGCTGTGCTTCACCAACCTCGGCAAGGTGTATTGGTTGAAGGTGTACATGATCCCCGTGGCAAGTCGGACCTCGCGAGGCAAGCCCATCGTAAATATCCTGCAGCTCACGGAAGGCGAAAAAATCACCAGCCTGCTGCCCGTGCGCGAGTACAGCGAGAACAAATTCATCTTCATGGCAACCGCGAACGGGACCGTGAAAAAGACCGATCTCAACGCGTTCGCCAACCAGCGGACGGTCGGGCTGCGAGCTTTGGAGCTCGACCCGGGCGACACGCTGGTCAAGACCGCCATCACCGACGGCAACAGCGACATCGTCCTGTACAGCAGCAGCGGCAAGGCCATTCGCTTCAATGAGGCCGACGTCAGGCCGATGGGGCGTAGCGCACGTGGCGTTCGCGGTATCCGTCTGCCAGAGCACCATCGCATGGTGGACATGATCATTCCGCAGCAGGGGGGGCAGATCCTGGCCGCCAGCGAAAACGGCTACGGCAAACGGACCCCTGTCGACGAGTTCCCCACGCATGGTCGTGGTGGCCAGGGTGTGATCGGCATGCAGACCAGCGAACGCAACGGCGCCATCGTGGGTGCGATCCAGGTGTTCGATGGCGACGAAATCATGCTGATCAGCGACAAGGGCACGCTGGTGCGCACCCGCGTGGACGAAGTGTCATCCCAGGGTCGCAACACGCAGGGAGTCCGTCTCATTCGTCTCAAGGACGAGGAACGGTTGGCGGGAGTGGTTCGCGTCACAGAACCTGAAGACAGCGAAACGCTGCGCCCGACCGTGCGTGGTGCCCTCGAGCCCGCGGTCGCTGTCGCCGATGGGGATCCCTCGGAAGCGGCCGTTAACGATGGCGAGCAGGGCCAGCAGGACAGTGACCGTGGCGAACCCGTCTGAGGGTGCAGCCGGAGTCGCCTTTCTGGGGCCTGCCGGTACCTACACCCACGAGGCCGCCCGGCTTCACTTCGGGACCGCCGCCGTGTGGCGACCACAGGCGGAGATCCGCGATGTGTTTGCCGCCGTGGAGCAGGGGCGGGCGCGTTTCGGGGTAGTGCCGCTCGAAAATTCCGCCGAGGGCTCGGTCACAGCAACGCTGGATGCCTTGGCATTTTCGCCCCTGCAGATTTGCGCCGAGCGCCTGCTGCGCATTCATCACTGTCTCCTCGTTCCGCGAGGTCTGCCGGGTGAACAAGTCCGGCGCATCCTCTCCCACCCGCAGTCGCTCGGTCAGTGCCGCGATTATCTTGCCCGCGCCTTCCCCCAGGCGGAGCGTGTGCCGGTCAGCAGCAATGCCGAGGCCGCCCGGCTGGTGGCACTACCAACCGCCCATAACGACGGCACGGCAGCCATTGCCGGCGCGGTGGCGGCAGATTTGTACGGACTGGAGATACTCGCCCGGTCGATCGAGGACACGGTCGACAACACGACCCGCTTCATCGTCCTCGGAGCCGGCTGCATGGGTGCGCCGACCGGTCGAGACCGCACCTCGCTGCTGATCTCGGCGCCCGACGAGCCCGGTACGCTTTTCCACGCACTCGAACCGTTTTATCGCCATGGCATCAGTCTGACCAAATTGGAGACCCGTCCGTCCCGCAAGGCAGCGTGGTCTTACTCTTTTTTCGTGGATTTCGAGGGCCATGTCGCCGATGCCGCCATCGTGGCCACCCTGGATTCCCTCCGCCAGTTGAAGCTGGAGGTCAAGTGGCTGGGTTCCTATCCGCAGGCGCCGATCCCATGAGCGCCTCGTTGGCCGGCAGGAAGATCGTGGTGATCGGACTCGGGTTGATCGGCGGTTCGTTGGCCCGGGCGCTTCGAGCCGCCGAGCCCGCGGCGAAGATCCATGCCATGGACCGCAGCACCCCCGTACTTGAGCAGGCACGAGCCGACGGGACGCTCGATGAATGGAGTCACGACCCGGGCTCGACATGTCGCGATGCCGACCTGATCGTGCTGGCCACTCCGGTGCTGAGTATCGAGGGGCAATTGCGCGAGTTGGCACCTTTCCTGGCGCCGAACACGGTGATCACGGACGTGGCCAGCGTCAAGGGCGCCATCGTCGAGGCTGCCCAGCGCGTGTTTGGTCGACTGCCCCCCCGTTTTATTCCGGGCCATCCCATTGCCGGCTCAGAGCAGAGCGGTTACGGCGCGGCACGAAGTGACCTGTACCGAGGTCGCAAGGTCATTCTCACGCCCCAGTCGGACAGCGATCCGCAGGCGGTAGCGGTCGTGCGTGCCCTGTGGGCGCTGGTCGGCGCAGAAGTGCTCACGATGGATGTCGTCCATCACGATCAGGTGCTGGCAGCCACCAGCCATCTTCCCCACCTGCTGGCCTTCGCGCTGGTGGATACGCTGTCGCAGCAGGGGACGCGCGAGGAAATATTCCGTTATGCCGCGGGCGGGTTCCGCGATTTCACCCGGATCGCCTCGAGTGACCCCGTGATGTGGCGAGACATTTGCGTGAGCAATGCCGAGGCGATCATCGGCATTCTGGAGGAGTACCAGCGCGAGCTGACCCGCCTGCGGGACCTGCTGCTGGCGCGCGACGGCGGAGCGCTGCTGGAACTCTTCGGCCGCGCCAACCAGTCACGTGAAATCTTTCTGGCCTTCAATCGCGGCCAGCCGGCCAAGCCTTCGGAGTGAAACATGGCAACGTCCGACTCGACACAGGAACAGCATGATCTCGTCTATCGCGTCGCGCCCGGTGGCAGCCTGCAGGGCGATGTACGCGTACCGGGCGACAAGTCCATCTCCCATCGCGCGATCATGCTGGGCTCGCTGGCCGATGGTGTGACACAGGTGGACGGTTTCCTGGAAGGAGAGGACAGCCTCTGTACCCTGCAGGCATTCCGCGACATGGGCGTGCACATCGAGCGGCCCGACAGCGGTCGCGTGGTCATCCGGGGTGTCGGAATGCACGGTCTGCGGGCGCCGGCCCAGCCCCTCTATCTTGGCAATTCCGGCACCTCCATGCGGCTACTGGCGGGCTTGCTGTCCGGACAGGCCTTCGGCAGCGTCCTCACGGGCGACAGTTCGTTGTCGAAGCGGCCGATGAAGCGGGTGGCCGAACCACTCGCAAGGATGGGGGCGAACCTGACCCTGCAGCCGGGCGGTCTGTGCCCCATTCGCATTGAGCCGGCAAAGTTGAGAGCCATCGAGTACCGCATGCCGATGGCAAGTGCTCAGGTGAAGTCCTGTCTGATGCTGGCAGCCTTGTACGCGGAGGGTGAAACGACGCTGGTCGAGCCGGCACCCTGCCGTGACCATACGGAGCGTATGTTGCAGGGCTTCGGCTATCCCGTCGTAGTGGAGGGTAACATTGTCCGCGTGCGTGGCGGTGGCACCCTGCGTGCCAGCACGGTGGACGTTCCGGCTGACATCTCGTCTGCAGCCTTCTTCCTGGTTGGTGCCAGTATCTGTCCGGGTGCCGATCTCACCCTGCGTCACGTCGGTCTCAATCCTACGCGCATCGGAGTCATCAACATTCTGCAGGGCATGGGGGCAGACATTCAGGTACTGCGCCAGTACATCGCTGGCGGCGAACCGGTAGCCGATTTGCGGGTTCGGTACGCCGACCTGCGCGGCATCGCCATTCCCGAAGATCAGGTACCGCTCGCCATCGACGAGTTCCCGGCGCTGTTCGTGGCCGCTGCCTGCGCCGAGGGTGTCACCACGCTTTCCGGGGCCGAGGAGTTGCGGGTCAAGGAAAGCGACCGCATCCAGACCATGGCAGACGGACTGGGCGTACTGGGGGTGGCGCATGAGGTCAAGCCGGATGGGATCGTCATCGAGGGTTTCGGGGCCACAGGGCGCTTTGGCTCGGGCAGCATCGACAGCCATGGCGACCATCGCATCGCCATGGCGTTCACCATGGCCTCCCTGCGCGCCAGCGGACCCCTGACCATTCTCGATTGCAACAACGTGGCGACTTCCTTCCCAGGTTTTGCCGAGCTGGTAAAGCGCTGCGGCATCCCGTTGGCGGCGTCCCACGGCTAACCATGCAGTCCATCCCGGTCATAACCATCGACGGGCCGAGCGGGACTGGCAAGGGCACCATCGCGCACTTGCTGGCGGCTGAGCTCGGCTGGCACGTGCTCGACAGCGGGGCCCTCTACCGCATCATCGGCCTCGAGGCCGAGCAGCGGGGGATTCCGGCGGATGATTCCGCCGGACTCTGCCGACTGGCTTCCGCAGTCGAAATCCAGTTCGGCACGCGCTTCAGGGGCTCCATTTGCGTTGACGGCATCGAAAAATCCGCTGATCTACGCACCGAGGCGGCCGGTGCGCTGGCGTCCAAGGTGGCAGCCAACCCTGCGGTCCGTCACGCCTTGCTTGCCCGGCAGCATGCCTTTCGCCAACCCCCGGGTCTGGTGGCTGATGGCCGTGATATGGGTACCGTGGTTTTTCCGGATGCCGGCTGCAAGATCTTTCTCACCGCCAGTGCTGAAGTCAGGGCCCAAAGACGCTATAACCAGTTGAAAGATAAGGATGTTGGTGTTAGCCTGCCCAGCCTTTTTCGGGACATTCAGGAGCGCGACGAGCGAGATTCGACTCGTGCTGTATCTCCCTTGAAGCCCGCAAGAGACGCGCTGCTGATCGACACTGCTCCGCTGTCTGTGCTGCAGGTCCTGACTGCTGTCAGAACCCACGTGGCACGCACACTGGCACTCGAGAGCAGTGCAACCCCCCCCCCGGCCAGCCAGCCCTGATCGGGGTCCATGACCCAACCCCCCGTGTCGGCTGGAACGCGGATACGCCGAGCGGCAGTGGCCGTCAGGCGACAGGAAACTCTATGAACACTACTGCAACCTCCTCCCAGGCAGGCGAAAGCTTCGCCGAACTCTTTGCCGAGAGTCTGAACGAACTCGACATGAAGACCGGCTCCATCGTGACCGGCACCGTGGTCGGGATCGATCATGACTGGGTTACCGTACACGCCGGATTGAAGTCCGAAGGCGTCATCGCAAAATCAGAATTTTTCAATGATCAGGGGCAGTTCACCCTGCAGGTCGGAGACCGCGTCAAGGTCTCTCTGGAAGCCGTCGAGGACGGCAGTGGAGAGACCAAGCTCTCCCGCGAGAAAGCCAAGCGCGCCGAAACCTGGCTTGTGCTGGAAGAGGCCTTCGAGAAAGGTACCCCGGTTACCGGCGTAATCAATGGCAAGGTAAAAGGTGGCTTCACGGTCGATGTGAATACTATCCGCGCCTTTTTGCCGGGCTCCTTGGTGGATACGCGCCCGATCCGGGATGTCGACCACCTCATGAACAAGGACCTCGAGTTCAAACTCATCAAACTCGATCAGAAGCGCAACAACGTGGTCGTTTCGCGCCGGGCCGTACTCGAATCGGTCAACACCGGTGAGCGTGATGCCTTGCTCAATCGCCTGCAGGAAGGCCAGTCCATCAAGGGTGTGGTCAAGAATCTCACCGATTACGGTGCATTCGTCGATCTCGGTGGCATCGATGGCCTGCTCCACATCACCGACATGTCGTGGAAACGCATCAAGCATCCGAGCGAAATCGTTGCAGTGGGCGAAGAAGTGGAAGTCAAGGTGCTCAAGTTCGACCGCGAGCGCAATCGAGTGTCGCTCGGTCTCAAGCAGTTGGGTGAAGATCCCTGGGTCGAAATCAAGCGTCGCTACCCGGAGGGTACGAAGGTGCGTGCCGTTATTACCAATCTGACCGACTACGGCTGCTTCGCCGAGCTCGAAGAGGGTGTCGAAGGTCTGGTGCACGTCTCCGAGATGGACTGGACCAACAAAAACATCCATCCGTCCAAGATCGTCCAGCTGGGTGATCAGGTGGAGGTAATGATTCTCGACATCGATCAGGAACGTCGCCGCATTTCGCTTGGCATCAAGCAGTGCAAGCAGAACCCCTGGGACGCCTTCGCGACCAAGTACCAGAAGGGTGATCGGATTGCAGGCAACATCAAGTCGATCACAGACTTCGGTATCTTCATCGGTCTGGAAGGTGACATCGACGGTCTGGTTCATCTTTCCGACATTTCCTGGGATGAGCCCGGCGAGCAGGCCGTACGCCAGTTCACCAAGGGTGACAAGATCGATACGGTCATTCTTTCGATCGATTCCGAGCGTGAGCGCATATCGCTCGGCATCAAACAGATGTCCGGTGATCCCTTCGTGAATTACCTCAGCCAGAACGAGAAGGGCAGCATCGTCCGCGGAACCGTGAAGTCGGTCGAGCCGAAGGAAGCGGTCGTTACGCTGGCCGAGGGTGTGGAAGGGGTACTGAAAGCATCAGAAATCAGCCGTGACCGCGTGGAAGATGCCCGCACCGTGTTGAACGCAGGCGACAAGGTCGAACTGATGATCACCAACGTCGATCGTAAGAACCGCGTGCTCGGTTTGTCGATCAAGGCGAAGGAAATCGAGGAAGAGAAGGACTCCGTCAAGGAGCACAACACCAAGATGAGCGCGGCGGCACCTGCCACCGTGGGGGATCTCATCAAGGCCAAGATGAACAGGGAATAAGTGACGGTTACCCGGCAGGAACCGCGTTTCCTGCCGGGTGTTCCCTGCCATGGTTTCGTTGGATGGACTCTCCAGGACCGTTATGACCAAATCAGAACTGATCGAGCAAATCGCAGCGCGTCATACACAGTTGTCAGCCAAGGATATCGAATTGGCCGTCAAGGCCATCATTAACTACATGACCGATGTGCTGGCCGAGGGCGGCCGCATTGAGATTCGTGGTTTTGGCAGTTTCTCCTTGCATTATCGGGAACCTCGTACGGGTCGTAATCCAAAGACCGGTGAGCCGGTGGTGCTGAGCGGAAAATATGTGCCCCACTTCAAGCCCGGCAAGGAACTTCGCGACCGGGTCAACGCCAGTATTCAGTGAGCCGGGGGTGGGGGCTGTCGTCTGCCCGCTTCCCTCTTGGCTGGCTTGGTCCATGACCTGAAGGACGCCGTAATGGACCCCGCACAATCCATTTTCACTTTCCTGCCGGTGCTGATTGCCATCGGCTTGGCATGGCTGACCGGTTATCGAAGTCGCTTCCAGCGTTTCCCCGGCCTCAAGCGCAGCCCACAGCAGGATTATTTCGTCGGGCTCAACTATCTCTTAAACGATGAGCCGGATGACGCGATCGACGTCTTCATCGAGGCGCTGGAGGTCAACTCCGCTACGCTGGCCACGCATCTGGCGCTGGGAACCTTGCTGCGCCGGCGTGGCAAGTTCGATCGCTCCATCGCACTTTTCGAGCAGATCCTGGCCAACCCGGCCTTTTCCGGCCGTGAGCAGTGCGACATCAAGATCCAGTTGGTCAAAAGCTTCATTGCGGCAGGGCTGCTGGATCGCGCCGAACGCTTGCTGGAGGAATTGACCAACAGCCCGCCTGCCACGCGGGAAGTGGCCCTCAGTCTGGCCATCAGTGTCTTCCAGAAAGAGAAGGAATGGCAAAAGGCGCTGGCGGCCAATGTCGAATTGCTGCGGATCTGCCGTCCCGAAGTTCACCCGGAGTTGCAGTTGCAGGCTTCGCATTTCCACTGCGAGCTCGCAGAGCTGGCCATGAGGGCCGGTGATCTCGAACTCGCCCGGCTGGAGCTTCGCAAGGCCATGCAGACCTGCCGGCACAACGTGCGAATCTACTTGATGCAGGGTCAGCTCGAGGCGCGTGCTGGCGTTCCGCGCGAGGCCGTCAAGGCCTTGCTCAAGGTGGGCCAGTTCGATCCTGCATTTGCCCATGAGGCCGCCGAGGAACTCCACAACAATCTGCAGAAAAGCGAGCTGGACCGGTCTCTCCCGGCGATATTGGGGGATGGTGCCGCGTCGCCGCAGGATGCCCGTCAGGTCATGCAGGAAATGGCCAGCATTGCCCGCCAGCAGGGCAACGACGAGGCACTGGCCTTCTTGCTGGCTCAGTTGCGCACGAGGCCATCGCTGACCTTGCTTTCGCAGTCGTTTGCTCTGGCCGCAAAGCGCGAGTCAAAGATGCAAACCGCCGTGCTTGAGCTCGGCGCCCTGCTGCTGCAGCAGCACCTGCAGAACTTGCCCCATTATCGTTGTGGCAACTGTGGCTTCGAGCTCAAGAGTCTGCACTGGCTTTGCCCCGGCTGCAGTCGCTGGGGCATGGTCAAGCCGCTGGACGACCGCATGAGCTACCATCACGACGACTTGACCACACCTTCCTGATCACACCTTTGCGCTCTCCTGCGCTACGAGCCACCCAGAAGCATGCGAGACACCAAACCCCTGATCATTGCATTGGACTTTCCTGATCTGAGTCAGGCCCACACCATGCTCGCACGCCTCGATCCGCAGTTGTGTCGGGTCAAGGTGGGCAAGGAGCTGTTTACGCGCGGTGGTCCCGAACTGGTACGCCGTATCGTTGATGCTGGCTTCGAAGTCTTCCTCGATCTCAAGTTCCACGACATCCCCAACACCGTCGCTGGTGCCGTGCGGGCAGCCGCTGATTTGGGCGTCTGGATGGTCAATGTACATGCCAGTGGTGGCAAGGCCATGATGATTGCGGCAAAGGAGGCCTTGCTCGGTTTTCCTGACACGCGCCTGATCGCCGTCACCGTCCTCACCAGCATGACGGATACCGACTTGCGCGAAGTGGGTATCGCTGCAGCGCCGGCCGAACAAGTGCTGCGGCTTGCCCGCCTTACCCATGACTGCGGACTGGACGGCGTAGTCTGCTCCGCTCAGGAAATCGAGATTTTGCGGGCAGCCCTTGGGCAGCAGTTCCTCTTGGTGACCCCAGGTATCCGTCCGGCGGGCGACGTTGCGGGAGACCAGAAGCGAATCGAAACACCCGGACGCGCTCTGGCCAGGGGAGGTAGTTTTCTCGTCATCGGACGGCCCGTAACGCAGGCAAAGGATCCTGCCGGCAAACTGCGGGAGATCATGGCAGAAATCAGCGGCACGATTGCTTAGCTCTGCTATGGTGAGGAAGCAGCAATTCCGCTGCCTCATATTCATGGAGGATGTATGCCCTTGAGGAATGCTTTCTTTGCCAAGACCCTTGCCATGCTTTTTGGTGCTGGTCTGCTGTTGTCCAGCTTGGCTGCAGGTGCGCAGTCGCAGGCGGCTTCGAGCGAAGCGGTGGAAAAGCGGGTCAATATCAACAAAGCGGATGCAGAAACGCTGGCCGACGTGTTGGTTGGGGTGGGAGCCAGCAAGGCCAGAGCCATCGTGAAGTATCGCGAGGAGAACGGACCCTTCACCACGATTGATCAATTGGTGGATGTCAACGGCATAGGGGAGTCGATTCTGACTACCAACAAGGAAAAAATGACGCTCGAATAGTCGTCTTCCCGCTGTCCCCGCACCCGAGGCAAGGCGCCTTGCGCGCCTTCCCTCCCGCATCGCCGCTTTCCCAACAAGTTTTATCGGCGGAAAGCGGTATCCGCGTCCCTCATGCGCTCGTTAGAATGCGGCCAGGTTGGTTGATGCCTGAATCCTAGGGATGCAGATTATTGAGCCACGGGTAGTTGTGGAAGCCTTGCTGGTCGCGTTGTTTTGCGCGTTGATCACGGCTGCCTGGCTGTCTTTTGCAAGAGCACGCACGCTGCTCGATATGCCCAACAACCGAAGCTCGCACCGCGTCCCTACCGTGACCAGCGGCGGCGTCGGGTTTGTCATCGCGCTCGGCGCCTACGCCGTTTGGCTGTTTCTCGAAGGTATTTTGGCAGCTCAAACGTTATGGCTGCTGTCTGGTGGCGCGGCACTCGCCCTGCTTGGCTTCCTCGACGATCGTCTCGATCTCAGCTTCAAGCGAAGGCTCTTGGTCCAGATGGCCGTCATGATGGGTCTCTGGACGTTCCTGGATACCCTTCCGCCACTGCCACTGTGGGGAGGCCTTCTGCTGTCGGGTTGGGCACTTTCGCTGCTCATGGGGCTTGCCCTGTTGTGGCTGGTTAACGCCTTCAATTTCATGGATGGTATTGATGGGCTGGCAGCATCGGAATTCATCTTCTGCATCCTGTTGCTGGGCCTGCTAGCAGTTGCCTTGGGGCAACGTAGTTATCTGTTGCTGGCTGCGGTCTTGGCCGTAGCGGTGTTCCTGCTGTTCAACAGACCCCCGGCCCGGTTATTCATGGGGGATGTTGGCAGCTATTTCCTTGGATATCTGGTGGGAATCCTCGGTTTGCTCCTGGTGCGCGACAAGCAGCTCGGGTATTGGAGTTTGTTCATCTCGCTGTCGGCATTCACGGCCGACAGCACGGCCACTTTACTCGGCAGAATCCATGCCGGAGGGCTGTGGTACCATCCCCATCGAACGCATCTGTACCAGTTGCTGGCGACTCGCTGGGGAAGTCACGGCAGAGTGTGTTTGCTGTACCTCGCGGTAAATGGGCTGTGGGTGGCACCCTTGGCGATGCTGGCTCAAAACTATCCTGCATGGGCGTCACTGCTAGGCCTCCTCGCCTGGATTCCGTTGGCCCTGGCTGTTGGGCTGTTGCGCAACAGGCTAATGACCGCTGAAGACCAGGTGCCACGTGTTGTCTCGAACAGCAAGTAGGCAATAACTGAGTCCATGATGAGATTAAGCAAATTGGATTTGTCACGTACTTTCAAGAAGCTGCTCTTGATGCTGGTGGACGGCTGCTGCGTGGTGGTCGCTCTGTGGCTCTCGGTCATTCTGGTCGATGCAGACTTTTTCAAGGTCAATGCGTTTGCAGATTACCTTGTCTATTTCCTCCTCTGTGCGGGCAGCAGTGTTTTCATCTTCCACGCATCGGGACTTTACCGCACCGTTCTTTTGTACATGGGGCTGCAGGCAGTAGAGGTGATTCTGAAAGGCATCACCCTCAGCACGCTGGTGGCAACTTGCGCGATCTATTTGGCTGGTGCCCTCAATTTCCCTGGTCGCGCCATTCTCGTCTTCTGGATGATGGCTTTGCTCATGATTGGCGGCTTGCGCATGGTCGCCAAAGTGACCATGCGCAACATGATGCAGAATTTTCGCCCCCGCGAACCGGTCATCATTTACGGTGCGGGTAGTTCTGGAATGCAGTTGGTGGCAGCCATCATCAACGGTGATCAGTATTTGCCGGTTGCCTTCGTGGACGACAACGAAGAAGTCATCGGCAACAGCGTGCATGGTGTTCGGGTGCACGGGCCAGCTTCTCTCCGCGAGTTGATCTCCAATTACGCGGTGCGCCAGATCCTGTTGGCCATTCCCTCTGCGACGCACGCCGAGCGAAAGCAGATTCTCAATAATCTCGAGAAGTACCCTGTCCATGTGCGTACGGTGCCGGATCTCTTCGATATCGTCTCCGGCAAGGTGCGGGTGGATGAAATCCGTGATATCGACATCGAAGACTTGCTTGGCCGTGACATTGTGCCTCCCAACCCTGAATTGCTGGGCGCCTGCGTGGAAGGAAACTCTGTCCTCATTACGGGAGCAGGCGGTTCGATCGGCTCCGAGCTTTGTCGGCAGATCATCCGCTTGCAGCCTGCCCAGCTCATCCTGCTGGACAACTCCGAGTATGGCCTTTACACGATCGAAAACGAGCTGCGTGAGATATCGCGTACGCTGGACAGTGGCAAGGACACGAAGATCTTCGCGTTGCTGGGCTCAGTGTGCAATGCCGTTTTGGTGGACAGCTTGCTGAAGAAGTTTTCGATTAGAACTGTCTACCATGCTGCCGCCTACAAACAGGTGCCAATGGTAGAAAAGAACATCGTCGAGGGAGTCCAGAACAACATTTTCGGAACCCTGATCCTTGCCCGAGCTGCTGCCAGACACAAAGTGCAACATTTTGTTTTCGTTTCGACAGACAAAGCGGTTCGTCCAGCCAACGTGATGGGTGCTACCAAGCGCTTTGCCGAACAGATTTTGCAGGCACTCTCCGTGAAGGAGCCGTCAACGCGCTTTGCCATGGTGAGATTCGGCAATGTGCTTGGGTCTTCGGGATCTGTAGTGCCCCTGTTCCGCAAGCAGATTGCCCAAGGTGGCCCGATAACGGTAACGCATTCCGAAGTTACCCGCTATTTCATGACGGTCCAGGAGGCGGCGCAGTTGGTAATTCAGGCAGGCTCCATGGCGTCAGGCGGAGACGTGTTCGTACTGGATATGAATGAGCCTGTGCGTATCGTGGATCTTGCACGCAAGATGATTCATCTGATGGGTTTCGTCGTCAGGGATGACCGTACGCCAAATGGTGACATCGCAATCGAATACACCGGACTTCGGCCAGGCGAAAAGCTTTACGAGGAACTGCTGATCGGGGAGCAGGTGACGGGGACCGAGCATCCCAAGATCATGAGAGCAGAAGAAGATTTTCTGACCATCGAGGAACTCGAGCCTCTGCTTGCAAAACTTCAGCAGGCCTGTGAAGTCCTTGATCAAATCACCATACGTGCAGTGCTTGCCGATGCCATCGGAGGATTTGTCTCGAAGGAAGTTCCGAGCGATCCTCTTCTTGATGTGCCGCCTTTTGCATTGTCGTCGGAGGCATCGCGTCTCAACGTGCTGCCATTCGCGCGCGGCTAGTTACGGAGCAATCTGCGTTCGCTCGCGATGATCCATCGATCGTTGTGATCGTGGTGTGTCGCCAAGCCGGGTGCAGATTCGCATTACTCTTTCCAATGAATTCTTTAGGCAAGCAACATTGCTGCAAAATGTTTTCGTCCAAGTGCGGGACGAGCATCTGAGAGCAGGAACCAGCAGGAGTCCAGAAACTCGCAGCAAAAGCAGCAGTAGCAAGGGCTGAAGCTGGCAGTAGTGCCTAAAGCAAGAGGTGAATAGCAGACAGCAGAAATCAGAAAAACGCTGAAGGCTGGAGGTGGAGGTGGAGGTGGAGGTGGAGGTGGAGGTGGAGGTGGAGGTGGAGGTGAAAGCCACGAGTGGACCTGAGACTGACGCTTTGACGGGTACTCCGCGTCTGGTAAGCGGCCGAGCACCCGAGGACATGCGGACTGAGATTGGCTGCCCAACCTGGGCTCGAACCAGGAACCAAGTGATTAACAGTCACCTACTCTACCATTGAGCTATTGGGCAGTATTGCGAGAGGGTGCATCAATCTCAGGCGGCGGATGGTAATGACAATTGGAGGGGAGGTCAACAAAGCCAAATGACTTTCTTGCACCCGGCTTTGTGTGTGTTGGTCGGCTACAATTTCCCGTGAAAAACCCGGTGTTGATACTCGATGGCTCGTCAGTTCAAGTTGTACTCATCCTTCGCACCAGCTGGTGATCAACCACAGGCGATCGGCAAGCTGGTCGATGGTTTGCAATCGGGATTGGCCGCCCAGACTTTGCTGGGAGTCACTGGGTCCGGTAAGACTTTCACGATTGCCAATGTGATCGCCGCGGTCCAGCGACCGGCACTGGTCATGGCGCCAAATAAAACGCTTGCCGCCCAGTTGTATGGCGAACTCAAGGCGTTCTTTCCAGACAATGCCGTTGAATATTTTGTTTCCTACTACGACTACTACCAGCCCGAGGCCTATGTACCTTCCTCCGACTCTTATATCGAGAAGGACGCCAGCATCAATGAGCATATTGAGCAGATGCGCTTGTCAGCGACAAAGTCGCTACTGGAGCGCGCGGATGTCATCGTGGTCGCCACCGTGTCCTGCATCTACGGTCTCGGAGACCCTGCGGCTTACCTCAACATGGTGCTGCCACTGAAGGTTGGTGCAAGGATGGAGCAGCGGTTTCTATTGAAGAAACTTGCCGAACTCCAGTACGCCCGCAACGATCTTGATTTGCATCGTACTCACTACCGTGTGAGAGGAGATGTAATCGATATCTTCCCTGCCGAATCCGATATGGCAGCCATTCGGGTTGAGTTATTTGACGATGAGATCGAGAATTTGAGTCGCTTCGATCCTCTGACGGGTGAGGTCATCGCGCGGGAGCGCGAGTTGACCATTTTCCCCAAGTCGCATTACGTCACCCCACGCGAGCGTGTGCTGAAGGCCGTGGACCAAATCAAAGAGGAATTGCAGGAGCGGTTAGCCGTGCTGCAGGCCAACAACCAATTGGTCGAGGCCCAGCGACTGCAGCAGAGAACACAGTTCGACCTCGAGATGATTCAGGAGCTGGGTTATTGCACCGGCATCGAAAACTACTCTCGATTTCTGTCTGGAAGAGGTGCAGGGCAGCCTCCCCCTACACTGTTCGATTATCTGCCGCTCGATGCCTTTGTGGTGCTCGATGAATCCCATGTGGCGGTGCCGCAGATCGGTGCCATGTTCAAGGGAGATCGTTCACGCAAGGAAACACTGGTGCAGTACGGCTTTCGTCTTCCCTCTGCGCTGGATAATCGACCATTAAGGTTCGAGGAATGGGAGGAGCTGGCCCCGCAGCTCATCTTTGTGTCGGCCACGCCTGGACCCTATGAAGAACAGAAACAGGGTCAATTGGTGAAGCAGGTGGTGCGCCCGACTGGCTTGATCGACCCGGAGCCAGAAGTAAGGCCGGCGTTGAATCAGGTTGATGATCTGCTTTCCGAAGCGAAGAAGAGAATTGCGGTAGGAGAACGTATTCTCGTTACCGTGTTGACCAAGCGAATGGCAGAAGACCTGACCGACTATCTTGCCGACAGCGGCATCAAGGTCCGCTACCTGCACTCTGACATCGAAACCGTCGAGCGAGTTGAGATAATCCGCGACCTCAGGCTCGGTATTTTCGATGTTCTCGTCGGCATCAACCTTTTGCGTGAGGGGTTGGACATCCCTGAGGTCTCGCTCGTCGCCATAATGGATGCCGACAAGGAGGGTTTCCTGCGTTCCGAGCGTTCATTGATCCAGACCATTGGTCGTGCTGCTCGCAATATCAATGGTAAGGCAATCTTGTATGCCGACCGACTGACCGATTCCATGCAGCGGGCGATCGCGACAACTCTGGAGCGGCGACAAGTACAGACAGACTTCAATTGTTTGCACGGGATCCAACCCAAGGGGATCAGCAAGCAGGTAGCTGACGTACTGGATACTGGGTCCACTGTGGGCAAGGAATCCGGTCGCGCCGGCAAACGTGCACGTGGACCGACCGCAGTCTCCGGCGCTCCGTTACGAGATCCTCGCGAGCTGTCGGAGCGCATTCGTGAACTCGAAGCTCGGATGCATGAATTGGCGCGAAATCTCGAATTCGAAGCGGCAGCCGTGGTCCGCGACGAATTGGCAGAACTACAGAACAGGCTGTTGGCTGCCCAGTGAGTACATTGGTCATCACCCAGAGATTGGGAGGATCGTGTTGTAGTTTTGTCGGCCCGTCTCTATAATCCGCGACCTTCTGCAGTTCGGGATCTCGCTCATCTGGTTGCACTCTGCAACGGAGCCTTCAGCGAAGTCGAGTCCCTCGAGACGGCGAACTAAAACGCAGGCGCGTAGCTCAGTTGGTTAGAGCGCTACCTTGACATGGTAGAGGTCACCAGTTCGAATCTGGTCGTGCCTACCACTCTTTGATTCGATAGACATGATCAACATCACTTTGCCAGATGGTAGCGTCCGCGGATTCGCTGATGCCGTGACTGTCATGCAGGTCGCTGAGTCGATTGGTGCAGGTTTGGCCAAGGCGGCACTCGCAGCGCGGGTGGATGGCGTACTGGTGGATACTTCCCACACCATCGGCAGCGATGCAAATCTGAGCATCATTACAGGGCGGGACGCTGAAGGACTCGACGTCATCCGGCACTCCTGTGCCCATCTGATGGCGAATGCGGTCAAGAATCTGTTTCCCGATGTGCAGGTGACCATCGGTCCCGTCATCGAGAACGGGTTCTACTACGATTTTGCCTTTTCACGGCCCTTCACTCCGGAAGATCTGGCCAGCATCGAAAGGGAAATGGAACGACTGGCTGCATCTGACATACGAGTGGAGCGCTCTCTCATGAGTCGCAGCGAGGCCGTGGCCTTGTTCGAATCCATGGGTGAACACTATAAAGTCGAGATACTGGAGAGTATTCCCGCGGACCAGGCGCTTTCTTTCTATCGTCAAGGCGATTTCATCGATCTCTGCCGTGGTCCTCATGTGCCGGCCACCTCTCACATCAAGGCTTTCAAGTTGATGTCGGTCGCGGGAGCGTACTGGCGCGGCGATTCCCGCAATGCCATGTTGCAACGCATTTATGGTACTGCCTGGGGTGACCAGAAGGCCTTGAAAGCCTATTTGCACCTGCTTGAAGAAGCCGAGCGACGCGATCATCGCAAGATTGGCAAGAAACTCGATCTCTTCCACCTGCAGGAAGAGGCGCCCGGGATGGTTTTCTGGCATCCGAATGGATGGACCATCTACCAGATCATCAGGCGCTACATGCAGGATCTTTGGAAGGAAAACGGCTACAAGGAGATCAATACTCCTCAGTTGGTCGATTACAGCTTGTGGGAAAAGTCGGGACATGCGCAGAAGTTCAAGGACGAGATGTTCAGTGTCGAGTCCGACAACCGCATGTACGCTATCAAGCCAATGAATTGCCCTTGCCATGTGCAGGTGTTCAATCAAGGCTTGAAAAGCTATAGGGACCTGCCTTTGCGTTTGGCTGAGTTCGGAGCCTGTCATCGCTACGAGCCTTCCGGCAGCATGCACGGACTCATGCGCGTGCGTTCCTTCACTCAGGACGATGCCCATATTTTTTGTGCACCGGAGGACATACAGGTCGAGGTTTCCAACTTCATCAAGCTCGTGGAAAGGGTGTACAACGATTTTGGTTTTACCGAAGTGGCACTCAAGCTTTCGACTCGCCCCGTGAACCGGGTGGGTGCTGACGAGATTTGGGATGAAGCAGAACAGGCGCTGGAAACGGCCCTCAACGCCACTGGCCGGCCTTGGGATCTGCAGCCTGGAGAAGGCGCGTTCTACGGCCCAAAAATCGAGTTTACCCTCAAGGACTGCATGGGGCGTCCTCGCCAATGCGGCACGATTCAGGTGGACTTTTCCATGCCAGGTCGCTTGGGCGCCGAGTATGTTGCCGAGGATAATTCACGAAGGGTGCCGGTGATGTTGCACCGGGCCATTTTTGGTTCTTTCGAGCGGTTCATCGGCATCCTGATCGAACACTACGAGGGCTCGTTTCCAACCTGGTTGGCGCCGTTGCAGGTCGTGGTCCTCAACATTACCGATAAGCAGAGTGCTTACTGTGCGGATGTTGCTAAATCCTTGCAAAACAATGGCTTCCGCTGTGAAGTGGACTTGAGAAACGAGAAGATAGGTTTTAAGATCCGCGAGCACACGATTCAGCGAGTTCCGTACTTGCTGGTGGCGGGTGACAAGGAAGTGGAGGCTGGCACGATCTCGGTGAGAGACCGTACCGGCAAAGATTGGGGCGTTATGCCCATTGATGCGGTGATTCAACTCCTTTCGAAGGATGCAGCCACCCTCGGTCGGGTTCAGGCTGGCTGAAATCTCCACGATTAACTAGGTTTATCACCGATCTGCTGAGGTTAAGGCCATTAACAAACGAGAAAACGACAAGAGCAAGCGCTCGCCGATCAATGACGAGATAGACGTTGATCCAGTGAGATTGATCCTTGATGACGGTCGGCAGCAAGGGATCGTCAGCTTGCGAGAGGCCCTGGAGGCTGCGCGAGCCGTCAAGTTGGACTTGGTAATGATCTCGCCAGAGGCCAACCCGGTAGTTTGCAAGGTAATGGACTATGGCAAGCACGTTTTCGAGTTGAAGAAGCAGCGCGCTGCCAATCGCAAGAAGCAAAAAGTAGTTGAAATCAAGGAGATGAAGTTTCGTCCAGGGACGGAGGAAGGAGACTATCAGGTAAAACTACGCAACCTGATCCGTTTCCTCACTGATGGCGACAAAGCCAAGGTAACCATGCGTTACCGCGGCCGAGAAATGGCTCATCAGGAAATCGGGGCCGATATGATGTTGCGTCTGAAAAATGACTTGGCAGAGTTCGGAACGGTCGAGCAGGAGGCGAAGATGGAAGGACGCCAACTGACTATGGTCATTGCCCCCGGTAAAAAGAAGAAGTAGGGGCTTCGCCCTGCGCTTCGCGACTCATCAATGTCGCGAAGAGCAGGGTGCAGTGTACTGCTTCCATCATAAACTCAAGGTTGCGCTCCGTAGTGTGCAGCCTTAATGCGGAGTACAGTCATGCCGAAGATGAAAGTCCACAGCGGTGCGTCCAAGCGCATCAAGAAAACCGGCTCCGGTTTCAAGCGGAAAAGCGCTTTCAAGAGCCATATTCTCACCAAGATGACCACGAAACGTAAGCGACAGCTGCGTGGCACATCGGCTGTTCACCAGTCGGATGTCGCCCGCGTCAAACGTATGTTTCGTGAGAATTGAGCAAGTCTGATTCCCAATCGAGGTAAGAATCCATGGCACGTGTAAAACGCGGCGTCACCGCACGACGTCGTCACAAGAAAGTTCTTCAACAGGCGAAGGGTTACTACAACTTCCGTCGCAGTATCTTCCGTGTTGCCAAGCAGGCCGTGACGAAGGCAGGCCAATACGCTTATCGGGATCGCAAGAACAAGAAGCGGGTGTTTCGCGCCTTGTGGATAGCCCGAATCAATGCTCAGGCACGTGTCCACAATCTCAGCTACAGCCGCCTTATCGCAGGACTGAAGCGCGCTAGCATTGAGGTGGATCGTCGTGTGCTGGCTGATCTTGCCGTACATGACAAAGACGCCTTTGCCGCCATCGTGGCCAAGGCCAGATCGGCTTTGGGCCTCTAGCCAAACGCCGGGCGGCGGTGCTTGCCGCCGTCCGGAGTTGCTGCCATGAGCTCGCTGGAGTCGCTTACAAATCAGGCGCTTGCTTCAATATCTTCATGCAGTGCCATCGAAGACTTGGAGCAGCTGCGCGTTCAATACCTCGGCAAGAAAGGGCTATTGACCGAGCAGTTGAAGGCGCTTGGATCCTTGCCCCCGGAGCAACGACCTGTTGCCGGGGCATTGATAAATGCGAGCAAGGTCCAAGTCCAGGAAAGCATCACCCGGAGGAAAGAGGCGCTCGAGCGCGCCGAGGCGGAGCGGCAACTGGCGTCGGAGTCGATCGACGTGAGCCTGCCAGGACGTACCATCGGCCTTGGAGGTTTGCACCCGGTTACACGAACGATCGAGCGCATTGAGGACATCTTCACCCGGGCGGGTTTTGAGGTGGTGGAGGGCCCCGAGGTAGAGGATGACTACCATAATTTCGGTGCGCTCAATATCCCAGCCCACCATCCGGCGCGGGCAATGCATGACACGTTTTACTTCGATGCAAATACCTTGCTGCGCACCCATACCTCCACCGTCCAGGTCCGGACGATGGAGACGACCAAGCCCCCGATACGCATAATCTGTCCGGGACGGGTTTACCGCTGTGATTCCGACATGACCCATACGCCGATGTTTCATCAGGTCGAGGGTCTGCTGATTGATGAAAAAGTAAGCTTTGCCGACCTGAAAGGATTGATTGCACAGTTCCTGCAGGCCTTCTTCGAAGCGGAATTGCAGGTTCGCTTCCGTCCTTCATACTTCCCATTCACGGAGCCCTCTGCCGAGGTGGATGTGCAGTGTGTCGCCTGTCACGGCGCCGGTTGTCGAGTCTGCAAACAGACCGGGTGGCTGGAAATCATGGGTTGCGGCATGGTGCATCCCAAAGTGTTGACGATGTCCGGGCTCGATGCCGAGCGTTACACCGGACTCGCGTTTGGTATGGGCGTAGATCGCCTGACCATGCTCCGTTACAACATCAAGGACCTGCGGCTGCTGTTCGACAATGACATGCGCCTGCTCAGACAATTCCGGTAAATTTACGAGTCACACCATGAAATTCAGTGAGCACTGGCTCCGCGAATGGGTTGATCCCGGTATTGATTCTGCTTCGCTGCAGAAGCAGTTGACCATGGCAGGACTTGAAATCGAGGGGTCGAGCCCGGTCGCCGCCCAATTTACCGGTGTGGTGGTGGGCTACGTCACTGGGGTCGACAAGCACCCCGATGCCGACAAATTGCGTGTCTGCAGCGTGACTGATGGTGCCGAAACCTATCAGGTCGTCTGTGGAGCGCCTAATGTGCGTACCGGATTAAGAGTACCGTTTGCCAAGGTGGGCGCGCGGTTGAGCACAGAATTGACCATCAAGCGTGCAAAACTTCGTGGTGTCGAGTCTAACGGCATGTTGTGCAGCGCCGCTGAGTTGGGTTTGGCAGACAACTCGGAGGGCCTGCTCGAGCTTGATGCTGGCGCTCGGGCGGGAGCGGACATTCGTCAGTATCTGAACCTCGACGATCTCAGCATCGAGATCAATCTCACGCCCAACCGCGGCGATTGTCTTAGCATTCGTGGCTTGGCCCGTGAAGTTGGTGTGCTTACACGAAGGCCGGTAGCGGCACCGGTGGTAGTACCGGTAACGGCAGTCATTGGCGAGGAGCGGGCAGTCACCCTCAGTGCCCCAGCGGCTTGTCCTCGCTATCTCGGGCGGGTCATCCGCAATATCAGTACCTCAAGTGAGACTCCGCTGTGGATGCAGGAAAAGCTCAGACGCAGCGGTCTTCGCAGCATCGACCCGGTCGTCGATGTCACGAATTATGTGCTGCTGGAACTGGGGCAGCCAATGCATGCATTCGATCTCAACAAGCTCGAAGGTGGCATCGAGGTCCGGTTGGCGCGGCCCGGAGAGTCGCTCGCGCTGCTGGATGGTCGAGAAGTCACTCTGGAGGGGGACACGCTGTTGATTGCCGATTCCAAGCGCGCCTTGGCCATGGCGGGCATCATGGGCGGCAAGCATAGCGCTGTCAGTCCGAAAACTACCGATCTCTTTCTAGAAAGTGCTTTTTTTGAGCCGCTTGCCATCGCAGGGCGCGCCCGTCGCCATGGTCTCCAAACCGATGCGGGTTATCGCTACGAGCGAGGAGTCGATTTTGACTTGCCGGCGCTGGCGATGGAGCGAGCCACTGAGTTGCTGCTGGAGATCGTTGGTGGGGAGCCGGGACCAGTGACTGTCGCGGAGGGTGTCGTTCCCTCACAGACCCCCATCAGACTCCGAACCGAGCGCATCACCACTCTGATTGGTTGTGACTTTGCAGCCAACGAGGTGGAAACAATCTTGACCAGCTTGGGAATGCGGATTGCCAGTCGGGAACGAGGGGGCTGGATGATTGAGCCTCCCTCCTGGCGCTTTGACTTGAGTATCGAAGCGGATCTCATCGAGGAGTTGGCCAGAGTGAGAGGCTATGACAA
Organism: Gammaproteobacteria bacterium; assembly: GCA_947457195.1. GTDB lineage: Bacteria > Pseudomonadota > Gammaproteobacteria > Pseudomonadales > Pseudohongiellaceae > CAILUG01. The sequence goes on from CANGUU010000006.1 coordinate 84,209, forward strand.
CTTACCTGTGCGCGTACCGACTGCCAGATTAGCGCTGAGTCCTCGCGCCGAGCAAAAACGTACGCTAAGGGATTTCAGGCGCAAGCTCATCGGGCTTGGCTACCAGGAGGTCGTGACTTTCAGCTTCGTGGATCCCGCGTTGGAAGAGGCCTTGGGGGCTGGTGCCAAGGCGCTCGTCTTGGTCAACCCGATTTCCCAGGATATGTCGGTGATGCGCACTACACTCTGGCCAGGACTGGTGACCGTATTGAAGCACAATCAGCATCGGCAGCAGGATCGCATGAAATTGTTCGAAACCGGGCTTACATTTTTGAATAAAAACAATAAATTACAGCAGTCTCTTAAGGTGGGGTGTTTGTTTTGGGGTAGCAGTAAGCCCGAGCAATGGGGTGCCCCGCTACAAGGTGTCGATTTCTTTGATCTCAAGGGGGACCTTGAAGCGCTGTTGGGGCTTGAGTCTTGCGGATTGCGAGTCAGCTTTACGCGCGCCGAACATCCCGCGCTGCACCCGGGGCAAACAGCCAGGTTGCTTCTGGATGGCACGGAAATCGGTCTCTGTGGTGCGCTCCATCCAGCACTAATGCAAGCGCTCGATATTCCCGGAAAAGTTTATGTGGCCGAGTTGGATTTCGGTACTGCGAGTGGTCAGGAAATTCCTGTAGTCCGAGAGCTTTCCCGGTTTCCGGCTGTGAGACGCGATCTCGCGCTTGTACTGGCCGAGCAGGTCGCTGCCAAGGATGTCGTCAACTCTTTGCGTTCCTGCGGCGGGGAGGCATTGCAGGACATCATTGTGTTTGATGTCTACCAAGGACAGCACATCGATAAGGGGAAAAAAAGTATTGCGCTGGGCTTGATCTTTCAGCATCCTTCCCGCACCCTTGTGGACCAAGACATAGCAGCAATAATTGATAGCTGTATCAAGGCTCTACAAGCAGAATTTAATGCGGAATTAAGGTAACGCGCTGGCAGCTTCCATGACAGACTCACTCAACATTGCCTTGACCAAGGCTGAGATGGCGGAGCGGCTGTTCGACGAAATGGGTCTGAACAAACGGGAAGCCAAAGAACTGGTTGAGCAGTTCTTCGAGGAAGTCCGCAAGGCGTTGGAAAACAACCAGCAAGTAAAGCTTTCCGGCTTTGGCAATTTCGATCTTCGGGACAAGCGCCAACGTCCGGGAAGAAATCCAAAGACGGGCGAAGAGATTCCGATTCGGGCACGTCGCGTGGTGACGTTCCGGCCCGGACAGAAACTCAAGGCTAAAGTTGAAAGTTATGTTGGAACCAAGTCATAACGCCGAGTTGCCGGAGATACCGGCCAAGCGCTACTTCACCATTGGTGAAGTCAGTGAGCTGTGTGAGGTCAAGCCACATGTGCTGCGGTACTGGGAGCAAGAATTTTCCCAACTAAAGCCCGTAAAGCGTCGCGGAAACCGCCGCTACTACCAGCGACAAGACGTGATTCTTATTCGTCAGATCAGAGCTCTCCTGTATGAACAGGGCTTTACGATCGGTGGTGCAAGGCAGCGCATGGCAAACCTGACCGCTGGTAGCAGTGTGAGCGGTGCGGCTGCGAGCGCGATGGAAGTGCCTTTGGCGCTGCCGCGTGGGCAGGGGGGGGCTGGTATTGAAATGCAACAACTTCGTGAGCTGATCGAGGAAGTAGAGGAGGCGTTGTCACATCTCGCCTGAACAGAATTCGGAGTGTAGCGCAGCTTGGTAGCGCACCACACTGGGGGTGTGGTGGTCGTGGGTTCAAATCCCGCCACTCCGACCATTATTGAAATATCGAAAGTCCCGAAAGTCTTCAAAGCCTTGCGATGCAAGGCTTTTTTTTGACACAAACACAGTGCTACAGCGAGCTCAAGTCAGCAAGTTCTTTGCCTCCGTTGAGTTCTGCGCCCCAAAGGGGTGGACCGCAAGACAGCGCTGCCTCTCGTCAAAAAGTTCCGCAATCGGTCCTGCTCGGTCCACGCCCACCTCGGCAAGCCCGATGCCCCCCGCTTCCGATAGGCGCCAGCGCAGCAAACTGCCAGCTGCGGAGCCATCTCTGTAGAAGAGGTGTTGTCCGGTTGCTGCTTCAAGACCAGCTTCTGCCAACCCTTGCACGAGAACCAGCTCCCTCTTGGGTTTTCCCCGGTAGTGCATGCGCGCCACAATTTCTTGCCCGGTGTAACAGCCCTTGGTAAAGCTCACGTAGCCGTTACGGTCGAAATGAAGCTCCTGAGGAGTGAAAAGGAGGCTGTCTTCACGGGTAAAGGGGAAGTGACCATCCAGCATCCCCAAAGCATCCCAGGTGGCCTGGTTGCAAGGAACAGTGGTGACTGCGTATTCGCCCCGACTGTCGAACCGCAGACCGCGCTCCTGTCGACCGGGAAGTCGAGCAAGCCAGCCGGAGTCCAAGGTGACACAGCATGCTTCGGCCGGATCCTCGCCAACGGCCTCGAGGAATTCGCCGTGCAATCTATCCCCCACCACGCCCCAGGCTGCGTGGGGAGCCTCCTGCAAGCGCAGCGAGCAGCCCTTGTAGAAGGGCAGAAACCTTTTGAGGGTGTCGAGCAGAAGTTGTCCAACGCCCGCTGCGCAGACAAAAGAGTAGCTCTCGTTTATCCGCATGACGATGAACGCTGCAATGACCCGCCCTTTGGTATTGCAGGCGGCTCCAAACTGCAGCCCCCCGGAACTCAACGACGCGATATCGCAAGTGAGCTGACCCTGCAGCAAGCGGAAACAGTCGGAACCTTCTGCCAGGACAACGTCGAACAGTGCTGGCCGATCAGGAAGAGCAGGCATGCGAATTCAATTCCCCGAATCGATGTTTACGCGCAAAATTACAGGCAAGATGTTCTGGTTGCCACAGAGAGACCCACCGTGCCATTTACTCCGGAAGACCTGAAACGCTTGGCCTGGCACAGCAGGCGAGGCATGTGGGAAGTCGATATCATCCTGGGCTCCTTCGTTGACAAGTGCCTGCAGTCAGCGCCGGAGGCTGACTTGCGGCTGTACCGTGATCTGCTCGCCGAGGAGGATCAGGATCTCTTCCTGTGGTTGACCCGGCGCGCCGTTGCACCCACGGAAAACTTGCAGGCCAGCGTCGAGCTCGTACTCAGGGCTCATGGCATACGTGGCTGAGTGGCGACATTCACTGGCGACAAGACCGTATCTTCTGCAGTGTCCAACAGACTCGGGTAGTCCAGGCAGTAGTGCAGGCCTCGGCTCTCCTTTCGTTGCAGCGCAGAGTCGATGATCAACTCGGCGACCACGGCGAGGTTACGCAACTCGAGCAGCGGCGTAGTGACCCGGTGGTTACTGTAGTACTCCTGTATCTCTTGCCTGAGCAATTGAATCCGGTGTTTTGCGCGATGCAGTCGCTTGGTGGTGCGTACGATGCCGACGTAATCCCACATGAAGCGGCGGATTTCATCCCAGTTGTGGGCAATCACGATATCCTCATCAGAATCGGTGACCTGACTTTCGTCCCAATGGGGAAGATTGGCTGACACCGGCGTCGAGGACAGTCTGGATAGGATGTGTTCGCTGGCCGAAAACGCAAATACAAAGCACTCCAGCAGGGAGTTGCTGGCCATACGATTGGCACCATGCAGTCCGGTGAAGCTGGTTTCCCCTATCGCGTAGAGATTGTCCACGTCTGTCAGGCCATCGCGATTCACGACGACTCCGCCACAGCTATAGTGTGCAGCCGGAACTACGGGGATCGCTTGCCGGCAAATGTCCAGACCCAGACTGAGGCAGCGGGCATGAATGGTAGGAAAGTGGGTTTTGATGAACTCAGGTTTCTGATGGGAGATATCGAGAAAAACACAGTCACACCCTGTTTTCTTCATCTCGGCATCGATGGCCCTCGCAACGATATCGCGGGGCGCCAGTTCTGCCAGAGGATGGTATGACGGCATGAAGCGTGTGCCATCTGGCAGTTTCAGCAGAGCGCCCTCGCCGCGCAGGGCCTCGGTAATCAGGAAGTTGCGATCCTGCGGGTGGTAAAGACAGGTCGGATGGAATTGATTGAACTCCATGTTGGCTACCCGGCAGCCAGCACGCCAGGCCATGGCAATCCCATCGCCGCAGGCGCCATCCGGGTTGCTGGTATACAAGTAGACTTTGCTGGCCCCGCCCGTAGCCAACACGGTAAAGCGCGCGGCCAGGGTTGCAACATGACCGGTATCCTCCTGTAACACGTAGGCGCCTAGACAGCGATTGCCGCCCAGATCGAGCTTGGCCGAGGTGAGCAAATCCACGGCAACACAATTGGTGGTAAAGCGGATGTTGCGGTGGGCGAGTGCCCGTTCCACCAGTGTTTCAAATACCGCCTTGCCCGTGGCATCCGCGGCATGGATGACGCGTCGATGGCTGTGGCCACCCTCCTGTGACAGGTGATAGTTGCCGGGTACGGTACTCGCTGTCTTGTGTTCGTCGCGCGAGAACGCCACGCCCTGCGCCACCAGCCACTCCACACACTCATGTGCCCGCCTCACGGTGAATTCAACGATGTCGCGGTGGCAGAGTCCTCCCCCAGCCCGTAACGTGTCTTCGACGTGTGCCAGTTCACTGTCCTCAGAGTCCAGTACGGCCGCGATGCCCCCCTGAGCATAGTAAGTCGAGCCCTGCTTGAGAGAACTTTTGGAAAGCACCGTGACCGTTGCGTGTTCGGCCAAGCGCAGGGCGAGCGTCAATCCTGCTGCGCCCCCGCCGATGACGAGAACGTCGCAGATGTCAGTTGCCGGAAGAGCGGTCATGGAGGTTCCTCGAATGCAAGCACTCAATTGTACAGGCTCGGTTACAATCCGTACGTTGCTTGAAAGTCGGACCGAGCGGTCGCACGAGGGACTTGGCAAGCATTACTGGGAGCGGCAGGAGTCTGGCAGTTGGCGAAGGGGAGCAGCAATGAAACCGATGAGCAGTTGGTGGAGCGCGTCTTCCATGGCGAGATGGCGGCCTTCGATGTGTTGGTATTGCGGTATCAGCACCGGTTGTTGGCGATGATTGGGCGCCTGGTGCGAGATCCCCACGAAGCGGAGGATTTGGCTCAGGAAACCTTCATCAAGGCCTACCGGGCGCTCGGCAGTTTCCGTGGCGAGAGTGCATTTTATACGTGGCTCTACCGCATCGCGATCAACACGGCCAACAACTACCTGTCGTCCCGTGGACGTCGCCCTCCCGATACCGATCTCGATGTTGATGACGAAGAACAGGTGGAGGCGCAATTGGCGCTCGCGGATCACGAGGATCCCGAGGCACAGCAGCGGACCGCAGAGCTCAAAGCCGCCATTGACCAAGCCATCGCGGAGTTACCGGAGGATCTGCGCACGGCCTTCAGTCTTAGGGAATTCGGAGGGCTGAGTTATGAGGAGATCACTGAGATCATGGGTTGCCCTGTCGGAACCGTCCGATCCAGGATATTTCGGGCTAGGGAGCATATCGACAGCAAAATCAGGCATCTTCTCGAGCCAGACTGACTTCTTTGCCAGCGTAGGGGAATTATTTCCTGATCCCGTTGTCTACGTGATGTCAACTGCTACCTGTGCGTGCCACCTTGGACACTCAGTCCAGTGGCGTCGCTGACCGGGCTGTTGTGACGAGTTGAATGCGATGGCCATTGGGTGGTTCCCAGCCCGGTGGTGGTTACCGCGCGGCTGACATGGTGGAATTGATCGGGGTCGGTTACAGTTTTCCCGGTAGAGTAAAGGTAAGGCAGGGCGTACCGGGTCTTGTAGGTAAACAAGCAGCAAGCCGCTAAGGCGGTCCTGCAGTCATTCGTGCAATACGTTGCGGAAAGAGTTTTCGA
>CANGUU010000007.1 GCA_947457195.1 Gammaproteobacteria bacterium
TGTGGACCGCCGCCGCCGGCCTGCTCCTGCTACTCACGCTGGCGCAGCGCAGCGCCAGCCGGGCCGACGATGCCGGCCAGCAGGCCGCCGACCTGCAGCTGCGCTTCGCCTGGCAGCAGGGCAGCGGCGTGGCGCTGGAGCCCGACGCCGCACTGGCCGCCACCTTCTGGCAGCTGCAGGGACTCGCCACGCTCAAGCAGCTCGCCCACGGCGGCCCGCTGCCCGCGCTGGTGTTCGACGAAGACGAGCTACCCACCACGCTGCCGCTGTACCGCTACGAGGCCACCTGCCACTGCATGGCCGACGTGTCGGCCAGCGTGCCGGCGCGGCAGGCGGCGGCCCGCGCCCGGCGCGACGACAGCACGCCACTGCGCGTGACGCTGCAGAATCGCGATGGCCTGCTGAGCTGGCAGTTCGGGCCCGCCACGAGCGGGCAGTGGCAGGTGCTGCTGCAGGGACTTGGTCGCCTCCCCCTGCCGCCCGCCGAGTCCGGCTTGCGCACCACGCTGCGCGCGCCGCTGCCGCTGCGGGTACGCCACCTCGCCGAAGACGGCCGGGTGAGCAGCACCCCGCTGCTGACGCTGCCGCCCGACGGCAGCGTGCTGCAGTGGAGCCGCTAGCGGCCGACCGGTGCGCCGCGCGGGCCGCAGTGGGCAAGCCCGGCCGGACCTCGTAACATCGCGCCCCAGTGCGGGCGCACCGTGTTTTTGGCGTGCTCTGCGCGCCGCCTTTCCGTTGCCGATGCAGGATCCCCATGCCCTTCAGCTACAGCTCCCAGCTCAGCACCCTCATCGGCTTCGCCGAGCGCCTGCAGCCCAAGGCCGTGCTGGATGTCGGCACCGGCATGGGCCAGTACGGCTTCCTGCTGCGGACCAACCTCGAGCACACGCACCTGTTCGAAGTGCAGGGCAGCGTAGGCTGGCAGCGCCCGCGCGACCAGTGGCAGGTGCGCATCGACGGCATCGAGGGTTGCCGGGAGTACCTCACGCCCGTGCACCACTACGCCTACACCTCCCTGCTGCTGGGCGACGCCCTTGAGCAGCTGCGCCTGCTGCCGGCCGCCACCTACGACCTCGTGCTCGCCATCGACATCGTGGAGCATTTCCACAAGGCCGACGGCGAACGCTTCCTGCGCGAATGCCAGCGCGTGTGCCGGGGGGCCGTGGTGGTGAGTACGCCCAAGGACTTCATCGCCCAGGAAGTGGAAGCCAATCCGCTGGAAAACCACCGCTCGCACTGGACCCGCGCCGACCTCGAAGCCTGCGGGTTCACGGCACTGCTGCCCAGTGCGCTGAGCTGGATCGGCGTGAGCTGGCACGGCGCCGGCCCGCTGCCGGCCGGGCTGCTGGCCGAGTGAGCGCAGCGCCATGACCGACGACACCGGCACTGGCGAAGCCCCCCTCTACCGCGTGGCCGAGGTGAACGCCGGCAACGCCGCCGAGATGCGCGCGCTGTTCGAGCGCGTCTTCGGCAAACCCATGAGCGAAACCTTCTGGCACTGGAAATACCGACCCGGCCGCGGCCACGGCATGGGCGTTTGGCAGGGCGACGAGCTGGTGGCGCACTACGGCGGCGTAGGCATGGACATACTGTGGTGCGGCACACCATCGCGCGCCGTGCAGATCGTGGACGTGATGGTCACTCCCCCGGTGCGCCACGGCGTGCGCACGCAGAGCCCGTTCTTCCTCGCGACCAGCAAATTCCTCGAGCGCTACCTAGGCTACGGCAATCCCTACGAGATCGGCTTCGGTTTTCCGAGCGACCGGCATCTGGCGCTGGCCCGTCACCTCAAGCTCTACGCCAAGGTGGGTGACATGACTGAAGTTACGGTGGACGCGCCACACCGCCACTTGCGCGACCTGCTGTACCGCTGGAGCACGCTGGCGCCCGGCGATTTCGCGCGCGAGCGCGCCACGCTCGACCGGCTGTGGCAGGCCATGGCGGCCTCGCTGCCGCAGGCCATCGTCATCCGCAAGGACGCCGAGCGGTTGCAGCAGCGCTACCTGCAGCACCCGGAGCAGCGCTACGAACTGTGGCTGCTGCGAAGGCGCGGGCTGGGCACGGCGCTGGCGGTGCTGGCAGTAAAGGTGGAGCCGCAGCGCGTGTTCGTGCTCGATGCCGTTTGCGACCAGACCCGGCTGGCCGACGTGCTACGGTTGGCCGCGCAGCGCGCCTGGCAGCAGCACGACGCGCCGCTGGTGGCCTGGCTCAGCAGCGCCTACACGGCGCCGCTGGCGGCGGCCGGCCTGCGGCTTGCCGCGCTGCCCATCGTCACGCCCTCCAACATCTGGGCGCCGGGCCCCGACCCGGCCACCCTGCAGGACCGCTGGTGCCTGTTTGCCGGCGACACCGACTACCTTTGAGCCCGCGGCCATGATGCAGGAACCCGAACTCTGCCCCTTCGTGCCCACGCCGCTGCCCCACGCAGAAGGCCCGTGGCTGGTGCTGGCCCCGCACCCCGACGACGAAAGCTTCGGTATGGGCGGCAGCCTGCTCAAGGCGCGTGCGGCGAGCATCGCCACCCACGTGCTGATCATGACCGACGGCGCGCTCGGCGGCGCCTCGCCCGACATCGTGGCCCTGCGGCAGCGGGAAACCCGGGTCGCTGCCGACCTGCTCGGCCTCAGTGGCCTGCAATTCCTGGGGCAGCCGGACCGCGCGCTGGGGCTGGGCGAGCCCGTGGTGGCGCAGCTGCTGGCGCTGGTGGAAACGCTGCAACCAGCGGCGCTGTTCTTTCCCGGCGTCTGGGAGATGCACCCGGATCATCGGCGCGCGGCGCTGCTGGCCTGGCAGGTGCTGCAGCGGCTCGGCAGCCGCGCCCCGGTCGGCATCGCCTACGAAATCACCGGCCAGAGCCCGGCCAACCTGCTGGTGGACATCAGTGCCCAGATGCCGGGCAAGCTGGCGGCGCTGCGCGCCTACGGCAGCCAGCTGCAGGAAAACAACTATCTCGACATCGTGCAGGCGCTGAACAAGCTGCGCACGCTGACACTCGGCCCGCAGGTGGAGTGGGCAGAGACCTTCTACCGCTTCAGCGCGGCCGAGCTGCATGAGTCACTGTCGGCGTGGATCCAGCACCGGGTGGCCGGCATGCTGGCGCCGTGAAGGCGGGGGCGCGACGTTGGCGCTCCGGGCGAGACTCCCGCCGTCGAGACGTTGCCGACAGACGGGCTTGGCGGTGGCGTCAGGTCGCTTTCAGGGCCCCGCTGGCGGGGCGTTGAGCTGCTCGCTCATGCGCTGCATGTCGTCGGCGCTGAGCGTGCCGGCTTCCCGGTACAGCACCAGTGTCCAGCGCATGAGGTCGTAGCGGGCCTTCTGCAGGTCGCGCTGGGCGCCGAACTGGTCGCGCAGGGCATTGAGTACATCCACGCTGGTCACTGTGCCGAGTTCGTAGCCGCGCTGCATGGCGGCGTAGGCGGTGGCGGTGGACTCAGCCAGCAATTGTGCGGCCTGGATGCGCGATTCCCCGGCCTTGATCTGGAAGTACGCAGTCCGGGCGCGATCCTGCACTTCCAGGCTGGTCAGGCGCAGCTCGCTCTCGGCGATGTTGCGCTGGCTTTCGGCGGCACGCACCTGCGCGCGGTTGCTGCCGCCGGCAAAGATCGGCATGGAAACATCCACGCCGATGTAGTTGATGTCGGCGCGGTCGAGCGGAAAGTTGTCGAAGCCGGTGTTGGTGGTGGAGTGCTGTACCACCAGCGAAACGCGCGGCAGGTAGGCGCCGCGCTGCTGCGATATGGCGCGGTCGGCGGCGCGCAGCGCATAGTCCCGGGCCTCGATGCGCTTGTTGTTGTCGCCCGCGCGCGTCAGCCATTCCTCCAGACTGCCCTCGAGCGGGGTAACCGTGACTTCATCGGGCAGGCGGCTGAGCCCGCCCACGGCGATGCCGCTGCTGGCCTGCAGGTTGGCGCGCTCGATGGTCAGCACGCTTTCAGCATCGACGCGCCGGGTTTCCACGGCAGCGGCGCGCGCCTGGCCGTCGTAGAGGTCGGTGATCCTGGCGAGCTGCAGATTGAAGAGCTGCTGGATCTGGTTGACCTGATTGCGGGTGGCTTCCAGTTCGGAATTGATCGAGCGCAGCGCGTCTTCGGCCTGCAGTGCTGTCAGGTAGTCGTCGGCTACGGCCGTGAGCAGTTCGGCCAGCTGGGCGTAGTACTCGGCTTCGTTTTGGCCTTCCAGCAGCGTAGCCTGCCGGCGCGCTTCGAATGCCTGCCAGCTGAACAACACCTGGCTCAGCTGCACGGCATAGCGTTCACCAGTGAACTCCTGCCGCCTGGCGTTTGCCGTACGGCTGTTGTCGGAGATGTTGGCCGTGGCGCTCACCTGCGGCAGCAGCTGGCCGGTGGCAGCATCGATGCGCGCCTCGCCGATCTTCCAGCGCTCCCGCGCTGCTTGCAGCAGCGGGCTGTAGTTGATGGCAGCGGTAAAGAAGTCTTCCAGCGTGGTCCCCGCGGGCTGAGGGTCCTGCGCGGAGGCAGTCGCACTGGCCACAAGACCAAGCGTCAGCACCAGAGCATGCAGTTTCATGGTCAGTCTTCCCGGAAGCTGCGGGCAACGGAATCGGAAAGCGGCTTCAGCAGATACTGGATGAAGGTACGCGCCCCGGTGGTGATGAACACCTCGGCCGGCATGCCGGGCACGAGCTCCTGTCCGTTCAGTTCCGTGAGGGATTCAGGCTTCAACGCCAGGCGTGCCAGGTAGAACTGGGTACCCTGCGAATCGGTGAGGATATCGGCCGAGACCGTGGTCACCGTACCGTACAGCACCGGTACCGTGCGGCTATTCATGGCGGTCATGCGGACGGATGCCTCTTGGCCGACTGCCACGCGGTCGATGTCCATCGGTGAGATCTTCGCTTCAATGATCAGCTCGTCGCTCTCCGGCACGATCTCGGCAATGATGGTACCGGGTGGCAGCACGCTCCCCGGCGTATGCACCGTGAGGCCATTGACGATGCCGGCCTCCGGTGTGCGGACTTCCGTGCGGCTCACTACGTCGGACAGCGCAGTGATGCGCTCGCGGTATTCCTGCAGGCGGGACTGGACGTCCGCGAGCTCCTCCACCACATCGGACTGCAGGCGGTTTTTCAATTGCAGGATCTGCAATCGGGTTTCCCCGATCTGGATTTGCGTGGACGCGATGGTAGCGGCCAGATCAGCGGCATCGCCATTGGTCAGGGTCAGGCTGCGCTCGAGTTCGCGCAGGCGGGATTTTTCCGCGAAGCCCTCGTCGAGCAACTGGCGGAAGTCCTGCACTTCGTCGCTGTAGGACGCAGCCAGTGCCAGTTTGCTTTCGCGTACGGCCTGCAATCCCTCCACGCGCGATTCGAGCTGACCGATGCGCTGTTCGAGCACGGAGATCTCGCCCTCGTTGGTGGTTTTGTTGGCCAGGAATATGCGCTGCTGCGCAGCCATTTCGGCGGCAGCTACCGGGTCGGACAGATCGAGGCCCGCAGGTGCTTCCACCGTGGTCTTGCCATCGCGCGCGGCCAGCAAGCGGGCCTCCAGCGCAAGCTGCGCTTTCAGCATGCCGCGGAGCGTGTCGAGCTGGCTGAGCGACTGCGTATTGTCCATTTCCAGCAAGACATCGTTGGGCTGCACCTTGTCGCCATCGCTCACATGCACCACCTTGACGATACCGCCTTCCAGGTGCTGGATGGGCTTCTTGAACGACTTGACTGTGACCTGGCCCACGGCGTGGGCTGCGCTGTCGATGGGCGCCAGCACGGCCCACAGGCCGAACACGCCGAACACCAGCCCTGCCACGAGCAAGCCGATACGCTTCGGTGCATCGATATTGCTTTCATCGCTCGATGCGCGTTCGCGTACGACCAGTACGTCTTCCAGGCGCGCCAGTGCGCCCCCTGCCGTGTTCGGCACCGGCTCCTTGCCGAACACCACGCCTGAATTGTCTGCCACGGCCTTATTCCTGATATCCGAGAGGGGAGATGTTTTGATGCCCGTTCATGCCGCCGACCCGAGTTTGGGGGCAGGTTGGGCCAGCTGGCTCAGTACCTGCTCGCGCGGGCCAAAGCCCAGCATGGCGCCATCTTTAAGCACCAGCACCTTGTCGACCGTACCGAGAATCATGGTGCGATGGCTCACGATCACCACCGTACAGCCGGCCGCCTTGATGCGCTGAATGGCCAGCACCAGTTCACGTTCGCCCTGATCGTCGAGGTTCGAGTTCGGCTCGTCCAGCACCAGCAGGCGTGGCTCGCCATAGATCGCTCGCGCCAGCCCGATGCGCTGGCGCTGCCCACCGGACAGCACGCCGCCGCTGCCGCCGATCACCGTATCGTAGCCCTCCGGTTGGCGCAGGATCAGGTCATGCACGCCGGACATCTGCGCGGCCGCCACGATTTTTTCGGCATCGCGCTCGCCGAAGCGGCAGATGTTGTCGGCGATCGTCCCGTCGAAGAGTTCGATGTCCTGCGGCAGGTATCCGATGTAGGGACCCAGGTCCTGGCGGTTCCAGAGGGTGATGTCGGCGCCGTCCAGCCGCACTTTGCCGCTGGCCGACGGCCATACGCCGAGGATGGCGCGCGCCAGCGTGGATTTGCCGGAGGCGCTCGGGCCGATCACGCCCAGCACTTCACCGGCGGCGAGCTGGAAGTTGATGCCGCGCAGCACCGGCACTCGCGCACCCGGCGGCGTCACATAGATTTGCTCTACCGACAGGTGTCCGAGCGGGGCCGGCAGTTGTAGCCGCTCATTGGTGGCTGGTACCTGTTCGAGCAGCGCGCAGAGGCGCTCGTACTGGGCGCGGGCGACCGAGAATGATTTCCACGTGCCCACCAGCATATCGATCGGGGCCAGCGCACGACCAAGCAGCAAGGAGCCCGCCACCATCGCGCCGCCGGTCACCTCCTGGTTGAGCGCCAGCCAGGCGCCCAGTCCCAGGATGAGCGACTGCACCACCTGTCGGAAGGTCTTCGACATCGATGTGAGGAAGCCGGCCATCTTGCTGGCCTCGGCCTGCTGGCGGAGAACTTCCTCGCTGTACTGCTGTTGGCGGCGGCGAATCGCCGAAGTCATGCCCATCGCCTCGATGACCTCGGCATTGCGCAGGCTATTGACCAAGTGAGCGTTGGCCTTCGCCATCTCGACGTTGGCATCCTTGAGGCGACCGGTGGTGCTGATGTCGGTTACGTAGGCCAGACCGGCCATCACGATGGCGGCGAAGATCGTCATCAGCCCGTAGCTGTAATGGAACATGAACATCACTGCCAGGTAGATGGGAAACCACGGCACGTCGAAAAAGGCAAAAATACCGTTGCCGGTGAGAAACTGCCGGAGACTGGTGAGGTCGTTGATGGCCTGAGCGTTGCCCTTGCCCTGTGTTGACTGCAGCGCCGTCTTGAAGGTTGCGTTGAACACGCGCTCACGCAGGGAGCGCTCGATCTTGTTGCTGGCGAACACCAGCAGATAGGAGCGCACCCACTCGAATGCACCGGTAGCCACCAGCAGGAACAGTACCAGCAGCGTGAGATACAGCAGGGTGGAGTAGCTGCCGCTGGCTAATACACGATCGTAGACCTGCATCATGTATAGGATCGGCGCAAGTTGCAGAATATTGATCGCTGCACTGAAGGCGCCGGCGTAGATGAAGTGCTGCCGGATCGCCTGCAGCGCATCCAGCAGTTCCCTCGGTGGTTTCGGATAATTGAAGTTCTTCATCACTGGCCTTTGTGTGCGCCGGCTGCATGGGCTGCGAGCGTAGAGCGCGTGGGGAGTGGTGTGACCGCCGATGGAACCCCAGGCGAAGTTCCCGCGGAGCTCTGTGGCGCAGAGCCCGCCATACCGCGCTCTGTTTTTGCCTTGTGGCGCGCTACCCGTCGTGCCGTGTTTATGGTGGCATTCGGGCGCCTTTCAATCGGGAGCGGTCAATTCCGGGTGGATTGTAGCCGAAGGCGGTGGTCACACCTACATCCCATTGGTCGGCACCGCGCCACGGTCAAAGCTCCTTGCTGCCCTCCACGTAGCTCTTCAGCAGGGCCAGCGAAGGGATCAGCAGGCGCGCGGCACCGTCGCGCTGTACCACGCCTTCCTGCTGCAAGGTCTGGAAGACGCGCGTGACCGTTTCTCGGCTGAGATTGAGCATGATGGCGATCTCCATGTGGGTGGGAGGATTGCGGATCTGCCCTTGCTGCAGTGCTGATTTTTCCTGCTCCTCCACCAGCAGCCACAGCTGCCAGCACACGCGCTGGGCGATGTTGGGCAGGCCGAGCAATGAGCGCTGCAAAGTGAGTTGCCGCACGCGGCGCGCCAGACGCTCGCCGAGAGAGGTGACCACCGGTGGGCAGGTTTCCATGGCGTCACGCAGCGCTGGCAACGGCACCCAGACCACCATCGCCGGCGCCAGCACGATCACGAACTCCGGCTGTGGGCCGCTGTCGAACAGCGCGAGTTCGCCGCAGAAATCCCCGGGCTCTACGAAAAACAGCCCCACTTCGCGGCCGTCGACGGTAAAATCCACGCCCTGCAGACGGCCCTCGAACAGAAAGCAGACGCGCTCTCCCCGCTCGCCGGCCTTCAGCACCACGGCGCGGCGCGCAAAACGCTCCACGCTGCTTTGCTGGGCAAGCAGCCCCCGGCCGCTTGCAGGCAGCAGGCGGAGCAGGGGAAACGCGCTGAGCAGCTCGGGTGTGACGACCATCAGCAGTCCAGGAAAGCCCCGACAGCCTGGTGGCGGAAAACGCCCAGGCCGGGAGCCGGAAAGACGGAGGCGAGTATAAGTGTCTGAGTTGTAACGGCAAACCGCGGATGCGGCAGCCGTGTGACCTCGGTCACTTCAGCCCGGGCGCCGCCGGCAGTAACATTTGTGTTCACGAAAACCCGCAAGCGCTCGACTGCAGGAGGGCTTGATCCGGTGAAGGCCCGACAGAATGTAGAGTAGCTGCCGCTCGGGTGGGTGGCAGACAGCAGCAGCTGCTGGAGCTGCTCAGGTGAACGTCAAACAGACAGGTGAGGTTGCTGCCATGCAACGCGTGTCACGGACAATTCCCGCTTTTGCGCTCGCCGCCACTACGCTGCTGGCCGCGGCTGTTGCCAGCGCGTCCGGGGTAGCGCCAGTGCTGGCCATCGGTGAAATCACGCTCGTGCTCGGCAAGGCCGAAGTCAAGCGCGCCGGTGGCGCCGTGGTGCCCGCCACCGTGGGCCTGCCGGTGCACGTCAACGACCTGATCGAAACCAATGCGCGCGGCCACGTACACGTGCACTTCGTCGACGATGCGCTGGTGAGCGTGCGGCCGCAGAGCCGGCTGGAGATCCTGCGCTATGACTACGACCCGGCCCGCCCCGCCGAATCCGCAGTCAAGATGAACCTCATCGAAGGCGAAACCCACGCCATTTCCGGCGAGGCCGCCAAGGCCGCGCGCCAGAATTACCGCATGAACACGCCCATCGCTGCCATCGGCGTGCGCGGCACGGACTACACGGTCACCGCCTCGCGTGAGGCCGTCACCGCCATCGTCAACGAAGGGGCCATCGTGGTGGCGCCGTTTTCCAGCGGTTGCTCGGCTGACACGCTCGGGCCCTGCAACCAGGGTGCCGTGGAGCTGAACGGCTATTCGCGTGAGCTGCTGGCACTCAGTGCCGACGCCGCCGGCGTGCGCTCCACGCTGCTGCCGCTCGGGCCGGTGGAAGGCCGCGCCGCCGAATTGCAGACGGCACCCAGCCCAGAACCGCAGGCCACCGCCAAGCAGGCCGAAGGCCAGCAGCTCTACAACGACACGGTCTCCACCCGTACTGTGAACACCAAGTTGGCCAGCTCCAGCGAATCCGCCAAGGCGCCAGCCGCTCCCACGCCGCTGGCGCCCACCCCGGTGCCGGTCACGCCCGCCCCTCCGCCCGTGCCTGAATTCACGCCGCCCGTAGCCGTGCCTGCCACCACGCTCGCCAGTCAGGGCCAGCTGGTGTGGGGCCGCTGGACCGAAAACAACCTGGCCAACGAGCGCATCTCGGTTTCGTACGATGTCGCCCGCCAAGATGGCCGCAGCGTGTCGGTGGGCAACACGGTCTACGCGCTGTTCCGCGCCAGCGGCAGCGAGACCGTCTTCAAGCCCACGCTCGGCGTGCTGCAGTTCAGCTTGCAGAAAGCGCAGGCCCTCTACAGCACGGCCGGCCGGACCGACCTCATGGGCGTTTCCGGCGGCAAATTGCAGCTGGACTTCGAACAGGCGCTGTTTTCCACCACGTTGCAGCTCAGCCACGAGGCGCTCGGTAATTACCAGTTCGCCACCAGCGGGCGTATTTATTCCGGCGGCGTGTTCCACGCCAACAACGAGACGCAGGCCATGGCCGGCGCACTCAGTTACGACAACAAGGAAGCCGGCTACTTCTTCGAGCGCACGCTGCCCGGCGGCACCATCTCCGGCATCACCCTGTGGAACCGCGCCCCGTGAAAAACAGCGCCGCCATGGCCGCCTTGCTCCGGATACCCGGCCGCCTGATCGGCCAGTGGCAGCCGTGGCAGGCGCGTGCCGGACTGCTGGCCGGTGCCGGCCTGCTCACGCTGTTGCTGCAGGCCCTGCTGCCGTCCCTGGTTTCTGGCGTCGAGGAGCAGCTCGGCAGTCTCGGATGGCGCCTCGCGCCCGATGCCCGGCAGGAAGAGCGCATCAACATCATTGCGATCGACGAGAAGAGCCTCGCCGAGGTGGGCCCGTGGCCCTGGTCGCGGCAGACCATGGCGCAGCTTGCCACCGCCCTGCAGCAGGCCGGCGTGCAGCTGCAGGCCTACGACATCGCCTTCCCCGAAGCCCGTGAGGGCGACGATGCCTTCGCCGCCGCGCTGGCCGGCACCAGCGCCGTGCTGGCGCAGGTGCCCGACCTGCTCAATCCGGGCCAGATCACCACCACCGGCCTGCTCGGGTCGCCGCTGCTCGGCGTGGCCTGCAGCAACGCCGCCAGCACCGGCAGCTACACCGGCAACACGGCCGCGCTGGCCGGCATCGCCGCCGGCCATGCCACGCCCATCGTCGACGGTGATGGCGCGGTGCGCCGCGTGCCGGCCTATATCTGTGTGAACGGGCAGCCCTATCCGGCACTGGCGTTGAGTGCCCTGCTCGCCGCCACCCGCACGGACAGCTGGCAGGCCACGCGCAGCACAGGCGCCGGGCCCTGGCAGGCGGTGCAGCAACTCACCTTCGCGGCCTACCCCGGGCTTGCCATTCCCCTCGACGCCGACGGCAATTTCCGCGTGTCGTTCCGCCAGTCCCCCGACGCCTACCGCGCAATTTCGGCCGCCGACGTGCTGGCCGGCCGCGTAGACCCCGGCGTGCTGGCCAACAGCTGGGCGCTGGTCGGCTTCACCGCCTTCGGCATGAACGATGTCGTCCCCACTCCCTTCAACGGCGCCGCCCACGGCGTGGAACTGCAGGCCCGCATCCTTGCCAGCGTGCTCGACGCCAACGTCCCCTTCACCCCGCGGGCGGCGCCCTGGCTGCTGGCGCTGCTGTGTGCCGGTTTCGCCGCCCTGCTGTGGGGGCTGGCCGCCGCGCGGGAGCGGCTCGGTAACTATGGGTTGGCGGCCGGTGCTCTGCTGCTGCCGGCGCTGGCGCTCTATGTCCACATGCAGGTGCTGGCACAGTCCGCCTGGTGGCTGGGCTGGTTTGCGCCGGCCGTGTTCGGGTTCCTGGCGGGCAGCCTGTTGCTGCTGCAGGAATATGCCCGAGTGCGTTTCGAGCGGGCGCGGGTGTTTGGCAACCTCAGCAGCTACCTGCCAGCCGAGGTGGCCGAGGCCATTGCCTTCAGCCTTCCCGGTTCGTCGGTGAATGCCGAGCGCCGCAACGTGACGCTGCTCAGTGCCGATCTGCGCAATTTCTCGGCCTTCGGCGAAGCGCGGCCGCCCGAAGAATCGGCGGCGCTGCTGCACATGTTCTTCAGCAAAAGCACCGAGATCGTGGAGCGTTGCCACGGCCGCATCCACGAATTCAAGGGCGATTCGCTGCTGGCCGTGTGGGAAGGCAGCGACGCCAAGGCCGCCAACCACGCGGTGCAGGCCGCCCTGCTCATGCAGAGCGCCATCAGCGAGTTCCTGCCGCAGCACCCCCCTGCAGGGCTTGAGCCGCTGGCGCTCGGCATCGGCATCGAACAGGGGCCGGTGCTCATCGGCTCGCTGGGTTCGGCCCAGCGCCGCAGCCATACGCTGCTGGGCGAAACGGTCACCATCACGCTGCGCATTCAGGAGATGACTGCCGAACTCGCCCATCCCGTGCTGATCGGCGAATGCGCTGCCCGCCAGCTGGCGGATCTGGCGCTGGTGTCGCAGGGCAGCTACCTGCTGGCCGGCCTGCGCAATCCGCATATACTCTACGCGCTTCCGTTCAGCGCCCTGGCGCAGGCAACTGCCAGGATCGAACAGCCTCCTCTCAGAGTGGTGCGCGGCGGACGCAGTTGAGTTGCCCGCCACTTTCGGAGTTCCCTGGCGCTGTGATGCTTGCCGCCCCTTCCAACCTGTGGGAGCACAGGTCTGCGACGTCCTTGCCGCGCTCGGGTCCGCACGGTCACGCTCAGCCTTCCCGCTGCTCCGCTTCCCGCCCGGTCTCCCGGCCGCCCGTCTTGCTTCGCCGCTGGCGTGTTGGCGCCTTGCTCGCGCCTTTGCTGCTGGTGCTGGGGTTGCCCGCCGCGCTCGGGCAAACATGCCCGCCGCTGCAACCTTATTACCCGGCCAGCAACCCCGCCCCACCGGAGGAGTGGCAGGCGCGGCTGCCACAGCTGGAGGCCTTGCTGGAAAACTGCCTGCAAAGCGCCGAGTACTTTGCGCTGCTGGGCGCCGCCCGGCTCAACAGCGGGCAGGTGCCGGCGGCAGTGGAATCGCTGGAGCGCGCGCTGCTGCTGCAGCCCGGCCACGGTGCCGCCCAGATCGACTACGCCGAAGCGCTGTACCTCAGCGGCCAGCTGTTCCCGGCGCTGGAACTGAACGAGACAGTGCTCGGCCGCAGTGACCTGCCCCCCGCCCTGCGGCCGGTGATCGAGGCACGGCAGCAGTTCTGGCGCGGGCAGACCCGGCGCCGCCAGCTTTCGCTGGAAGCCACTGCCGGCTACGACACCAACCTCAACAACGCCCCCACGCGCGGCGACCTGACGCTTACCTTCGGCGGCACGCCGGTCACGCTCAGCGTGGACCCGCAGTTCCGCCCGGTGGAAGGCCGCTTTGGCAACCTGCGTGCCGGCGGCGTGTGGCAGTGGCTCACCCCCGACCACCAGCATGACTTTACGGCCAACCTGCGCGGCCGCTTCACCGGCAGCG
This sequence comes from Gammaproteobacteria bacterium, assembly GCA_947457195.1. Taxonomy (GTDB): domain Bacteria; phylum Pseudomonadota; class Gammaproteobacteria; order Pseudomonadales; family Pseudohongiellaceae; genus CAILUG01. The sequence goes on from CANGUU010000007.1 coordinate 13,252, forward strand.
GCGCCACCGCGCTCAACCAGGCCCAGTGGCGCTACGGCTTCAGCCGGCCCGGCCGCCACACGGTGTGGACGGCCAACGTAGGCAGCAGCCACATGAGCTTTGGGGGTAACGCCCTCTACAGCGTGGGCGAAACCCTCCTTACGCTGGGCTGGAACAGCGCCGGCCGCTGCCAACCCGCCCTGAGCGGTGGCCTGCAGACCCTGCACTACCACGGCCAGCGGGTGATGGACGGTCTGGAGGCCAGCCTGACCGCCAGCCTCGGCTGCCGGTCGGCCAGCGGCCGCCAGCAGCTACGGGTAGACGCCGGCGGACTGGATAACAGCGCCAGCAGCGCCAACCGGCCCGGCGGCGACCGCGCCGGCTGGAACCTGCGGCTGGGCTGGCAGTACCAGTCCGGCCGGCACCTGTGGAGCGCGCTCTACAGCCACGCCAGCGTAGAAGACCAGCGCGGCTACAGCCCGCTGCTGGCCAATGGAGCCACCCGCCGGTTGGGCAACCGGGTGCTCCTGCTGCGCTACCAATGGGGCTTTGCGGAGGGCGCCGCCTTGGTGCTGGGGCTGAGCCACCAGGCCCAGTCCAGCAACCTGCAACCGTTCCAGAATCGTGGCACTGCAACCGAAGTGGGACTGCTGCTCAACTTCTAGCCTTTTCCAAGTCTTTACAGCTGCTTACAGGCAATTCTTTACACTCGCTGTCAGGTGCTTGCAATGCCCTACACGGCACGGTAGTCTTGCCACGCTTGTACTGCCCCTGACCAGCTCTTGCTCGCGCTGGGGCGTGGTCCAGTGCAAGGCAGTACCACGAACAACGTAGCAGGGCGGTCCGCAGTGGCCGGGAAAATGGCAGGTCTGTGACGCGAGTCACACGCAGTGGCCAAGCCCGCCAGTAATATCCACCCTGCTACAAGAGGCGAAATTCCTCTACAAACCCAGTACCACTTGCCTTACCAACAACACCCTAAACTCCAAGGAGATATACAAGATGGCGTCTATATCCGCTGAAGGCCGCAGTGAACTCATTGCCCTTTACGTCACCATGTTCAACGCAGCCCCGAGCGCAGCCAACCTGTCTGCCATCGTGGGCCAGAGAGAAGGTGGCGCCAGCCTCGTGGCCGTTGCCAATACTCTGGCAGCCAGCCCCGATTTCGCCCGCCAGTATCCGGGCTTCCTGACGGCCGACGAATTTGCCAACCGTCTGGCCACCAACATGCTGGGCAGTGAGGTTTCCGCTGCCACTCGTGACTGGGCCGTGAACTACGTTCGCAGCCAGCTCACCTCCGGCCGCGCCGCCACTGCTGTGGTCACCGAGGCCGTCCAGGCCCTGCGCGGCACCACCAACACCGAATTTGCCAATGCCAAAGCACTGCTGGCCAACAAAGTGGAAGTTGCTTCCTACTACGCAATCTCGAAGGAGCAGCCAGCCGATTCCCAGGTTGTCATGATTGGTGTTACCAGTACTGCCTCGACGGTTGTCAGTGCAAAAACCGCAATCGATAGCATTGCGAGCGTAGTGGCTGGCCAGACCTTCACGCTCACTACCAGCGCCAACACGGGTGCCCTGTTTACTGGTGGTGCCGGTGACGATTCCTACAACGGCGATTTGAGCGGCGGCAACAACACTCTGAATGCGCTGGATCGTCTCGATGGCGGCGCAGGGACGGATACGCTGAACGCTGTATTGGCGTCCGACGTTACGCCCGCCAGCATTGCCAACATCGAAAACATCGTGGCTACTGCCTCGGGTGGCGCGCGTGAACTCAACCTGGTCAATGCACCAGGAGTCCGGTCTGTAAGCTCCACGTCCTCCTCTGGCGGCGTGATGACGGTCAGCGGCATTGCTGCTGGTGCATCGCTTGCCGTCAACTCCCAGTCCGTCGGCGCCACGTTCAACTACGCCGACACCTCGGGTACGCAATCAATCGCCCTTGGCGTAGCCGGTGTAACAGGCGCAGCCCCTGTCACGGTAAACGGAGTAGAAACAATTGCCGTAACGGCAACGGGTTCCGCCAGCACCTACCAGCTGTCGGCCGATGCACTGACCTCGGTGAGCTTTGCCGGTTCGGCTGCGCAAACCGTCACTCTGGCCGGTATGACCGGCACCTCTAGCTTCAACGCGGGTGCTGCTACCGGTGCTGTCAACCTGACCCTGATCAACCAGTCTATTCTGGCGTCCACCACGCGCGTGACCGTCACCGGCGGAACTGGTAACGATACGCTGACTGTCGGCGCCCATACGCAGTCCGACCTCAACGTCTCTGCCGGTGCTGGCAACGACACGGTAAGCCACAGCAGTGTTTCCACCACTGATACCCTCAGCGGCGGCGATGGAACCGATACGCTGAGCACCACAATGGCTTCCGCCAATGCGATCGATGCATCCGCCCCACTCACACGCATCATTACCGGCTTTGAGCGCATTACGATCACTGACGCGTTCGACGGTACCCTTAGCCTATCCAACATCGACACTGGGCTTGTCCAGGTCAATCTGGCAGACGGTGCATCCGGCGCTGGTGCGTTGATGACTGGCGGTGACGCCATCACCGGCCCTGCGGGCACGCTGACAGTGAACGTTGGTGGCTCCTCTGCAGGTAACGCCACGACCATGGGCGGCGCACTTACCGTGACGGACACCGGTACAGCGACGACGGACTCGGTAATCATCAACAATACGGCTGTCAACACCACGACTGCCCTTGGCATCAACGTGTTTAACGCCCAAAACATCACGTCCACCGGCTATGAGAATGTCACCATTGGCGTTGGTAGCTCGGGTACGACTGCACCGGCGTCTACGATTGGTACACTCACCATTACGCCGGACGATTTGACGGCAGCCATATCGCTCACACTGACCGGTGGAAACGATGTGACCATCTCAAGCGTGACATCGACGGGAACTGGTCGCCTGACCATTGACGCCTCTGCCGTCAATGCCGGAACCGACAGCCCATACGTTCAGATCGACGCAGTTACCCTCGGAACAGGTGGCACTGCCAGCATCATTGGTTCTGCTGGTAACGACAGCATCACCAGCGGAACTGTTGCACAGACGATCTCCGGCGGTGCTGGTAACGATACCATCACCGGTGGCACAGCCGCCGACAACATCAGCGGCGATGCTGGCAACGACACCATCACTGATGGCGCGGGTGGCAATGACACTATCGCTGGTGGTGATGGTAACGACACGATCACCGTGACGGGTACCTCTACCGTAAGCGTAGATGGTGGTGCCGGTAACGACACCATTAACATCGGTAGCGTATTGTCGGCGCTTGACACCGTAAGCGGGGGTGATGGTACCGATACTCTCCGTTACTCCAGTGCCGTTACCGCAGACGTTGCTGTAGGGGTGGCAGGCTTCGAAACGCTGCGCGCCGACGCTGCGCTAACGCAGGATATGGTGCAGTTCGTAAATAATGCTGGCTTTACCCGCTTGATCAACCAGGTTGCTGGTGCCGTAACGTTCAACAACGTCGGCAGCGCCGTGACCTCGTTCACCGCGGGCGTTGCGGGCTCAACGACTACTATTGATCGCCTGCTGGATACGACATCCAACAGCCTCTCGGTATCACTGACCACTGCAACGACGACGACTGCACTCACTGCAAGTGATGAAGAAACTATCACGGTGAGTTCCAGCTTGACTGGTGCAGTCACCCTGACCACACTGACGGCGGACGACTTGACCACGCTGAATATTGGCGGTCTTGGCGCCGTTACCATCACCAACATCGCCAATGCAGCCAACTTGGCTGCAATCAATATCACGACCTCGGCGGCGGTATCGGTGAATGGAAACCAGTCCACGGTTAATATGACGGCGACCGGTACATCAGCATTCGCCAACACCATTACCGGTGGTTCTGGCAATGACGTGATCACGGGTGGTTCTGCAGCAGATAGCCTCACGGGCGGCGGCGGCGCCGATACCGTCTCCGGTGGTAACGGCGACGATATCTTGCTGGGTGGCAGCGGTGCCGACAGCATCACGGGCGGTGAAGGCTCCGATAGCGTTACTGGTGGCACTGGCAACGACACCGTGGTTCTTACCGAGAACTCCGCTGTAGCGGACACGGTGGTTCTGTCCACAGCGGCTACCAATGGTGTTGATACCATCGTCGGTTTTGCGGCGGGTGCAGGGGCAGACATCATCCAGTTCGTCAATGCCGACACCACGCAGGCCGATGCTGCAGGCGCAGGCGCATTCCAAGACATTGCTGCAGTCACCTTGGTGAACGCTGCCGCCTACGATCTGGCCGCAGTCATCAACACTGCTACAATTTCCGTGGTGGAACTGCGAGGCACAACCGCAGCCAACGGCGATCTGGGTGCGGCGACCGATGGTTCAGAATTGCTGAAGTTACTCGGCACCGCCGACTCGGCAGCGACCGGCATCACCGTTGACAACAACGGTGATCAGCTCTTCCTGGTAGCGTACGACAACGGCAATGCCTACCTGTTCCATGCAAACTCCGGTGCTGACACTACCGTCTCAGCCTCTGAGATCCGGTTGGTGGGTATCCTCACGGGTATCACGGTTGGTGCAATTGCTGACGGCGACATCGTAAGCTTGGCCTAACCCGTAATATCTTGGCGTAATGAAAACCCGCCCCCCAAAAGGGGGCGGGTTTTTTTTGGCTATTCTTCCGAGACCATGCCTGAGGTAGCGTAAGCCCCTCTCCTATGCGATTCACCCACTAACAACAGGCCACACCTGCAGGGAATGTGCGGCGAGGTGACGAAGCCCGACGCCACCAAAGACTTCAACGCCGCAAACTGGGATGCATAACGACGCCCCGACTTGCAGAGGAACTCTCCCCCTCATGACACTGCATCAGCACACCCGGGAACGACTGCTGGCACATCTCGCTGCTGCGGGAACAAAGGAGCAGCCCGGCGTACTCAACAACGCGCTCAGACTCCTCGCCAAGTGGCGAAGTGCATTGATTCAAGACGTGGTACTGAAGCAGCATGGTACGGTGGTACAGCAAGGGCCACTCCAAGGACTAGAGTTCGTGGAGGCATCAGCAGAGGGTTGCCATATTGCGAAACTGCTTGGAACTTACGAGCAAGCCTTTCAGCCATTCATTGAACAGGCGGTGGGCTGAGGGTAAAAAATGGTTGTCAACATCGGCTGTGCCGAGGGCTACTATACTGTTGGTATCGCACGACGCTTGCCCAACAGCCGCATTCTGGCATTTGATTCGTATGCACTTGCCCGTCAAACCTGCAAGCGTCTCGCGCAAATGAACGGAGTCAGCCAGTCGGTGCATATTGGGCATCAGTTCGAGCCAGGGGACTTTGCTGCCCTGCCGTCGCAGGACACCCTTGTGCTCTGCGATATTGAAGGTGCTGAAGGGGCGCTGCTTGCACCTACGCAAGCACCTAACCTGGCCAATCTTGACCTGATTGTAGAGAGCCATGAATGTCTCGTGCCGGGAATCACCAAAACTTTGATTGAGCGCTTTGCAAGCACCCACGACATCACGCTGGTGCAAGATACCGGGCAGCGCAATCTCGAATCCCCAGCGCCGTGGTTTCTGGGACTCTCGCACCTCGATCAATTGTTGGCCGTATGGGAGTGGCGCTCTGGTCCAACGCCATGGCTTGTGATGAGGAGCCGCACTGGCCGCGAAGCAGCATGACGGCCGCTATCTATTTTCATCCGGAAGCCTACTCCACCAGCGGCCCCAAGCTGATGGGGCGCAACGCAGCAGGAGAGTCGTTCCTGCGAGGATTCCTGACCCATGCCACTGCAACCCAATGGTGGGCCCAGGTACAACGACCAGAGCATGGCACGGCCTTCGCGCACATTGTCCGCCAGCACGGCCGTCATGAGCCGGTGAAGATCATCGACAACCGCGCGCTGCCCTCACTCGCCGATGCAAGCGTCGTCTACTACCCCGGCCCCGGTATCGGTTCGCATGCACTTGAGCGCGCGGCGTATGGACACGGCGCCTGGAGTCTGTGCGGGATCACCCATACCACCAGCAGCGCCGTGGCTATGGACGCTATCACAGCGCTCATCACGCAACCGGTATACCCTTGGGACGCCGTGATATGTACATCCACGGCAGTCAAGGACAATGTCAACCGCCTGCTGCAAGCGCAGGTCGACTACCTGCAGGACCGACTCGGTATTACCCGCCTGCCCCTGCCACAGTTGCCGGTGATTCCGCTGGGTATCCACACCACTGACTTTGAATTCAGCCCACAACAGCGGTTCGAAGCTCGTGCGCGGCTTGGCCTTAGCGAGCGCCATGATGCCTTGGTAGTACTTTATGTGGGCAGGTTGTCCTTCCATGCCAAGGCCCACCCGCTTGCCATGTACCAGGCGCTCGAAGCAGCCGCTCGGCGCAGTGGCAGGGATGTCGTGTTGGTGGAATGTGGCTGGCATGCCAACGAGTCGATAAAGCAGGCCTTCGTTGCTGCGCAGCAGTCGGCTTGTCCATCAATCACCTGTCGACTGCTCGACGGTAGGAGCTCGGCGGATCGAGAAACTGCCTGGGCTGCAGCCGATGTGTTCTGTTCATTATCGGATAACATCCAGGAGACCTTCGGTATTGTCCCCATCGAAGCGATGGCAGCCGGGCTGCCGGTGGTAGTGTCCGACTGGGACGGCTACAAGGATACGGTGCGCCACGGCATTGACGGGTTCCGCATCCCCACTACCATGCCAGCACCCCGCTTAGGAGGCGATCTTGCAATGCGCCATGCGCTTGAGATCGATACCTATGACATGTACTGCGGACATACATGTTCGCTGGTGGCGGTCGATGTGCAGGCGGCCGCCGCTGCCTTCACTGCCTTGTTTGAGTCACCGGAGGCACGACGTCGCTACGGTATGGCTGCCAGGCAGCATGCACGGGAGCATTACGACTGGGGCGTGATTATTCCGCGCTATGAGCAGCTCTGGCGTGAACTTGGAGAGCGGAGACAGGCGAGCGCAGCAGGACTCAAGACACTGCCTTTTCCGTGGCCTGCACGCATGGATCCATTCCACAGTTTTGCCAGCTATCCAAGCCAGACCCTTACGGCTGATAGTCTATTGGAAGTGGTGGACTCCGAACCGGCCGTGGCAGCCGCCAGACTGGCGCAGTACCGCGGACTGGCGATGGTCAGCTTCGCGAAGACCGTCCTCCCCAGCGACGATGAAACCACAGCCATCTTGCAGAACGCTTACCGTTACGGCGGGGCTGCGACGGCTGCAAACTTACTGACTGGTATCGTGCCTGCCCGGCAGCCGTACGTACTCCGAGCACTCTCCTGGCTACTGAAGTTGGGAATCCTGCGACTGCGAGCATGAAGATCCTTTTCATCCACCAGAATTTCCCCGGTCAGTTCAAGCACCTGGCGCCGGCGCTGGTAGCAGGAGGACACGAGGTGTTCGCTACCACCATGCGCGAAAAGGAGCGCAGGGTGGTGGACGGAGTGACCTTGATCCCCTACACGAACACCCGCGGCTCGACGCCCAACATCCATCCGTGGGCTACCGATTTCGAAACCCAGATCATCCGTGCCGAAGCCTGCTTCCATGCGGCGTTGGCGCTGCGCGCCTCCGGCTTTGCCCCCGATCTGATCATTGCCCACCACGGATGGGGCGAAAGCCTTTTCCTGAAGGAGGTGTGGCCTCAGGCCCGGTTGGCCATCTACTGCGAATTCTTTTACCGGTCGGAGGGGGCAGACACGAACTTCGATCCCGAGTTTCCACCCAAGGATGCTGGCGAGGTGTGCCGCCTGCACCTGAAGAACGTCAATAACCTGCTTCACTTTGAAGTGGCTGATGCAGGACTCAGTCCCACGCAGTGGCAGGCCAGTACTTTTCCGTCGCGCTTTCGCAGCAAGATTACCGTCGTGCACGATGGCATCGATACAGCGCTGCTGACGCCCAATCCGGCGGCCAGAATCACGCTCAACGGTACATTACAGCTCACGCGCGAGAACGAAGTGATCACCTTCGTCAACCGCAACCTCGAACCGTATCGCGGGTATCACATCTTCATGCGCGCGTTGCCGGACATATTGCGGCGGCGCCCCAACGCGCGGGTGCTGTTGGTGGGCGGCGACGACGTGAGCTACGGGGCCCGGCCCGCGGAGGGCAGGAAATGGCGCGATATTTTTGCTGAAGAGGTGCGTCCCCACATAAGCGCCGCCGATTGGGCGCGGGTGCATTTCCTCGGCCATATTCCCTACCAGCATTTTGTTCCGTTGCTGCAGCTGTCGACGGTGCATGTGTACCTCACCTACCCCTTCGTGCTGTCGTGGAGCCTGCTGGAGGCCATGAGCGTGGGCTGCGCCATCGTGGCCAGCAATACCGCGCCGCTGCGCGAGGCAATTGAGCACGACAAGACTGGCCGAATGGTGGATTTTTTCGACGTGGCCGGCCTCGCCGATGAAGTGTGCGCCCTGCTCGCGGACCCGGCCGCTCGCCTGCGGCTCGGGCAGTCTGCCCGCGCCTTTGCCCGCCTCCACTACGATCTGCGGAGCGTCTGCCTGCCACAGCAACTGGCCTGGGTTGAGAGTCTGCTGAAACGCCGTAATCCCTGAAATCTGGCGGACCCCGGGTCGGGGCCTGCGACCGACGCCGCAAACGCGAGGGTCTGCTGCGGTGTGCCATACCGGCCCCACCCGTTGCTGGTGCCTGGGGCAAGTGCTACCGTTCGCCGCCCTTGCACCAGGTACTGCTCCCCGTTGTCCACAGGCCACTCCGGCACCCTCCCCATGCCCGAACTCCACGTCGTTAGCTGGCAAGACCACGGCGCCAAGCGCTGGCTCAAGCCTTTCTCTTACGCGTTCGCCGCTGGCGATCAATTGGTGGCCCTGGGCCTGGCCGAAGTGCCGCGTGCTGCGATGGTGCTGCCGCTGGCCTTTGCCAAGAGCGGGGGCAGTTACCTGCCAGTGGCGGTGCTCGGCTTCAAGCAGGGCCACAATTTGGTCGTGAGCGCAGACGGTCGCTGGCTGCCTGATTACGTGCCGCTGTTCTTCCGCAGCCACCCGTTCCGGCTGGCCCGCAATGCCGACGGCAACTTTGTGCTTTGCGTGATCGGCGACAGCGGACTCATCACGGACGGGCCTGCCGGCAACCGGTTCTACGACGATGAACGCAAGCCTACGCCGGAAACCAGCGCCATCGGCACCGCACTGCTGCAGTTGGAAAACGACAAGGCCTCGATGCTGAAGGCCACCGCCATCCTCGCCGAGCACGACGCCATCGAGCCTTGGCCGTTCCGCGTGCAGGAGGCCGAGGGCATCAAGACCTACGAAAACGTCTACCGCGTGAACGAAAGCAAGCTGAACCAGCTCCCCGCCGATGCACTGGCGGCCCTTCGCAACAGCGGTGGCCTGGTACTGGCCTATGCGCAGCTGCTTTCCATGCAGCACCTGCCGCAACTGGCGGCCGCGGCGCCGCGTAGCGCCTGGGGCCAGCAGAACCCCGAGCCTGTGCGCCGGGTTGCCGCCCTCAACATCGTCGATGACAATGGCACGCTGTCGTTTGCCCACTTGTAGCCGTCTCTCGCGGAACCCTGCATGCGCCATGCTGGTTTGACACCGCCTTTGCTCCGCCGCGCCGCAGCGGCCGGCGGCGTACCGTGCGCCGCAGTCCGGCTGATCCCCGCCGTGCGGGCTGCATTTCCTGCGGCAGCACGCGCGGCGGTCTGTGCGGTATCGATCCTCGCCACCACGCCCACCCTGCAGGCGCAGGAGCTTACCCTGTTCGAACCGGTGGACACCGGCGGCGCTGCCGAGCTGCCGGAGGGCCCGCAGCCGCTGGAGCCGCAGAACGGCCAGCCAGCCTTTACCGTGCGCGGCACCCTGCAGGTGGGTGACCAGTACCGCGCCGTGCTGGTGGATCGTGCCGGTCAGAGCCGCACGGTCACCTGGCAGCCCGGCGCGGTGGTGCCGCTGCCCGGCTACGCGGGCTTTGGCGTGACCCGCATCGATGCGCGCACGGTATCGCTGCAGCACCCGGCGTCCGACCCCTGCGTCGCCGCCGCTGCCCAGGGCGTTACCTGCCAGGACGGCAGCACCTCGCTGCTGCGCGTGGCCACCGCCAGCGCGCCGCTGCAGCAGGCCCCGGCCGCCGTGGGCCCCACACCGCCGGCGCAAGACCTGCCAGCGGTCGACCTGCCACCCATGAATCCCTTCGAAGCCGCCATCCGCGCCCAGGCCGCGCAGCAGCAGGCCGGTGGCCAGCCCGGCACCTTCGTGAATCCTTTCAACGGCGAAACCCAGATCATCGAGCTCGGTTCGCCCGAGGGGCAGCAGCAGCGCGAAGCCCGCCAGCAGGCGCGGCAGGAGCGGCTCAACCGCCTGCAGCTGCAGCGCATCCCCGCCGACCAGGTGCCGCCCGGCATGCGCGTGGTGACCACGCCCTTTGGCGACCGCCTGGTGCCGGTCGGGCAATGAGCCAGCCGGGCCCGCTTCCCGCGGCCGGCGGCACAGGCTGCCTCAGCACGTCGCTCGTGACCTTCCGCGCCGATCGTGCGCTGCTGCAGCGCACGCTGGCCGCCTACGCCGCCGCCACCGCGCCGCTGCTGGACTGTGGCTGGCGCTGCCAGCTCACCGTGGTGGACAACGCCAGCAGCCCGGCTGACCGTGCCGCCCTGCAGGCGCTCTTGCCACCCACCGCCACGCTGCTGGCCAACCAAGGCAACCCGGGCTTCGGCCGCGCCCACAATCAGGTGATCGCCGCTGCCGCGTCGGATTTCCACCTCATCCTCAATCCCGACCTCGACATGGCGCCGGACGCGCTGACCGAAGGCCTGCGTTACCTGCAGCAGCACGCCGCGGTGGTGGCGGTGTCGCCAAGCTGCCGCAATGGCAGCGGCCAGCCGGAATCGCTCTGCAAGCGGCTGCCGAGCGTGCTGGACCTCACGCTGCGCGGCTTTGCGCCGGCCTGGCTGCGGCAGCGCTGCGCAGCGCGGCTGGCGCACTACGCCTGTGCCGACCTGCTCGCCGCCGCCACCCCCGTGGCCGTGCCGCTGGCCAGTGGCTGCTGGTTGCTCTGCCGCACCGCGGCACTGCAGGCCGTGGGTGGCTTCGACCCGCGCTACTTCCTCTACTTCGAAGACTTCGCGCTGTCGCTGGCCCTCACCCGCCACGGCGCACTGCACCACGTGCCGGCCTGCCGCGTGCTGCACCACGGGGGTCAGGCCGCACGCAAAGGCTGGCGCCACCGCTGGCTGTTTGCCCGCTCCGCGGCGCAGTTCTTCGCCCAGCACGGCTGGCGCTGGGCCTGAGCCCATGGCAACACTGCTCATCACTGGTGCCAGCGGCTACCTCGGCCGCACCCTTGTACCGCTGGCTTTGGCCGCCGGGGATGCGGTGCGTGTGCTCACGCGGCACGCGGACCGGCTGAACGCGCTGCCCTGGGCCCCTGCGGTGGCAGTGGTGGAGGGAGACCTCGCCGACCCCGCCGTCTGCGCCCGTGCCTGCGACGAAGTGGATGTGGTGCTGCACCTCGCCGGGCTGGCGCACGCCCGGGCCAGCGCCGCCGACTACCGCCGCGAGCTGCTGGACAACAGCCTGCAGCTGGCCGCCGCCGCCAGCGCGGCCGGCGCGCGCCGCTTCGTCTACCTCAGCAGCTGCAAGGCCGCCTACCCCGGCCACTCACCTTACGCTCTCTACAAGCAGCGCACCGAGCACGCCCTGCTGGCGCTGGCACCGGCGCTGGACGTGGTCTGCCTGCGCCCGGGCCCGGTCTACGGCCCCGGTCTGCGCAACAACCTCGCCACCCTGCTGCAACTGGCGCGGCTGCGCTGGTTACCGTTCCTTCCACGAGGCACGGCCGCATTCAGCCTGATCGGTGCGGAGGACTGCGCGCGCGCCGTCCTGCTGGCCGCTACGCACCCGGCGCTGCCGGGCCGCGTGTGGGCACTCGACGATGGCGTGCAGTACACGCTGCCGGCGCTGGTAGCCGCCGTTCGCCGCCAGCACGGGCTGCCGGCAGTGCCGGTGCACCTGCCGGCCGGGTGGACGCGCCCGCTGCTCGGGCTGTTGCCGGTGCTGCGCCGGCGGGGCATCGGTCTGGCCACCGGCCACGTGCTGTTCGACGAGCACTACCCGGTGGACCCGGCTTTTGCGGAAGCCACCGGCTTTGCGGCCAGCACCGATTTCTACCGGGAACTCGGCTCACTCTGAGCCCACGGCTGCCCTCAGAAGCTTTCCAGCGTGAGCAGGGCGCTGTAGCCGCTGGCCAACGCGAGCGGTGCGCGCCATCGCTGCCGAGCTGACTGACCGGGCAGCCCACCTGCGCCGCTTGTGAGAGAATCACGGCGCCGGGCGCCAGCGGCCCGCCGTCGGTGCAGCCGGCTGCAGGCGCTACTACCTGCCACGCGTGCCCGGCATCTGGCCTGACCAAGGACTACTCGATGCAACTCGTGCCCACCGCCCACCCCGACGTGCTGATCCTCGAGCCGCAGGTGCACGGCGATCACCGCGGTTTTTTTCTCGAGACCTTTCGCGGCTCGGTGTTTGCCGCGGCCGGACTGCCCGACGTGTTCGTGCAGGACAACCACAGCCGGTCGGCGGCGGGCATCCTGCGCGGGCTGCACTACCAGCTTCAGCAGCCGCAGGGCAAGCTGGTGCGCTGCATCGCCGGCCGCGTGTTCGACGTGGCGGTGGACATCCGCCGGAGTTCCCCGCGCTTCCGCCAGTGGGTGGGCGTGGAGCTCAGCGCCGACAACAAGCGTGCGCTGTGGATACCGCCCGGCTTCGCTCACGGTTTTCTGGTGCTCGGTGAGTCGGCCGAGATCACTTACAAATGCACGACCTACTACCACCCGGCGTCGGACCGCAGCCTGCGCTGGGACGACCCTACGCTGGGCATCGCCTGGCCGCTGGCGTCGGCGCCGGTGCTGTCCGACAAGGACCGGCTGGCACCGCTGCTGACGGCAGCCGAACTGTTCCCCTGAGCGCAGACGCCGGCCGGAATCAGGCCCCCCTACAGACAGGACCCTTCTTGATGAAAGCACTCTTGGTCACCGGCGGCGCCGGTTTCATCGGCAGCAACTTCGTGCACTTCTGGCAGGCGCGCCACCCCGGGCACACGCTGGTGGTGCTGGACGCGCTCACCTACGCCGGCAACCGTCACAATCTGCAGGCCTGCCAGGGCAGGGCGGGCTTCCACTTCGTGCACGGCAGCATCAACGACCAGCCGCTGGTGGAGCAGCTTCTCACCCAGTACGGCATCGACACCGTTGTGCACTTTGCCGCCGAAAGCCACGTGGACCGCTCGATCTACGGCCCCGACGCCTTCATCGAAACCAACGTGCTCGGCACGCACACGCTGCTGAAAGCCGCGCGCAAGGTGTGGAGCGAGCAGGGCGGCTTCGACGGCAAGCGTTTCCACCACGTGTCCACCGACGAGGTCTACGGCACGCTCGGCCCCGGCGATCCGGCCTTCTGCGAGACCACGCCTTACGCGCCCAATTCGCCCTACGCCGCCAGCAAGGCCTGCTCCGACCATCTGGTGCGCGCCTACCACCACACCTACGGGCTGCCGGTGACCACCAGCAACTGCTCGAACAACTACGGCCCCTACCAGTTCCCCGAAAAACTGCTGCCCCTCTGCCTGCTCAACATCCTGCAGGGCAAGCCGCTGCCGCTGTACGGCAATGGCCTGCAGATCCGAGACTGGCTGCATGTGGACGATCATAACCGGGGCATTGCGCTGATCCTCGACCGCGGCGCGCTCGGAGACACCTACAACATCGGTGGCAACAACGAGTGGACCAATCTCGACACGGTGAAGCTGCTGTGCCGCACCGCAGACGCCGCGTTTGCGGCGGATCCTTCGCTCGCACGGCGCTTTCCCGAGAGCCCCTGCAGCCGCGGGCTGGAGGCAGCCAGCCTCATCACCTTCGTGAAGGACCGGCCCGGGCACGACACCCGTTACGCGATCGATGCCGGCAAGCTCACCCGCGAACTGGGCTACACTCCGGCGCACAGTTTCGCCGAGGGACTCGCGGCCACCGTGGCCTGGTACCTCGCCCACGAACCCTGGTGGCGCGGCATCCAGGACCAGAGTTACCGGCACTGAGACAACGCCCCCCGACGGGTGCGCGGAGACGCACGATGCGCTTGACCACGATCGCCCTGCTGCTCATCGGCCTCTGTGCCTTGCTGGCGGCGCCGCTGCTGCGCGCCACCACCGTGCTGGAGCTCAGCTTCGAGGAACTGGTGGCCGGGTCGGCGGTGATCGTGCGCGGCAGTGTCGTTGGGCAACGCGCAGTCTTCGACGGTCAGCTGCCGCACACCGAGGTGGACGTGGCCGTGGCGGAAACCCTGAAAGGCCGTGCGCCGGCCCTGCTGACGCTGAGCTTCGTGGGTGGTGAACACGAGGGCGTGGAGTTGAGCGTGGCCGGCCAGTTCGTGCCACCACCGGGCAGCATCGGCGTGTTCTTCATCGACGACCTTGGCACGCCGCTCGTCAATCCGCTCACCGGCTGGCACCAGGGTTTCTTTCCGCTGTTCACCGACCCGTTCGGCGACACCTGGCTCGACCTGCGGCAGCGACCGGATTTCCGCATTGCCGGGCTGCCCACCGAGCCGCTGGTAGCCAAGATGCAGGACCTCGGCTTCAGCGCCGCCGCCATCGAGCGCAGGGTACCCGAGCTTGGTCTGTTCGCCTGGGAGGATTTCCGGGCGGCACTGCGAGCCGAAATCACCCGGCTGGCGGAGGCGCGCTGATGCGCGGCTGGCGGCGGCTTGTCTGCGCCACGGCAGCGCTGCGTTGCGTGCGGCCGGGCTGGCTGCTGCGCGCGGTCCGTGCGCCGAGCGGGCGACCTTCGGCCCGGGTGCTGGCGCTGACGGCCTTGCTGTTACTGGCCGGCGGTGGCCTTGCCTTTACCACCGACGGTGATCGCTGGCTCACCGGCTCGACCACGATTTCCATTGGGTTGCCGGGACGCTCGGTGGGAGGGGTGTCGTGGGGTGATGTGCTGGAGGAGGTGGCAACCGAGTGGACCAGCAAGACCAGCTTCCGCTTCGTGACCGACCGCAGCTACCGCAATCCCTGCACCGGCTATACGGCATCGACGTCCGGCACCGGCTTTCCGCGCGGCAACGGCGACGGCAGGAACGGCATAGACTTTCGCCCCAACGTCTGCGGTAACCGCTTCGGGGACACAACCCTGGCGATCACACTATCGCTGTTCAACAACACCCCGCTCGGGTTCAGTGAAATCATCGAGTCCGACATCGTCTTCAACAGCGAGATCAATTGGGATGTGTATGACGGACCACGCCGCAGCAGCGTGGACTTCCGCCGCACGGCCCTGCACGAACTCGGGCACGTGCTCGGCCTGCAACACGAGGAACGGGAGCCGGCCATCATGGCGCCGCGCATCAGCAACATCGACCGGCTGCAGGCCGACGACATCAGCGGTGCCAACAAACTGTACGGAGGCCCGGCCAACTGCGAGATCAGCGACCTCGGTCTCAACCGGCTGGTGCGCAACAGTCTGGGGCCTGGCGATTGCCGCATACTCGATCTGTTCCGCGGCGGTAACGACACCAGCTTCGTCGACACCTACCGGCTGCGGCTCAGCCAGACCACACGCCTGCAGCTTTCCATGCGCTCCAGCCAGCTCGACAGCGTGTTGGTGCTCACCGACAGCAGGCTGCGCAGTCTCGACATCTTCGACGATACGGCAGGCCTCTGCGACGTGGCGGCGCTGGTGACCCTGCCGGCCGGCGAGTACCTGCTGCTGGCCAACACCTATGTGACTCCTGCCAAGTGTGCCGGCAACGTCGGTCCGTACACGTTGGCCGTCACCGAAACTGCCCAGCCCGTACTCGGCGACGTACTGAATCTGGCTGCGGCGGCGCCGGCCGCGACGCTGATCACCGGCGGCGCCTCTGCCGACGGCGGGCTGACCTACCGCCGTTCCTTTGCTGCGACCGAGTCCTTCGACGTGCTGGCGCGCCTCGGCATCGACCCTGCCCACGTGGGGCAGGAAGGCCATCTGCTGGTGCTGGTCCGCCTGGCCAACGGTAGCCAGTTCGCAGTGGCCGGCAGCGGGCGCTTCCTGCCCTTCGATGGCAGCGCGTCCCGCCTGCCGCCCTTCCGCAGCGGCCGTTTGCAGGCGCTGGAGATCCTCGACATCGCCCGCGGCGTACAGGGGCGGGCGGCCGGACTGGCCGGTCAGCAGCTGCAGGTTTACGTGGGCTATGCGCTGGCGAGCCAGCCGGAAGCCGTGCATTTCGGTGGCCAGCCGATCGCGCTATCGATCGCGCCGTAAGGGCGCCGACCGGTGGTCGTTCGTGTTCCTGCCGGGGGTAATTCCGCCTATAATCCGCGCCGTTTTTGACTTCAACCCCGAGGTATTTGCCGTGTCCGTCACCCTCAAGTCCCTGCTTGCCTTGTCGCTGTCTGCCCTCTGCGTGGCGCTGATCGCCACGCCTGCCGGCGCCGCCGTGAAGGACGAGATCGCGGCCCGCCTGCAGCCTGCCGGTGTTTCCTGCGTGTTCGGTGAACCCTGCGCCGCCGGCCTGAAGGTGCCAGGCGCCGAGAATCTGGCACCGCGTTCGGGTGAAGAGGTCTACGGCACGTTCTGTCAGGCCTGCCATGCCAGCGGCGCCAACAACGCACCGCTGTTTGCCAACGTCGACGCCTGGGCGCCGCGGATTGCCAAGGGCATCGACGCGCTCTACGACAGCGGCATCAACGGCTTCAACAACGGCGCCATGCCGGTGCGCGGCACCTGCGTGAACTGCAGCGACGACGAAATCAAGGCAGCGGTCGACCACATGGTGGCTGCCGCCGAGCCGAAGTAAGCGGGCAGGGCGGCTCGACGCGCCACACAGCGCCCGGCCCACGCCGGTATCCCGGACCGGGATCCCCAGTGTCCTCAGTCAAACAGACTCTTCATGCGCGCCAGCGCCTGCTTGCCGCGCGCTTTCACCTGCTCGGGGCTGCGGTCGCCACCGCGGCCTTCCCAGGCCAGCAGCTCCTGCGGCAGTTCGTCGAGAAAGCGACTGGCCGTGGTTTCCAGCCACTCGCCGTACTGCTTGCGCTGCCGCGCCAGCGTGAACGTCAGTGAGCGCTGCGCGCGCGTGATGCCTACGTAGGCCAGCCGCCGCTCTTCCTCCACGCTGCCGCCGTCCATGCTGTTGCGGTGCGGCAGCAGTTCCTCCTCCATGCCCATGATGAATACCACCGGGAATTCCAGGCCCTTGGCGGCGTGCAGCGTCATCAGCTGCACCCGGTTGGTTTCCTCCTCCTGCTCCTGCTGCTCCAGCAGGTCGCGCAGGATGAGTTTGTTGATGGCCGCTTCGAGGCTGTCGTCTTCGTCGTTGCCGCGCGCTTTCTCGATGCTGCGTTGCAGAGAGTCGAGCAGGGTCTGTACGTTGCCCTGCGCGCGTTCGGCGGCGGCCGGCGTGCTCGCCTGCTGCCGCAGCCAGTCGTCGTAGTGGATGTCGTCGAGCAACTCGCGTACCACAGTCAGTCCGTCGCCCCGTTCCATCAGTTCGCGCTTCTGGTTCATCCAGCCACCGAATTCCTGCAGCTTGTCGCGCTGGTTGTCGGCGAGCTGGCCGGCGAGGCCGAGGTGGGTGCAGGCCGCCAGCAGGCTGACCCCGGCAGTGTTGGCGTAGCGGCCGAGCGCCTCCAGCAGGCTCGGGCCGATCTTGCGACGCGGGGTGTTCACGCAGCGCAGGAAGGCGTTGTCGTCGTCGGGATTGATGAGCAGCTTCAGGTAGGCCATCAAGTCCTTGATCTCCACCCGCGAAAAAAACGACGTGCCGCCCGTCAGCACGTAGGGCACCTGGTGCGCCTGCAGCTGGATTTCCAGCAGCCTTGCCTGGTGGTTGCCGCGGTACAGCACGGCGAAGTCGCGGAAGCGCAGATTGGCGTGCGCCGCCATCAGCAGGATTTCGCTGGCGATGCGTTCTACCTCCGCCTCGTCGTTGGCGGTCGCCAGCACGCGGATGGGGTCGCCCTGGCCGTATTCGCTCCACAGGCTTTTTTCGAACACGTGCGGATTGTTGGCGATGAGGGCGTTGGCGGCGGTGAGGATGGTGTTGGTGGAGCGGTAGTTCTGCTCCAGCTTGATCACCTGCAGATTGGGGTAGTCCTGCTGCAGCAGGGCCATGTTTTCCGGCTTGGCGCCGCGCCAGGAATAGATCGACTGGTCGTCGTCGCCCACCACGGTCAAGCAGCCGCGCCCGCCGATCAGCAGCTTCACGAAGTGGTACTGCATGTTGTTGGTGTCCTGGTATTCGTCCACCAGCAGGTAGCGGATCTGGCGCCGCCATTTGTCCAGCACCGCCGGGTTCTGCTCGAACAGCTGCGTGGGCAGCATGATGAGGTCGTCGAAGTCCACGGCATTGAAGGCGCGCAGGCTGCGCTGGTAGTCCTCGTAGACGCGCGCGGCCAGCATTTCGTCGGGCGTGCTGGCGGCGGCCTGCGCCTGCGCCGGCGTGAGGAACTGGTTCTTGAACGTGGAGATCAGTGCGGCGAGTCGCTGCAGCTGGTCTTCCGCGCTGGCCAGGTCCTTGAGCAGCAGCTCCTTGAGCAGCGACAGGCAGTCGGTGTCGTCGAAGATGCTGAAGCTGCTCTTCAGCCCGAGGTGGCCGCATTCCCGGCGGATGATCTGCAGGCCGAGGTGGTGGAACGTGGAGATCACCAGGCCCTTGGCGCTCTGGCCCTGCAGCAGCTGGCTCACGCGCTCGCGCATTTCACGGGCGGCCTTGTTGGTGAAGGTGAGGGCAGCGATGTGCTGGGGCTGGTAGCCGCACTCGCCGATCAGGTAGGCGATCTTGCGGGTGATGACGCTGGTCTTGCCGGAGCCGGCGCCGGCCAGCACCAGCAGGGGGCCATCGAGATAGCGGACGGCGCTGAGCTGGCGGGCATTGAGCGGTTTCATGCGGAGGGTACGGCGGCGGGCGGTGGGCGCGGGATGATAGCCGGGTTGCTCGGCTGGTGTCAGGGCTGGTTGGGGCCGGCCGCGCTGGCGGAAGCCGGGTACACGGTGGTCGAGCTGGCATAAAAACAGTGGCAGCCCGGGTGACGGTGGTCTATTACCAAGGCACGGGGACTTGCTCACAGGGAGGTGGCGTGGCTCTCGCTCTGGTCTACTCGCGCGCCACGCTCGGCATCGACGCACCCTTGGTCACGGTTGAAGTCCATCTCAGCGGCGGCTTGCCGAACTTCACCATCGTGGGGCTGCCCGAGGCCGGCGTGCGGGAAAGCCGCGAGCGGGTCCGCAGCGCCATCCTCAACGCCCAGCTGGATTTTCCGCAGCAGCGCATCACCATCAACCTGGCGCCGGCCGACCTGCCGAAGACCGGCGGGCGCTTCGACCTCGCCATTGCCGTGGGCATTCTGGCGGCGTCACGGCAGCTCGGCGGGGAGCGCCTGGCACGACTGGTGTTCGTCGGCGAGCTGGCGCTCGGTGGCGAAGTGCGCGGCGTGAGCGGACTGCTGCCGGGCCTGCTCGCCAACCGGCGCGAAGGGTTTGCCAGCGTGGTGCCGGCCGACAACGCTGAGGAAGCCGGGTTGCTGGCAGGCAGCGATGTGCATCTGTGCCGGCACCTGCTGGAGGTGCTGGCTTTTCTGCAGGGCTCGGCGGCGCTGCCGCGGCCGGGGGTGACTGCGCCGCAGCCAGCCGCTGCCGGGCCCGATCTCGACGACGTGGTGGGGCAGGAGGTGGCCAAGCGGGCGCTGCTGGTGGCGGCGGCAGGCGGCCACAACCTGCTGCTCCGCGGGCCACCAGGGACCGGCAAGACCATGCTGGCGAGCCGTCTGCCTTCGCTGCTGCCCCCGCTGGCGGCCGAGCAGGCGCTGGAGGTGGCGGCCATCCATTCGCTGGCGCCACACAAGGGCAGGCGCGAGCAGTGGTGGCAGGCGCCCTTTCGTGCCCCGCACCACACCAGCACGGCCGTGGCCCTAGCCGGTGGCGGCAGCACCTTGCAGCCCGGCGAACTCAGTCTGGCGCACCGCGGTGTGCTGTTTCTGGACGAGTTGCCGGAGTTCAGCCCGCGGGCGCTGGAGGTGCTGCGCGAGCCGCTGGAAACCGGCTGCATCCAGATTGCGCGGGCCCGCTACCAGGTGCGCTTGCCGGCGCGCCTGCTGTTGGTGGCCGCCATGAATCTCTGTCCCTGCGGGCGGCTTGGCGGTGCCGCCGACAATCGCTGTACCTGTGCACCGGACCGCGTGCGGCAGTATCAGCAGCGGGTATCCGGGCCCTTGCTCGATCGCCTGGATCTGCATGTGAACGTACCGCCGATGGCCGAGGCCGACCGCCAGCTGCTGCTGCAGTCATCGCGTGGCGGTGGTCCCGGCAGCACCGCGCTGCGGGCGCAGGTAGTGGCCTGTCGGGCGCGGCAGCTGGCGCGCGCCGGCCGGCTGAATGCGGAGTTGGCGCCGGCCGACCTGCAGGCGCACTGTGAACTGCCGGCCGCCGAGCAGCGTCTGCTTGCCACCGCGATGCAGCGACTGCAGCTCAGCACCCGCGCCGTGCTGCGGGTGCTGCGCATCGCCCGCACCATCGCCGATCTGGCGCTGGCCGACGAGATAAGCGCGGGTCATCTGCTGGAAGCGGTCAACTACCGCCGTGGCGACACCGCCGCCGTGGCGCCGCCGGCCTGACTGCCGCCCGGCCGGCAGGGGCGCTCAGGGCTTTTCGAGAGCGGCGAGCCGGCGCTCGAGTTCATCGATACGTGCAGAGGCCCGCGCCAGCAACTGGCTTTGCGAGTCGAACTCTTCGCGCGTCACCAGCTGCATCTTGCCGAGGCTGCTTTGCAGCAGCGCGTGCAGTTCCTGCTGAAGCTTGCTGCGCGCCTGTTCAGCGGCCGGAAACAGCGCAGCAGCCTTGCTGCTGAGGGTGTGCAGGAATTCCTGATTGAACATGGCGCAAAGCCCCTGGAGTTGTGTCCAAAACAGTCTGCAGCTTACCACCGGCGAGGGCGCGACCGGGGCAATCGTATTTTTGCAGGGGCTGACTTATACTCCGGTGCACCCGCCCCGCAGCCGGAGAAAAACCGCATGAAAATGATCACCGCAGTCATCAAGCCGTTCAAACTCGATGATGTCCGCGAGGCGCTTTCGTCCGTGGGTGTGCAGGGCATCACGGTTACCGAGGTCAAGGGCTTCGGGCGTCAGAAGGGCCACACCGAGCTCTACCGTGGCGCCGAATACGTGGTGGATTTCCTGCCCAAGATCCGCCTCGAAATCGCTGTTGAAGACGGCCGCGTGGAGCAGATCATAGAGACGCTCATGAAAGCCGCTTCCACTGGCAAGATCGGTGACGGCAAGATTTTCGTGCACAACCTCGAGCAGGTCATTCGCATCCGCACCGGCGAATCAGGCCCAGACGCCATCTGAACCACACGCGGCGCCGCCAAGGCGCCGCTCTGCACTAGCCGTTGCTGCTTTCAGGGTCCCGCGCGCGATCCTTTCCTCTCCGCCTCTCCGCCTCTCCGCCTCTCCGCCTCTCCGCCTCTCCGCCTCTCCGCCTCTCCGTCCCGTCTCTGCACCACTCGGTCATCGCCCACTTCCGCGTTTTCCAGGCCGGCAGCGTCAGTTTCCCCAGAGATACTGCAGCACCGCCAGTGCAGCGAGTGGTGCGGTCTCCGTGCGCAGCACGCGGGGGCCGAGCGCGAGTCCGCCGAAGCCGGCCACCTTGGCAGCAGCGATCTCGGCGGGTGCCAGTCCACCCTCCGGGCCGATGAGCAGGCAGACGCCGCCCTCGGGCCGGGTGCCACCCAGCGTGCCCTGCTCTTCATGGTCGAGCACGAAGCGGCGCGCGCCCGGCGCAGAGCCGAGCCACGCGTCGAGCGCCGTGGGCGGCAGCAGCAGCGGAATGCGCGCGCGGCCGCACTGTTCGCAGGCGCTGATCGCCACCTGCCGCCAATGCGCGGAGCGCTTGTCGCTGCGCTCACCCTGCAGCTTCACTTCGCAGCGCTCGGTGAAGAGCGGCGCGATCACGCTTACGCCGAGTTCCGTGCTCTTCTGGATGGCAAAGTCCATGCGCTCCCCGCGCGAAATGCCGAGGCCCAGCACCGTGTGCAGCGGCGATTCCGTGGCCACCGTGCGACCAGCACCTAGCTGCAGCTGCACGTCGTACTTGCCAACGCGGGTCACCTCCGCGTCGTAGTCGGCCCCGTCACCGTTGAACAGCCACACGCGGTCGCCGGCTCCAAGCCGCAGCACATGGGCCAGGTAATGGGCGCTCTGGCCCTGCAGTTCGGCCTGCCCGCCGGTCTGCAGGGGCTGTTCGGTGAAGAGACGGGACTGACGCATGCGGTGGATGCTCGGGTGGCGTTGGCGGCTGGGCGCGGGCGGCGAGGCTCGCGGCAGGGACGGCGGGCATTATCGCCAAAATGCGCGGCGTTCTTGCAGCTGTCACCGGAGCGCTGTCGTAACATCGTCCAGTGGTCGTGAGGCAGAGAGAGATGACACTTCCGGTTTTGATCAATGGCGGCGGCATGGTGGGGCTGGCGCTGGCGCTGGCGCTGGCCGAAGCCGGTATCGGCGTGCATTTGCTCGAGGGTCAGGCGGCGCCGCTACCGCCCGGGCACTGGCAGGCGCTGCGGGCGCAGGCCGACTTCGATACCCGCGTTAGTGCCATCACGCTCGCCACCGAACGCCTGCTGCGCCGGCTCGGCGTGTGGGAGCCACTGCTGGCGCTGCGCACGAGTCCTTACCGCGACATGCGGGTGTGGGACGCCGACGGTACCGGCCACATTCACTTTGCCGCCGAAGAAGTGCAGTGCGAGGCGCTCGGCCACATCGTCGAAAATCGCCTGCTGTGCAGCGTGCTGGCCGCCTCGCTCGCCACCCATCCGCTGGCCCGCTGCGACTTTGGTCGCGGTCTGCACAGCGCCGAGCGCAGCGCCGCAGGAGACTGGAACGTGGTCTGCGACGACGGCACCGTGTTTAAGGCGCGTCTGCTGCTTGGTGCCGACGGTGCCAGCTCGGTGGTGCGCGAGCTGGCTGGCGTTCCGACGCGCCGCTGGAGCTACCAGCAGCGGGCGCTGGTGTGCACGCTGCGTTCGACGCGTCCGCATGCCGGCACAGCCTTCCAGCGCTTCCTGCCGAGCGGGCCGCTGGCCCTGCTGCCGCTCTGCCTGCCAGGGGCCGAGACCCAGTGCTACAGCTCGCTGGTGTGGAGCTGCGACACGGCGCTCGCCGACGAACTGCTCGGCCTGCCGGAGCCGGCATTCCTGCAGCAGCTCACCCACGCCAGCGAGGGCGTGCTTGGCGAGATCGAGAGCGCCACCGCACGCAGCGCTCTCACGCTGCAGCAGCAGCACGCCGTGGACTACGTGCAGCCGGGGCTGGCGCTGATAGGCGATGCAGCCCATACCATCCACCCGCTGGCCGGGCAGGGCGTGAACCTCGGCTTCGCCGACGTGGAAAGTCTGGTGGCGGTGCTGGTGGTGGCAGAGCGCCGCGGCGAAGCGCTCGCCAGCCTGCCGGTGCTCACGCGCTACCAGCGTCAGCGCAAGGGCCCCAATCTCGGCATGATGCTGGCCATGGAAGCTTTCAAGCGCAGCTTCGGCAGCGACGCGCTGACCGTGCGCTGGCTGCGCAACGCAGGCCTGCGGCTGGCGGCGGGCTCGCTGCCGCTGAAGCGGGCTCTGATCCGCCAAGCCATGGGCTTGTCGGGCTAATTGAGAATAATTATCATCCGCACCCCGCTGCGGAGTTTTCCCATGCCCAAGAGTCTGCCCGCCCTGCTGTTGTTGCTGCCCCTGCTGCTGGTCGCCTGCAGCGCCGAGGAGGGGTCGGCCCCGGCCGCCGCTGCAGACTCGACCGTGGCTGCCCGGGCAGCGCACGAGGCCGCGCCTACCAGCACCGCCGCCGAGCCGGCTGGCCCGCTGGTGGTCTACTCTTCGCGCCAGGAATATCTGCTGAAGCCGATCTTCGACCGCTTCACCGCCGAGACCGGTATAGAGGTGCAGCTGCAGACCGGTGAAGAAGGTCCCCTGATCGCCCGTTTGCAGGCCGAAGGCGAGGGGACCTTTGCGGACATCCTGTACACGGTCGATGCCGGCAACCTGTGGTCGGCGGCCGAAAAAGGCCTGCTGGCGCCCACCGACTCGCCGGTGCTGGAGGAGAAGATCCCTGCGCAGCTGCGCGATCCGCAGAAGCGCTGGTTCGGGCTATCCGTGCGGGCCCGTACCCTCGTCTACTCCACCGAGCGGGTCAAACCGGAGGAGCTGTCGAGCTACGAGGCGCTCGCCGACCCGCGCTGGCGCGGGCGGCTCTGCCTGCGCACATCCAAGAAGGTCTACAACATGTCGCTGGTGGCCACGCTCATCGATCGGCTCGGCGAGGCCAGCACCGAGCAGATCGTGCGCGGCTGGGTGGCCAACCTTGCCACCCGCGTGATGAGCAGCGACAACCTCGTCATCGAGGCCATCGCCGCTGGCCAGTGCGATGTCGGCATAGTCAACACTTACTATCTGGGGCAGGAGCAGCAGAAGAACCCGGCGATACCCGTGGCGCTGTTCTGGGCCAACCAGGCCGAAAGCGGGGTGCACGTCAACGTGTCGGGCGCCGGCATCACCCGCTACGCCAAGCACCCTGCTGCCGCCCAGCGCCTGCTCGAATGGCTAGCGTCCGATGCCCCGCAGCGGCTGTTCTCCGAGCTCAACCTTGAATACCCGGCCAACCCGGCCGTGGCGCCGGTCGACCTGGTGGCCAGCTGGGGCAGCTTCACGGCGGATCCCATCAACGTCGAGGTGGCGGGCCGCCTGCAGGCCGCCGCTGTGATGTTGATGGACCGGGCCGACTACCGCTGATGCGTGCCGGCGCCCTGCTGCGGCCCTGGCTCTGGCGCGCTGCCGGCGTGGCGCTGGCGCTCCTCGTGGCGCTGCCGCTGGCGGTGCTGTTTGCGGAGTGGGCCCACTTCGGCAGCGGCGAGCAGTTCATCTGGCAGCACCTGCTCGACACCAAGCTGGACCGGCTGGCGCTCAACACACTGCTGTTGCTGGCGGGCGTGGCGCTGGGAGTCGGGCTGGTCGGGGTGAGTCTGGCGGCGCTGGTCAGCCTCTGCGAGTTTCCGGGGCGGCGCTGGCTGGAGTGGGCGCTGCTGTTGCCGTTGGCGATCCCGGGCTACGTGATGGCCTTCGTGTTTCTCGGCCTCTTCAACTTTGCCGGCCCGCTGCAGACGGCGTGGCGGCAGTGGTTCGGTAGCAGCAGCGGCTTTCCCGACGTGCAGAGTCCACCCTTCGTGATCGCCGTGTTCACGCTGGTGCTATACCCCTATGTCTACCTTCTGGTGCGCGCTGCGCTGCGGGCGCAGGGGCGGCAGTTGCTCGATGCCGCCCGCAGCCTCGGTTACTCGCCGCGCCGTGCCTTCCTGCACGTGCTGCTGCCGGTGGCGCGCCCGGCGATTGCCGGCGGCATCGCCCTGGTGCTCATGGAGACGCTGGCCGACTTCGGCGCGGTCAGCGTGTTCAACTACGACACATTCACCACGGCGATCTACAACGCCTGGTATGGGCTGTTCAATCTGGCGGTGGCCGCGCAGCTGGCGACGCTGCTGCTGGCCTTCGTGCTGGTGGCGCTGCTGCTCGAGCACTACAGCCGCCAAGGCGCTCGCTACACGCGCGACGAGCGCAGCCGTGACCTGCCGCGTTTTCCCCTGCGCGGATTGCAGGCGGTTGGCGCCACCCTGTGGTGCCTGCTCGTGCTGCTGGTGGCTTTCGTACTGCCGGTGGGGCAGTTGCTGCTGTGGGTCTTCGAGGCCGGCGTCGCCGAATACGACGACCGCTATCCCGAGTTCTTCGCCCACACGCTGGCGCTGGCCGCGCTGGCGGCCGTGGCGGCCGTGGCGGCGGCGCTGCTGCTGGCCCTGCTGCAGCGGCTGCCCGGCGGCCGCATCGCGCGCGGTCTGCAGGCACTCTGTACCCGGCTGGCCACGCTCGGCTACGCCTTGCCGGGTTCGGTACTGGCCGTGGGCATCCTGCTGGTGTTCGCCGGCGTCGACCGTGCGCTGGCCACGGTCGGCACCGGAACGACCCTCGTCGGCAGCGTGGTCGCCCTGCTGCTGGCCTACCTCATGCGCTTCCTCGCCGTGGCCGTGGCGCCGGTGGAAACGGCGTTGGGGTCGGTGCGCCCGGCGCTGGTCGAAGCCGCCCGCAGCCTCGGCGTGGGCGGCGCACCGCTGCTGCGTCGGCTGGTCGTGCCCCTGCTGTGGCCCGGTCTCATGACGGCCGCGCTGCTGGTGTTCGTGGACGTGATGAAGGAAATGCCGGCCACGCTGATCCTGCGGCCCTTCGGCTGGGACACACTGGCCGTGCGCGTGTACCAGATGACCGCCGAAGGCCAGTGGCAGCGCGCGGCGCTGCCGGCGCTGACGCTGCTGCTGGCCGGTCTCGTGCCGGTGGTACTGCTGGTGAAAAACACCTTCGCCGCGCCGAAAAACCCCGGAATTTAAGCCTCCTCTGCAGCCGCGGAAAGCTGCCTTGCACGCCCCGGGGCAGTTGCCTATGATGCGGTGACGTTATTTTGGAAGGTTTTCCTGCTACCCACGCATGAGCAACGCACCTGAGGGTTTGTACTATTCTGAGGCGCATGCCTGGCTGCAACTCGAGGATGGCAACACGGCCAGAATCGGCATCACCGATTTTGCCCAGCAGGCGCTCGGCGACGTCATGCATGTGGAGCTGCCCGATCTCGCGCAGGTGGTCGCTGCCGGTGAGCAGGTGGTGCTGGTCGAGTCGGTCAAGACCGCCTCCGATGTGCCAAGCCCGGTGTCCGGCATCGTCGTGGCGGTCAATGAGGCGCTGCGCAAAACCCCCGAGCTGCTCAATACCTCTCCCTATGGCAACGGCTGGATTTACAGAATCCGTCTCAGCAACAAAGGTGATCTGCCGGACCTGCTCGATGCCGGCGCTTACCTCAGTACTTGTGCCGAGTGAACCCGGCGCCCGGCGGCGGCTGCTCCCGGCGGGCAGCGCACCGCAGGGCAGGAACGGACTGGAATCGTGATAGACAGTGATGGCTACAGGCCCAATGTCGGGCTGATCATCTGCAACCCCGCCGGCAAGCTGCTGTGGGCCAAACGCGTGGGTCAGGATGCCTGGCAGTTCCCGCAGGGCGGCATCCAGCGCCACGAAAGCCCCGAAGCCGCCATGCTGCGTGAACTCAACGAAGAAGTCGGCCTCGAGCCGAGCGATGTGAGCGTGCTGGCCCGCACCAGCAGCTGGCTGCGCTACCGGCTGCCGGCCCATCTGGTGCGGCAACGGGCCGCGCCGGTGTGCATCGGCCAAAAACAGCTTTGGTTCCTGCTGAAGCTGGTGGGCGACAGCGGCCGCATCCGTTTCGACCGCGGCCACAAGGCCGAGTTCGAGGCCGTGCGCTGGATCGACTACTGGACCGCCGCCGACGAAGTGGTGGCCTTCAAGCAGGAAGTCTACCGGCTCGCCCTCGGTGAGCTGGAGTCGACTTACCGGCAATTACTGGCGCAGGCCGCAGAAGACAGCGGCGGCGTCTGATCGCCCGGCCGCAGGCTGCGGTCTGCCGAGCACCGGTGGCGCCTCGGCGTAGCGCTGCCATCCGCCGTCGGCCCGTTGCGGGCTGGCCTTGTTCCACCACCCACCAGGATGGCCTCGCCGACCCATGCTCGACACCCTGCACAGCATCATGACCGAGGTGAATGGCGCGCGTGATCTCGACGCCACGCTGGACATCCTCGTCCGCCGCGTGCGCGCGGCGCTGCAGACCCGCGTCTGCTCCGTGTACCTGCTCGACCGGTCCAGCGGCCGCTACGTGCTGCTGGCGAGCCAGGGTCTGGACCCCGCCGCCGTCGGCAAGGTCAGTCTGGCGCCGCAGGAGGGTCTGGTGGGACTGGTGGCACAGCGCGCCGAGCCGGTGAATCTCGAAGTCGCCCGCGAGCACCCGCGCTACTACTACTTGCCGGAAACCCGCGAGGAGGAATACGAATCCTTCCTCGGCGTGCCGGTGATCCAGCACGCGCAGGTGCTGGGCGTGCTGGTGGTGCAGCAGCAGCAGCGCCGCAAATTCAGCCGTGAAGACGAGGCCTTTCTCATCACCTTGTCGGCGCAACTGGCCCCGGTGATCGCGCTGGCAGAATCGAAGGTGGCGGCCCAGCGCGGTAACCCGGTCGGCAAGCCGGCCCGCGATCCCGTTTTTGCGGGCGTGCCGGGTGCGCCCGGCGTGGCCATCGCCCAGGCGATGACGGTGTTCATTCCTGCCGATCTCGGCGCCATTCCTACGCGCCCCTGCGGCGATATTGCCGCCGAGGTGCGCTTCTTCAATGATTGTCTGGAAACCGTGCGGCAGGACATCAGCGAGCTGAAGATCAAGATCAAGGGCCAGCTACGGCCGGAGGAGCGCGAACTTTTCGATGCCTACCTGCACATGCTGGCCGACAGCGCGCTTGGCGTCGAGGTGGTTGCTCTGATCGAGCAGG
This sequence comes from Gammaproteobacteria bacterium, assembly GCA_947457195.1. GTDB lineage: Bacteria > Pseudomonadota > Gammaproteobacteria > Pseudomonadales > Pseudohongiellaceae > CAILUG01. The sequence continues at coordinate 41,648 of CANGUU010000007.1, forward strand.
GCAACTGGGCACAGGGGGCACTCGCCCAAGTGGCGCGCCAGCACATCAACAACTTTGCCAGCATCGACGACGACTACCTGCGCGAACGTGCCACCGATATCAAGGATCTCTGCTCGCGCGTGCTGTATTACCTGCAGGAGCAGCAGAAGAAGCAGCGCGTCTACCCCGAGCGCTGCATCCTGGTGTGCGAGGCGCTGTCGGCCGCCATGCTGGCGGACGTGCCGAAGGGTCAGCTGGTCGGGGTGGTCTCTGCCGAAGGCTCGGCCCATTCCCACGTGGCCATCCTCGCCAAGGCCATGGGCATGCCCGCCGTCATGGGCGTCGCCGACTTCCCCTTTGCCGAGCTCGATGGCCACGAGCTGATCGTGGATGGCCACCATGGCCGGGTCTACAGCGACCCCTCCGAGGCGCTGCGCCAGCGCTACCAGCAAATCGTGCGCGAAGAGGTGCAGCTCACCGAAGAACTGGAAATGCTTCGCGACCTGCCCTGCGAAACCCGTGACGGGTATCGTGTGGCCTTGTGGGTCAACACCGGCCTGCTGACCGACGTGCTGCGCTCGCGCGAACGCGGCGCCGAAGGCATTGGCCTGTTCCGCACCGAAGTCCCCTTCATGCTACGCGAAAGCTTCCCGACCGAAGACGAGCAGACCGAGATCTACCGCGAGCAGCTGCAAGCCTTCCATCCCAAGCAAGTGACCATGCGCACGCTCGACATCGGCGGTGACAAGCCGCTGCCCTATTTTCCGATCGACGAGGCCAACCCTTACCTCGGCTGGCGCGGGATCCGCGTCAGCATGGACCACCCCGAGCTGTTTCTGGCGCAGGTGCGCGCCATGCTGCGGGCCAGCGTGGGCCTCGACAACCTGCAGATCCTGCTGCCGATGATCAGCAAGGTCGGTGAGATCGACAGCGCGCTGCTGCTCATCCGCCGCGCCCAGCGTGAACTGTTCGAGGAAGGCTACGCCGTGCGGACGCCGCCGATCGGCGTGATGATCGAGGTGCCGGCCATGGCCTGGCAGATCGATGCGATCGTGCGCCGTGCTGACTTCATTTCCGTGGGCAGCAACGATCTCACGCAGTACATGCTCGCTGTCGATCGCAACAATCCGCGCGTCACCGGCCTGTTCTCGCACCTGCACCCGGCCGTGCTGCGCGTGCTGCACAAGATCGCCGGTGAGGTGACGGCCGCCGGCAAGCGACTCAGCATCTGTGGCGAAATGGCCGGTAGTCCGGCGGCGTCCGTCCTGTTGATGGCGATGGGCTTCGACATCCTGTCGATGAATGCCACCAATCTGCAGCGGGTGAAGGCATTGCTGCGCGACGTCACGTTGGTGCAGGCCCAGCGCCTGCTCGAGCATGCGTTGCAGCAGGAGGACTCCGAGGCCGTCGAAACGTTGCTGGAGGAAGCACTGCAGGGTCTGGGCGTGAGCCGGCTCCTGCAGGCAGCGCGCGAGGGCTGAACGCGCCCCCCGCGCTTATCCCTGCGTTTGGCGGTACCGAACACCGGCAGCGGAGGAGCCGCCCATGACGACTGCACGCAAGGTCCCCGAACTGACGCTGGAGGTGCAGGGTATGTCCTGTGCTTCCTGCGTTGCCCATGTCGAAAAAGCCCTGCTCGCCGTCCCGGGCGTCAGTGACGCCAGTGTGAACCTGGCGCTGCAGACCGCCAGTGTGCGGGGCCCTGCCTTGCAGATCAGGCCGCTGGTGGACGCCGTGGAGGCCGCCGGCTATCACGCCAGCGTGCGGGATCCGGCAACAACGGCCGGGCACACGGCGGCAACACTGCCCGAGCGGCGGGCATTCTGGATCGCAGCGCTGCTCAGCGCTCCCCTGCTGCTGCCCATGTTGGCCCAGTGGCTGGGGTGGCACCTGATGCTCGGCGGTACGCTGCAGTGGGTGCTTGCCACACCGGTGCAGTTCTGGGCGGGCTGGCGCTTCTACCGCGGCGCCTGGGCGGCGCTGCAGCACCACACGGCCACCATGGACACGCTGGTGACACTCGGGACTTCCGCGGCCTACGGGCTCTCCCTGGTGCATGTCCTGCGCGGTGGTGGCCCGGATGTCCTGTACTTCGAGGCAGGCTCCACGGTGATCACGCTGATCCTGCTGGGCAAGTGGCTGGAGGCGCGCGCACGCCACCAGACCATGGCCGCCATCCGCGCGCTGCAGAACCTGCGGCCAGCGCTGGCGTGGGTTCGCGGTGAAGCCGGGGAGCGCGAAGTACCAGCCGCTGACCTGCGCGTAGGCGACCTGCTGCTCGTGCGGCCCGGCGAGCGTGTCGCCGCTGACGGCGAGATCGTCAGTGGCAGCAGCCATCTCGACGAAGCACTCCTCACGGGCGAGAGCACGCCACAGCTGCGCGAGGCGGGCGCGCGGGTGCTGGGCGGTGCGATCAATCTCGACGGCCCGCTGGAGGTGCGCGTCGCTGCCATCGGGGCCGAAACCCTGCTCGCCCGCATCCTCCGGCTGGTCGAACAGGCCCAGACCCGCAAGGCGCCGGTCCAGCAACTGGCCGATCGCGTCAGCGCGCTGATGGTGCCGGCCGTGCTGTGTGTGGCGGGGCTCACGCTGCTTGGGTGGGGCTGGGGTGCTAGCCACTGGGAACAGGGCATCCTCAACGCCGTGTCCGTCCTCATCATCGCCTGCCCCTGCGCACTCGGTCTCGCCACGCCAACGGCCCTGCTGGCCGGCACTGGCATCGCGGCGCAGCATGGCATCCTGATTCGCGATGCCGCCGCACTCGAACGTGCTCGCGCGCTCGACGTGGTTGCCTTCGACAAGACCGGCACGCTGACGCAGGGGCGGCCGCGCGTGCGCTACACACTGGCCGCCGACGGCAGTGAGACGGAAGTGCTGCGTATCGCCGCGGCGCTGCAGCGCGGCAGCGAGCACCCATTGGCGGGCGCGGTGCAGCAGGCTGCGCAGCGGTCGCGGTTGGTGCTGCCGGCAGTCCAGGGCCTCCAGACCTTGCCCGGGCGTGGCGTGACCGCTGAACTCGAGGGCCGTCGCTGCTGGTTCGGCAACCGGCGATTGCTGGAAGACGTCGGTGTGCCGCCCGCGGCGATCGCCGCGCTGGGCGCGCGGCTGCCGACTGGCTTGACCAGTTCCTGGCTGGCCCGACGTGAGCCGCAGGGGGTGGTGCTGCTGGGAGCCGTGCTGTTCGAGGATACCCTGCGCGAGACCGCCGGCGCGGCTGTCGCCGCCTTGCGCACACTCGGCATCCACACGCTCATGCTCAGTGGCGACAACCAGGCGGTAGCCGATGCCATCGCCGTCGCAGTCGGTCTCGACGAGGTGAGGGCCAATGTGCTGCCAGAGCAGAAGGCGGAGATCTTGGCGGAGCTGCAGCAGCAAGGCAGGGTCGTCGGCATGGTCGGTGATGGCATCAACGATGCGCCGGCCCTGGCGCAGGCCGATGTCGGGATCGCCATGGGGGCCGGCACCGATGTCGCCATGCAGACCGCAGGCATCACCCTCATGCGCAGCGACCCGCTCTGCGTCGCTGATGCGATCGCCATCTCCCGGCAGACCTGTCGAAAGATCCGCCAGAATCTTTTCTGGGCCTTCGTCTATAACCTGCTGGGGATACCGTTGGCAGCATTCGGCCTGCTGAGCCCGATGCTCGCCGGCGCCCTCATGGCCCTCAGCAGTGTCAGCGTGGTCAGCAACGCCCTGCTGCTGCGCTACTGGCGTCCTTACCGCCGGCCCCGGTCCGCGCCGGTGACCGGTTCACCCGCACCCTGAACCACTGCCCCGTGCGCGGGCCGCGCTACGGACCAGGCGCCGCTTGCCGCTATACTCGGCTGCTGTCCCCTTCACTGCCTGGGCGCTGTTGACATGCTCATCCTGCCCGCAATAGACCCGGTGGCGCTGGCCCTCGGTCCGCTGCAGATCCGCTGGTATGCCCTGACCTACCTGTTTGGCTTTGCCATGGCCTGGTGGCTGGGCACGCGCCGCGCCGCGCGTCCCGACTCCGGGTGGACGCCGCAGCAACTCGGCGACCTCATCACCAATGGCATGCTGGGCGTGATCCTCGGCGGCCGCATCGGCTACGTGCTGTTCTATGACCTCGCCGGCGTGCTCGCCGACCCCCTGAAGATCGTGCGGGTGTGGGAGGGCGGCATGTCCTTCCACGGGGGCTTTCTCGGTGTGCTGGTGGCCGTGGCCTGGTATGCGCGCAGTGTCGGCAAGGATCTGCGTGACGTGCTCGACTTCGTGGCACCGCTTACCCCGCTCGGTCTCGGGGCGGGCCGCCTGGGCAACTTCATCAACGGCGAGCTGTGGGGCCGCCCCACCGATGTCGCCTGGGCCACGGTGTTTCCGCAAGACCCCAGTCAGCTACCGCGGCATCCATCGCAGCTCTATCAGTTCTTCCTCGAAGCGGTGGTGCTGTTCGTGGTGCTCTGGTGGTTCTCCAGCACCCCGCGGCCACGCTTTGCCGTCGGCGGCCTGTTCTGCCTCGGCTACGGGCTGCAGCGCTTCGCCATCGAGTTCTTCCGTCAGCCCGACGCCCAGCTCAATTTCGTGATGTTCGACTGGATGACGCGTGGCCAGCAGCTGTCCATTCCGATGATCGTGGCGGGCGTGGCGATCCTGGTGTGGGCCTATCGCCAGCCGGCGCGGGGGGTCTGATGCAGCAATACCACGACCTCATGCGCCGCATTCTCGCCGAGGGTGTGCGCAAGCAGGACCGCACCGGCACCGGTACGCTGTCGGTGTTCGGGCACCAGCTCCGCTTCGACTTGCAGCAGGGCTTTCCGCTCGTCACCACCAAGAAGCTGCACCTGCGCTCGATCATCCACGAGCTGCTGTGGTTCCTCAGCGGCGACACCAACATCAAATACCTGAAAGAAAACGGCGTCAGCATCTGGGACGAATGGGCCGACGCCAACGGCGACCTCGGTCCGGTCTATGGTCGCCAGTGGCGCGCCTGGCCCGGCAAGGACGGCGGCACCATCGACCAGATCAGCAAGGTAGTGCATAGCATCAAGCACAACCCCGATTCGCGTCGCCACATGGTGGTCGCCTACAACCCCACCTTTGTCGACGAGATGGCGCTGCCGCCCTGCCATTCGCTGTTCCAGTTCTACGTGGCCAACGGCAGGCTCTCGTGCCAGCTCTACCAGCGCTCGGCCGATGTGTTTCTCGGCGTGCCGTTCAACATCGCCTCCTACGCGCTGCTGACGCACCTCATGGCGCAGCAGTGCGATCTGGGGGTGGGGGACTTCGTGTGGACAGGGGGCGATACCCATCTGTACCTCAACCACCTGGAGCAGGTGCAGACCCAGCTGGCGCGCACGCCCTACCCGCTGCCACAGCTGCTCATCAAGCACAGACCGCCGAGCGTCTTCGACTACCGCTTCGACGACGTGGAAATCGTGAACTACCAGTGCCACCCGCCGATCAGTGCGCCGGTGGCGGTATGAACATCGCCCTCATCGTCGCCGCCGCCCGTAATCGCGCCATCGGTCTCAACAACCGGATGCCGTGGCACCTGCCGGAAGACCTCAAGTATTTCAAGCGCGTCACGCTCGGCAAGCCCGTCATCATGGGTCGCAACACCTTCGAGTCCATCGGCAGGCCGCTGCCCGGTCGCCCCAACATCGTCATCAGCCGCAATGCCGGCTACCAGGCGGCAGGTGTCACGCTGGTCACCTCGCTGGCGGAAGCACTCTCCGCTGCCGAGCGCCTGCTGCCCGCCGGTCAGGACGAAGTCATGGTGATCGGTGGCGCGCAGATCTACGCGCAGGCGCTCCCGCTGGCCAGCCGGCTCTACCTGACTGAGGTCGACGCCGAGCCCGAGGCGGATGCTTTCTTCCCGCCGCTCGACCGGCAGGTCTGGCGTGAGACCGCACGCGCGCGACACCCGGCCTGCGACCGCAATCCCCATGCCTACAGTTTCGTGGTGCTGGAGCGACATGCCGAGGCGAGTCCCCATGCCTGATGTCACGCGTATTCCCGTCCTCATCGTCGGCTCCGGCGCCGCCGGCACGCTGCTCGCGCTGGAACTCGCGCGGCATGGCGTGGAGTTCCGTTGCGTGGACCGTCTGCCGCAGCCTTCGCGCTACTCGCGGGCTGTCACGGTGCATGCGCGTTCGCTGGAAATGTTCGCGCGCATCGACGAGGGCCTGCTGCAGCGCTTTCTGACGCGCGGTATCCACAGCCCTGGCTACGTGATGCATTACGTCGACGCCGCCGGCACGCGCCGCGAGGTGCGGCCGGGGCTGGACTTCACGGCACTCGACTCGCGCTACCCCTTCCTGCTGCTGCACGGTCAGGATGACACCGAGGCCCATCTGCGCGCGCATTTGCACGAGCGCTACGGGCGCAGAACCGAGTGGGGCGTGACCTGCACCCACGTCGTGCAGACGGGCGATGTCATCACCGTCACCCTGCAGGACGCCGAGGGCATCGAGGAAGTCGTGGAGTGCCGGTACCTCGTGGCCTGCGACGGCGCCAACTCGCGCATCCGCCAGCAACTGCAGTGGGAGCAGGATGGCAGCGACTACGCCGGTACCGTGCTGCAGAACCTCGACATCCACCTGCACGGCTTTCCCGATGACCCCGACTGGGTGCACTACTGCATGGGCCCCGACCATTTCGTGATGGTCGTGAGGCTGCCCGGCGGTCATTTCCGCCTGCTCATGAGTCAGCCCGCCGACAAGGCCGCGCCCGACGCCGTGCCCGAGCAGGTGTTCGGCAACATCCTCGACCAGCACTTCGACGGCATCCACCTCGACGAGGCTGTGTGGCACTCACGTTGGGGCAGCCGTATCCATCTCGCCCGCCATTACCGCAAGGGCAATGTGTTCCTGGCCGGCGATGCCGCGCACGTGCATTCCACGGCGGGCGGTCAGGGCATGAACTGCTGCCTGCAGGATGCCTATAACCTGGGCTGGAAGCTTGCCTATGTGTTGCAGGGCAAGGCACCAGCTGCGCTGCTCGACAGCTACGAGCTGGAGCGCAAGCCCATCGGCAGCCAGGTGATCGCGGCTGCCTCGGCGATCCATACCCTGTTCATGGCAGGGCGCAATAGCGATCCGGCCGAGCTGCTGACGCTACGCGAGTCCGGCCAGCTGCAGGCGCTTGTTGCGCAGGTCAGCGGTCTCAGCTACCACTACCGCAGCGCGCTGGACGCCGGCAAGCCCGGGCTGCAACCCGGAGATCGCGTCCCTGATCTCGCGCTGCCGCAGGGCTCGCTCTATGCGCTCTCGCGCCATGCGCGCCATGTGCTGGTATTGGCCAGTGCCGGTCCGCTTTCGGCGGCGCAGCGGGCTCAGCTGACGCAGGCGCTGGCCCCCTACGGTGCCGTGTTACAACCGCTCACTGTCGAGCATGCGCCAGCCGCGCTGCTAAAAGCCGGCGCCGACCAACTGCTGTTGATCCGCCCCGACGGCTATCTCGCGCTGCGGGCACCGCTGTTCGATACCGCTGCGCTGGCGCAGTACGCCGCGCAGCACTGGCTGAGTTAGCGCCACACACGCAGATGGTCTGGGCAGCAGCGCTCTGGTGTAATGCCCTGCCAGGCAGGCACGCGTTGCTGCCAGGTTCTTTCGCCGAGGGACCCTGCCATGAACAAGCGCATCCAGGAACTCAACGAGCAGATCAAGCGACTGGAGGCGGAGCTGCGGCAGGAAATCCAGCGCATACGCCTCCAGACCTATGAGATCCGTGATCGTGCCGTGCACTTCCGCGACGAGATCCGCGCGGAGCATCGCGCGCAGCTGGTGCGGGTGTATCGGTACCTTCGGCACGCCAAGCTCAAGCATCTGCTCACGGCACCGGTGATCTGGTTATGCCTGTGGCCGGCCTTGCTGCTCGATCTCATCGTTACGCTCTACCAGGCTGTGTGCTTTCCGGTGTACGGCATTCCCAAGGTGAAGCGCGCCGACCACATCGCCATCGATCGCCACTACCTCGGCTATCTCAACGTCATTGAAAAGCTCAACTGCCTCTACTGCAGCTACTTCAATGGTGTGCTGGCCTATGTGCGCGAGATCGCCGGACGTACCGAGCAATACTGGTGTCCCATCAAGCACGCTGCCCAACTCAAGAGCCAGCACAGCCGCTACGGGCGCTTTGCCGAATACGGTGATGCGGAGACGTTCCGTCGCGAATTTCCACGCTTGCGCCAGGATTTCACCGACACGCAACCCTTCATCCTGAACCGGGATCCCGCCGGCAGTTACTTCACCGACGAACTCTGCCACATCAACGAGCTGTGCAACTCGGCTGACGATCCAGCCGTCTCGGTGGCGGAGGCGCGCGTAGAGCCCGGTGTCACCACGCGCTGGCACCGCTTGCGCGGGACCGTGGAGCGCTACGTGATCCTGAGTGGCAGCGGCAGTGTCGAGGTGGGGGACTTGCTGCCGACGACGGTGACGGCGGGCAGCGTCGTGGTGATTCCCGCCAGCTGCCGGCAGCGTATCCGCAACACCGGCAGCAGCGACCTCGTGTTCCTGGCCCTCTGTTCGCCACGCTTCGAGCAGCACAACTACGAAGACGTCGAGCACGCCGCCACGCCCTGACCGTCACGTCCGGCGGGCGAGCCTGCTGCAAAGGCCTGGCTGGCCCGCCGGGCGCTGCCTGCGTGCTTCATTCGCCAATCAGTTGCCGTACCTTCCAGTGACCGTATGCCGGTGCCAGCTGTTCCTGCAGGCGTGGCAGCAGCGACCGCAGCGCGCCCGGCAGCGTGAAGGGCGGGTTCACCACCAGCATGCCGCTGGCCGTGAGTCCGTGGCCACCGCGGTCCGGCGCCACGCCGAGTTCGAACTGCCAGAGATCCCGCACACCGCTGCGCTGCAGGCCCGTCAGGAGCGACTCGACATCCAGGCGCTCCACCACCGGGTACCACAGCAGCAGCTGCGCGGCGCGCATGCGCTGCTGCAGGTCGGCGATCAGTCTCACCACCTTGCGGTAGTCATCCTTGCGCTCGTAGGAGGGATCGATCAGGACCACGGCCCGCTTCTGTACCGGCGGCAGCAGCGCCAGCGCTCGCTGGTAACCGTCGGCCTGCTCCACACTGCAGCGGCGGTCCCCCTGCAGGTGCCCCGCCAGCAGCTCCACGTCGGTCGGGTGCAGCTCGCAGAGATGCAGGTGGTCCTGCCGTCGCAGCAGGCCCGCCGCCAGGAGCGGCGACCCCGGGTACTGCCGACGCGCCAGCCAGGGCTGTACGGCAGCCGCGTAGCCGGCCAACAGGTCGTGTTCCTCGCCCGTGGTCGCTGCCAGCAGCCCGGCGAGATCGAGCCGCAGAATGCCGGCACTCGCCTCGCCGGTCTGCAGCGCCTGTTCAGAGCGCAGGCTGTAGCGGCCGGCCCCGGCGTGGGTATCGAGAAAGAACAGCGCGGCCTCCTTGCGCAGCGCGTACTGCAGCGTGGCGCACAGCACCAGATGCTTGAGGATGTCGGCGTGGTTGCCGGCGTGGAAGGCGTGGCGGTAGGAAAGCATGGGCGTAAGACCTCAGCCGGCAGGGGGTGGGCAGTCGCGCGCGCGGCGGCGTGACCGGGGAAGGACGTGCGGGGTGGCGTGCCTGGGGTCGTTGGCATTCACAGGCCGTACTGCAGGCGCTTGTTCAGGCTGCGCCAGTGGTGGCGCAGCAGCAGCTTGTCGGTCTCGGCCATCGGCAGGTCATCGAGTGCGGCCGGCCACAGCGTACGGGCGCGCTCCACGGTCTCCGCCAGCAGCGGTCGGAGCTGCCGCCAGGGCACTCCCACGGCGGCACTCCACTGCGCGAAGTGGCGGAACTCCAGCGCCGACCAGTCGACACACTCGCCGATGGCGAGCGGCGGACGCCCGGCGCTGGGTGGGGCGAAGCCGAGATCGTAGGCCGGGGCCAGCGTGGCGCGCTGGCCGTCGTCGTAGCGCAGGCTCCAGTTCTTGAGGTGCTGGTCGCCGTTGCCGAGCAGCACGTTGACCAGCAAGCGCTGGGCGAAGGCGCGCACGTTGCCGAGCCCCTGGGGTGTGTAGCGGTAGAGCAGTCGGCCGATTTGTACCGCATCGCAGGCCCGGTACTTGGCCGAGGGAGCAACGCCGAGCGCCTGTGCCAGATCCTCGACCTGCACGGCGCTGCCGTCGGGACGGCGATCGAAGCGGCGCACGGCGAGGGCGGGTTCGCTGACCGCCTCGGCGGGGATCTCTGCATTCCAGTCGGCGGCCGGCACCAGCTGCGCTTCCACACAGGGCACGCCGGCCAACCCGGCAAGCTGGAGGGCGCTGAACTCGGCGCGGGTCGCCGCAGGCTGTGCGGCGGTGGGCAGCTTGAGCAACCAGTCGGCCGCGGCAGCCGGGCAGGGCCGCAGCGTGCCTCCATCGAGGCGGACTGCCAGCTTGGGCTGCTTGCCGCCGAGGGCCGTCAGCCCCGTCAGCGGCAGTGGCGGCACCGCTAGCGGCTGGACGTGGGCCGTGTAGTCGAGCACCCCGGGGGGGATGCGCTCCGGCGGCAGGGCCTCGATCTGCCAGGCACCGGGCAGCGCCTGCCCCAGGCAGGCCAGCAGATCGAAGGGGGCGGCCACCAATTCTGCAGACAGCCAACGCCGCCCGCCGGCCTCCGGCAGCAGATTGGCCAACAGCGGTGGCAACTCGTCGCTGCCGCGCCAGGCCGAGGCAAACAGGGCCCGGGCACGTGGATGCAGGCCGGTGCCGGCCAGCGTCAGGGCAGGGCGCTGCGGCAGCTCACGCCAGGCCGGGTCGAACAGCAGCAGCAGGGCGCCGGGCTGCCGCAGCAGATGGCCGACCACGCTGCCGTGAAGCCGCAGTTGCAGCACGTGCAGGCTGTGGCGCCGTTCAGCGGGCATGTTGACCGAGCAGACCGGCCCAGGGATCTTCCAAGGCCTGCGCGGCCGGGGCCGGGCTGGCGGCGCCCTCGAGCAGGGCCGCCACGGCAGCTACCCGGTCCTGCGGGATGAGCAGCAGCGTGGCGTCGAGCGCCCCGGCAATACTGAGCAGGGTATCCAGCCGTGGATTGCCGTTGGCCTCGATGCGCTGGTACTGCTGCTGGTCCATGCCGATGCGCGACTTGAGGTCACCCTGCTGCAGGCCGAGTGCCAGCCGCCGTTGCTTTAATTGCTCGTGCAGATGCATGCCGCTGCTCCTGAGGGAGGGGGCAAGTGTAGCCCTGCAGGACGGGGAGATAAAAGTGCGTAATACAGCTTTTTAATTGTTGAAATCTGAGTGCAATCTGGAGATTTGTTAATAAAATCGATTATAAAAAGATGTAATACAACGTTTATGACTAAAGTGTCTGCTCGCCCCACCGGTGCGGACCACTGTCCAGCCCGAACAGGTCGAGCGCCCGCCCGACGCTTTGCTCCACCATGTCCTGCAGGCTGGCCGGCCGCGCATAGAACGCCGGCACCGGTGGCATCACCACCGCCCCCATCTGCGTCACGTTAAGCATGGCCTGCAGGTGGCCGGCGTGCAGCGGCGTTTCGCGCACCATCAACACCAGGCGCCGCCGTTCCTTGAGCACCACGTCGGCAGCGCGGCTGAGCAGGGAGGCCGTCACCCCGCTGCTGATTTCGCCGAGGGTGCGGATCGAGCAGGGCGCCACCAGCATACCGAGCGAGCGAAAGCTGCCGCTGGCCAGTGCCGCGCCGATGTCGCTGTTCTGGTAGTGCCGGTCGGCAAGCGCACAGAGCTCGGCGTACTTGAGGTCGGTCTCGTGGCCGAGCGTGACGATGGCCGACTTGCTTGCTACCAGGTGGCTTTCGATGCCCAGCCGCCGCAGCAGCTGCAACGCCGTGATGCCATACACGATGCCGCTGGCCCCGCTGATGCCCACGATCAGGCGCGCCGGGACCGGCGCAGGGATCACCGCCGGCGAATGTGGCGTGGAATTCATATATGCTTGCCGCTCTTCGAAGAAACCGGTCTCCAAGGCTGCGTGCCGGCAGAATCTGCGCACCAGCCTTGCCCGGTTTGGCCGCATTGTACTCACTCAGCCGTTCACCCGATGCCTCTGTTCCGCCTCGACGATATCCAGCTCGCCTACGGCACGCATGTGCTGCTCGACCATGTCTCGTTCACCCTGCAGCCGGGTGAACGCTGGGGCCTGCTCGGGCGCAACGGCGCCGGTAAATCGACCTTCCTCAAGCTGCTGAGTGGCCAGATCAAGGCCGACGGCGGCGAATTTTGGGTACAGCCGGAAACCCGGGTGGCCTACCTGGATCAGGAGCTGCCAACCGCCAGCGCGCAGACCGTGTTCGACTACGTGGCCGACGGGCTGGCCGGTCCGGCCGCCCTCATCAAGCAATTCCACCACCTGATCGAGCAGGAGCCGACCCCCGCCGTGCTCCGGCAGCTCGACGAAGTGCAGCGCGACATCGACACCCAGAACGCCTGGAGCGTGCAGCAGCGAGTCGACAGCATCATCTCCACACTGCAGCTGCCCGCCCACAAGCAGATGCAGGAGCTTTCCGGTGGCTGGGCCCGGCGGGTGGCGCTCGGCCGTGCCCTGGTCAGCGATCCGGACGTGCTGCTCCTGGACGAACCCACCAACCACCTCGACATCCCGGCCATCCAGTGGCTCGAAAAACAGCTGCAGGACTACCGCGGCGCCGTGGTGGTCATCACCCACGATCGCTCGTTCCTGCAGGCGGTGGCCAACCGTATTCTCGAACTCGACCGTGGCCTGCTGCGCCTGTGGCAGCACGACTACCGTCGCTTCCTGGTATTTCGTGACCAGCAGCTCGAAGCCGAAGCCAAGGCCAACAGCGAATTCGACAAGAAGCTGGCGCAGGAAGAGGTGTGGATACGTCAGGGCATCAAGGCACGTCGTACGCGCAACGAAGGCCGTGTGCGGGCCCTGGAAGCCATGCGCGAGGAGTTCAGGGCGCGGCGCGTGGTGGAAGGCAAGGCCAGCATGCAGCTCAACAGCGCCGAGCAGAGCGGCAAGGTGGTGATGGAGCTCGAGGATATTTCACACGGCTACGGCGACCGCCAGCTGATCCGCCACTTCTCCACCAAGGTGCTGCGCGGTGACAAGATCGGGCTCATTGGCCCCAACGGCGGCGGCAAGACCACGCTGCTGAAGATCCTGCTCGGCCAGCTGCAGCCCGAGCGCGGCAAGGTGAAGATCGGCACCAAGCTGGAGCTGGCCTATTTCGACCAGCTCCGCGGTGAACTCGCGCCGGAAAAAAGCGTGCGGGACAACCTCGCTGAGGGCAGCGACTACGTCGAGATCAACGGCAAGCCACGCCATGTGATTTCGTATCTGCAGGAATTCCTGTTTACACCGGACCGGCTGCGCCAGCCGGTGAAGTCGCTGTCCGGTGGCGAGCAGAACCGGCTCATTCTGGCGCGCCTGTTCAGCAAGCCAGCCAACCTGCTGGTGCTCGACGAGCCCACCAATGACCTCGATCTGGAAACCCTCGAGCTGCTGGAAGAGCTGCTGCTGCAGTTCGAAGGCACCCTGCTGCTGGTGAGTCACGACCGCGCCTTCCTCGACAACGTTGTGCAAAGCTGCATCGTGTTCGAAGGTGGAGGCCGTGTGCAGCGCTACGTGGGTGGCTATGCCGACTGGGTGCGGCAGGGCGGGGAGTTCAGCGAGCCGGCAGCGCAACCGGCCGCTGCCCCGGCCAACCCGTCGAGCCCGGCCCCTGCTTCCGTGCCGGCTGCTGCAGCGCCCGCCGCCCAGCCTGCGCCCAGCGCTGCCAAGCCCAAGCTGAGCTACAAGGAGCAGCGCGAACTCGAGCAGCTGCCGCGAGACATCGACGCGACGGAACAGGAGATCGCCAGGCTGGAAGCGGCAGTCGCGGCACCGGGCTTTTTCCAGAAGCCCCACGCCGACACCGAGCCGGTGTACCGGCAGCTCGGGCTGGCCCAGCAGAAGCTTGAGCGTCTCTACCTGCGCTGGCAGCAGCTGGAAGGCTAGGCCTGGCGAACGGCGGTGGCTTCGATCTCCACCAGCAGCGCCGGGTGCGCCAGACCCGCCACGGCGAGCAAGGTACCGCTGGGTTTGACCGCGCAGGCCTGCAGCTCCCGCGTCACCACGTCATAGGCCGCGTTGAAGGTGGCCATGTCGGTGGTGTAGTAGTTGAGCCGCACCAGATCGCCGGGGCCGTAACCGGACTGAGCGAGCAGCACACGCAAATTGGCAAAGGCCTGCTCCAGCTGTGCGCGCATGTTGCCGGGGTGCAGCGGGAGGCCGTCCGCATCCACCGAGGTCTGGCCGGAGCAGTACAGCACCTGGCCGGACGCCGCCGTCTCCACCGCCTGCGAAAACGACAGCGGATCCTGCCACTGCCAGGGATTGATGGCGCGCGGCGCGTGGCTCATTGGTCGCGGCTCAGGCGGCGGAAGTACTCGGCTACCGACTCCTGGTATTCGTCAGGTACGGCATCGCCCTGCGCCGTGCGTACGTTGGCCTTGCCCGGCTTGCCCTGCTGGTCGAGACCCACTTCGAGCTGCTCGATCAAGGCCAGCATCTCGCCATACTCCTGCGCGAGGATGCCGTCGTTGCGATTGGCCTGCTGGCCTTCCAGGCGCCGCAGCATCTCGTACATCTGGTTGAGTTCCTCGGGCGTGAGGTCGGCGGCCGACAGCGCCTGCCGTGCCTGCCGGGTGAAATCACCGAGGTTGTCGTAGAAGTTCTCCGGCAGGTTGATCGGCCCGTTGAACAGGCTGTCGCTGCCGTTCCAGTCGCGCGCACCGCCACGGAAACCTCCGCGGAAGGCGTCACCACCCCCACCCCCGCCGGTATTGGCCTGCTGGTTGCCGCCCTGCTGTGCGCCACCGGCCTGACCCTGTCCGGGTTGGCCCTGCTGGGCCTGGCCCTGTTGCTGGCCGCTGGGATCGGGCTGACCCTGGCCGGTGCCTTCCTGCGCGGTGCCGCCCTGCGCAAGTTGCCGCAGTTGCGCCCGCAGATCCTGTACCTGCTGCCGCGCACGGTCGAGATCGGTGGCGGCGCCGCGGCCGGCACTTTCCGCCAGCTGCTCGGCACGCTGCAGGCGTTCGCTGAGGCTGCGCATGCCGGCCGTCACCGCGCTTTCGTTGCCGGCAATGTAGAGACCGTAGCCCGCGTCGATATAGAGCGCAGCGTCGCTGATCGCCTGCTGGATTTCGCTTTGCGCCATGTCGTTGTTGGCGCGCTGCAGTTCATCGTTGGCCTGCGGCAGTTCTTTGCCGTAGTTGGCCATGGTGTTCATCATGTCTTGCTGCAGCTTCTGCAGGTCGGCCGACAAGTCGCGCTTGGCTTCGGCCAGCTGCATTTCTTCGGTGAGGCTCATGCCGCGGCTGTTGGCGTCGGTACCGGCCTCGCGCTCCTTCACGGCCTTTTCCATGGCCTGTGCCAGCTGCTGCTCCATGCGCTCCTGCTCGCGCAGCATGTCCTCGGCACGGCTTGCCATGCTCTGGAAGGCCTCCTGCATGCCGGCCACCTGGTCTTCGGCGATCTGGTCGCGGGCCTGCTGCAGTTGGCGGCTCGCCTCTTCGGCGGCGCGCTGCATCTCTTCCGGGCTGAGGTTGCCCTGCATGCCCTGTTGCGCCTGGTTCATGGCACGCAGTGCACTGTCCATGCGGCGCTGCAGTTCGCTCTGGGCGATCTGTTCACCGCCCTGCGACTGACCTTCGCCACCCTGTGCGGTCTGGCTGCCCTGCTGCCCGCCCTGGCCCGCCGAGCCTCCCTGGGCGGACTGGCCCTGCTGACCATCCTGCCCTTGCTGGCCCTGTTGCCCCTGCTGGCCGCCCTGACCTTGCTGACCCTGTTGACCCTGCTGCCCGTTCTGCGCCTGCTGCTGACGGGTGAGCTGCAGTTGCTGCAGCTGCTCACGCAGCTGCTCGGCTTCGCGGCGCAGCATTTCCTGCTGGTAGCGCTGGGCATCGGTGAGCTGCTGCTGGTTACGCAGGTTATTGGCCAGCTGCTGCTGACGCTGCGCCAGCTCGTCGAGCTGCTGCATGATGTCTTCGGCCTGCTGCTGTTGCTGCTGGGGACTGACGTTGTTGCCGGTTTCGTATTGATTGAGCGAGAGGTCCATTTCCAGCTCGAACATTTCCGCCAGATCCTGGCTGGAGCGGCCACCGCCGCCACCGCCACCGCCCTGCTGCTGCGACACCGTGATGTCGTTGAACACCGACTCGGCCCGCAGCAGCTGCTGCAGCGCCTCCTGCGCCGGCTGGATGGCTTCGTTGAGCTGTATGCCGGCCAATTGCTCGGACGCCGGGTACATGCTCTGTACGGCCAGATCCATGTGGGTGACGAATTCGCGGATCTGTTCGTCGTTGTCGAGGCCACGGGCGCGGGTGCGGTCAGCCAGCGTCTTGGCCTGCTCTGCCAGCGTGGTCTGCAGTTCGGAAAGCAGCTTGGAGTTGATCTCCACCTGACCCTTGGCGTCGCCCTCGCTCTGTTCGCGGATGAGGTTCCACGTGGAAACGATGATCTGGCGCTGGCGCTGGGAAATCTCGTCCTGCTGCTGGCCGCCCCCACCGCCGCCTCCACCGCCACCGGACAGCTGCGACTGCGAGTAGCGCCGGTTGTACGGCTGCACCTGGATGAAGAACATGTCGGTGCGCACCACCTGACTGTGGTCGGTGGCTTCCGCGTAGTAGGAAATCAGGTCGCCCGGCTGCAGGGGCACGAGCTCCTCGGCGGGCTCGGCCGCGGCCACCGCAGCCTCGGCAGACTCGCCGGCCGCGGGCTCGGCCGCGTCGGCTTCGTCGTCCAGCACGATGTTGAACTGGCCGATCGCCGTACCGCCGCTCAGGCTCGGCGTGGGCTTGCCTCGCAGGCTTTCCAGCATGAACAGGTGTTCGGTGGTGATCTCGCGCGCGGGCTGCTCCAGCAGATCGACCTTCTGGAACTCTCCGCCGTTGACCGAGTATTGCAGCGCCAGCGTCTGCAGGCCGTAATCGTCCTTGGCCTCGATGCGCGTCAGCACTTCTTCGATGCTGCTGGCGTTGTAGTCACCGCCGGGCTTGACCACCTTCAATTCGGGCTTGCCATCTTCGGCGATGCGGATGAAGTAGTCGTCGGACAAGCGTACCTGCTCGCCACCAACGACTGCCGCCAGGTAGTACTCGCCCTCGGTGGTCACGGTGAAGCCGCTGCTGCCGACTGTGCCGGCCAGCTCCAGGTTCTGGGCACTGCCGTTCAGCACCAGCCGACCTTCGCTGAGCGGCGTGGTGGTGGTGATCTTGAGGTCGATGCGCGTTTCCGGCAGCGCCTCGATGTCACCGTCGTTGGACACCTCCGGTTCACGCGCCGTCCAGTCCGGGAAGGTGTAGGTGAGCTCGAGCGCCTCGATGCCCGGCACCTCCACTACGCTGATGCCGTACTCGGGGCTGCGGATACCGCCGGCGCTCACGTAGTACCGCGTGTCCTGCTGCAGCGAAAAGAAGGTGAATTCGAAACCCAGCGCACTCTCCACCATGTCGACGTCCTGCCAGTCGCCGCCGCTGTCCTGAATGTGGATCAGCGTCTCGTCGGGGTCGAAGCCCGCCATGACAGCCAACACTCGCACGTTGGTACCGCGCCGTACGCTCTGGTCGCCGGGCGTCACCGCAATGCTCTGCGGCGGCAGCAGATCATCGACGGCCCAACCGGCCAGCAGGTTGCGCAGCGAGTAGTCGAGCAGACCGGGCCCGGCAATCAACAGGTACAGCAGCAGGGCAGCCGCCACACCGAGCACACCGCCGGCGGTCTGCAGCTCCCGCGTGGGCACCACGGCGCCGGCCGGCTGGCGGGCGCTGATCTTCAGTGCATCTTCTGCGAGCAGGTCGAGGAAGGGATTGTTCTCGGCCTTCATCTGCAGGTAGGTCTGCACCCGGCCGTTGAACTCTGGCACCCGCTGCTCGACGAGGCCGCTCAGGCCTTCCTTGAGCTGCTGCAGCGGATCGGCCAGCGCGCGCACCGCCACACCAGCCACGGCCAGTACCAGCAGGATGCGGAACACGTTGGTGGTGGTGGCAGCGAAGCCGCTCTCGGCGGAAAACCAGGAGCCCACGCCACCGATCACCAGCACGACCAGTACCAGCGCGGCACTGCCGCGCAGCAGGGTGAGCCGGCGCAGGCGAGCACTGCAGTCGGCGAGATAGCGATCAAGTCTGTTGGTAGCGTTCATGCATACCTCCGGGCATCAGAAGGTGCCTGTCTTGAGATTCAGATAACGGGCGCTGAGCAGTGATTCGGCGAGCAGGAACAGCGCCATCAGCAGCAGGAAGGCGCGCCACAGTTCGATTTCTTCGGCATCGTCACGGCGCTGCTCGGCCAGCGCCATGTCGGTGGCCACCTCTGCAGAGCCGGCCGCGGAGCGAATGCCGCTTTGCCAGTTGGCCAGCGTATCGGCGCTCATCTGGCCAAGGTCGGACTCACGCTGGTCCGGGTTGACGGCGACCAGCACTTCGCCTGCGGGCGTGAAGACCTGGTAGTACCCGGTGAGCTGCAGCCTGACTTCCTGCGCCTCGGTGGTGTCCTGCAGCGACAGCAGGCTCTGGCCATTGGGGTCGATGACCTGGCCGGAGGCCCCGCCGCTCTGGTTGAGTTGCAGGTAACTGTCGGCCGTCTGGGCCCGCACCAGCAGTTTTTCGTCGGACAGGTACTGGGCGGCCTCGGCCATGAAGCTCACGAATACCGGCTTCACCGGCAGGTCGGCACTGCTGTTGTCGAGCGCCGCCGTGAACAGCAGCACGCGGCCCGCGCCGAGGCTGCGCTCGAGCAGCACCGGAATCTGGCCTTCCTGGGTGATCAGCAGTCGATCCTCTGCCGCCGGCGTGACCTTGAGCGGATGTACGTTGACGTTGGCCCAGCCGCTGCCATCGCGCAGCGCCGGATGGCTGATGTCGATCTGGGCGATCGGGACCGGCGCCGCGTCGTTGCCCGGCCCCGCCGCGCTGACGCCGAGCCCGAGCAGCGGCAGCGCGGAAAGGCCGGCACTCTGGGGTCCCAGCGCGGCAAATACCGCCCCACCCCCGCGGACGTAGTCGGTGAGTGCCCCTGCCAGTGCGCCGTCGACGGCACCGAGATCATCGATGATCACCCAGGGGTAACGCGGCAGGATGCGCGCATCGACGTCGTCGATCAGCGTGGGCTCGGCCGCGTAGCCGCGGGGCGCCGTGGCGAGGGCGGCGCTGAGGTAGGTCACGCCAAGCGATGCGGGATCGGTGGTCAGTAGCAGCACCGGCGCCGGTGGCGAGTTGTCGAATACCGTGTAGCGCACATCGTCGTCGGGCAGGGTGTCGGTCGGTTGCAGGGCAACATCCACGCGGTTGTCGCCGGCGGCGAACGCCGCGCCCTCGAAGACCAGTTGGGCGACACCGTTGACGTCGGCCGGCACGGGCTGCGTGAGTTGCGCCACGCCGTTGACGCTGAGGGTGGCTTCGCGCTCGCCGGCGGCGAGCGCACCGTTGCTCACGCGGACGCTGACCAGCACGCGATCGCGGCTGTCGACCGACACGCTTTCTACGCTGGCATTGCGAACGGCAGTATCGACCACCGGCTGCAGATCGAGCGTGACAGGCAGGCCGTTGACGACGTCCGGAATCATGTCGGCGAAGCGTATGGCCTGACCGGTCAGCTGCAGATCGCTGACGAGGTGAAGGCTCACCGGCGCCGGGCTCTGTTCGAGCAGTGGATCGAGCGCCGCCACCATGGCACCGAAGTCGAGGCGGCCATTGTCGGCGGCCAGTGTGCCGAGCAGTTCCCGTACGTCGTCGGCATCGGAGGTGGGCTCCACCAGCGTGGCGACGGTGGTGCTGGCGCTGTAGAGACTCACACTGTCATCGCTGCCCATGGCATCGAGCAGGGCGGCAACGCGCTCCCGCGCCGCGGCCATGCGACCGCCTTCCCGCATCGAAAACGAGGTATCCACCACGATGACGTGGTGCAGGCTGTCACTGCCGGCGGCCAGGGCATCCGGGTCTTGCAGCAGGATGGGCCGGGAAAAGGCGATGGCAAGCAGCGCAAGGAAGGCCATTCGCAGTGCCATCAGCAGGAGGTAACGCAGTTTGCGCTGCACATGGATGCGCTTCCGCGACGGTTCGAGGAAGCGGGTGGTGGCAAACTTCTCCCGTTCGGTGGTCTGCATCTCCAGGCGGTGCAGCCACCAGGGCAGGGCGAGACCGAGCAGCCCGAGCAGGAACAGTGGCGCTATCAGCATGCTGGCGTCCTCGACCGGTTCATCCGCGCTTCTCCCGGAAGGTCAGGTAGCTGTGTAGGGCCTTGTCGAGCGGCTCGCTGGTGTTGATCAGCACATGGTCGCAGTTGATGCCGCTGGCCGCGCTCTGGATGGCGGCAATGTGGGCGGCGATGCGCTCCCGGTACTCGCGCTGCATGAAGGTGGGCGACACTTCGACGGCCTGGCCGGTTTCCATGTCTTCGTACAGTGTGGACTGCTTGATGTCGGGGGCGATCTCGCCGGCATCGAGCAAGTGGAACAGGATGACGTCCTGACCCTGCACCGCGAGAGGCCTGACGTTGTCGAGCAGTTCCTGCGTGTCGCAGTAGAAGTCCGAGATGACTGCCACCAACCCACGGCGCCGGATGTGTTCGTGGAAGCGCGTCATCGGCTTGTGGATGGCCGTGCCTTTCTGTGCCTCGGCGTGGTCGAGAGTATGGATGACCCCCTGCAGCGACCCGCTGCGCGAGGTTGGCGGTCGGTAGGACAGCACCTCGTCGGCGAACACCATCACGCCGACGGCGTCGTGCTGGCGGGAGGCCAGATAGGCCAGCGAGGCGGCCAGGTACTTGCCCACCTGCAGCTTGCTCACACCGCGGCTGCCGTAGCCCATGGAGGCGGAGCTGTCGAGCATGATGAGCAGATGGCTGTTGGTTTCGCCGAGGAAGCGCTTGATGTAGGTCTTGTCGGTGCGCGCGTAGACGTTCCAGTCGATGTAGCGTGGATCGTCCCCTTCGCCATAGGCGCGGTACTCCACGAACTCCTGGCTGAAGCCGAACTTCGGCGAGCGGTGCAGGCCGATCACGAAGCCTTCGACCACGGCCTTCGCCACCAGTTCGAGATTCGCCAGCGACGCCAGGACCTTGGGGTCCAGCAGCCGCATGGGATTGTTGTGGGCGCTGGCGCTCATCACTCGGCAGCCGGTACCGGCAGACTGTCGAGCATGTCACCGAGAATCTTGTCGATGCTCACGCCATCGGATTCGGCGTAGTAGTTGGGCAGTACGCGGTGGCGCAGGATCGGCGTGGCCAGCTTCTTCAGGTCGTCGGCGGTGACGTGGTAACGGCCTTCCATCAGTGCGCGCGCCTTGGCGGCCAGCACCAGGTTCATGGTGGCGCGGATCGAGGAGCCAAAATTTGCGTACTTCTTGATGATGGCCGGTGCGATCGGATCGGAAGGGCGCGTGGCTCGCACGATGTCGACGGCATAGCGGCTGAGGGTGGTGGAGATGGGCACCTGGCGGACAAGTGCCTGGAACTTCACGATTTCCTCGCCGTTGGTACAGGCTTCCACCGGCGGCATGTCCACGCTCTTGGTGAAGCGCTCGATCACTTTCACCTCTTCCTCGGCGCTCAGGTAGTCGAGCATGACGTTGAACAGGAAGCGGTCGAGCTGGGCCTCGGGCAGCGGGTAGGTGCCCTCCAGTTCGATGGGGTTCTGCGTGGCCAGCACGAAGAAGGGTTTTTCGATGCGGTGGTTTTTGCCGCGCACGGTCACGGTTTTTTCCTGCATGGCTTCAAGAAGCGCCGCCTGCGTCTTGGGTGGCGTACGGTTGATTTCGTCGGCCAGCAGCACATTGGTGAATACCGGTCCGGGAATGAAGCGCCACTCGCGCTTGCCGGTGCTCTGGTCCTCTTCGACCATGTCGGTCCCGGTGATGTCGGTCGGCATCAGGTCGGGTGTGAACTGGATGCGCTTGAAGGTGAGGCCCAGGGCACTGGCCAGCGTGTGCACCAGTAGCGTCTTGGCGGTGCCGGGCATGCCGGTGATCAGGCAGTGGCCACCCACGAAGAGCGTGATCAGCAGGTTGTCGACCACGTCATCCTGGCCAACGATGGTGCCGCGCACCTGTTCGCGTATTTTCGCCGTCGCGGCCTGGAAGCGCTGGACCAGGTCGCGGGTGGCGTCGCTGTTGTTGTGGTCTGCTACTGCGTCAGTCATGGGCTTTTCCTGTGGGTCGGTGGACTGGTGAGCGGTTCATGGGGCACTCGCAGCGGCGTCGGCAGCGGTACTGCGGCTCAGCTTCAGCAGCAGCGCCTGCGCCTCCCGGTAGGTTGGGGCGATGTCGATTGCCTGCATCAGGTACTGCATGGCGGAGTCGCGATCACTCAGCGCGTCGAAGGCGGTGGCGATCTTGAGATTGGCTTGCGCCTGATCAGGCGGGTTCAGGGCCAGCAGCACCTGATACTCCCGCAGTGCCAGTGCCGGATCGTCATGGGCCAGATACAGGTCGCCGAGCTTGAGGTGCAGTTCCTGCGAGAACGGGTCGGCCCAGACCACATCCTTCAGCACCTCGAAGGCCTGCTCGCTGTTGCCGCGCGCGGTGTAGCCCTCGGCCAGTGTCAGCAGCGGCCGCGGGGCATAGCCGCCTTTCTGCCAGAAGGTTTCCAGGGTCCTGAATTCGTTGTCGGTGTCATCGAGGCGGCTGTAGGCCCGCGCGAGCGCGACATAGGGACTGTCGGGCTCGACGTAGTCGGGGAAGGCGACCACGCCACGTTGCCCGGCAGCAACGGCGCTCTGCCAGTCCTCTGCTTCCAGGGCCTCGAAGGCGGCCTTCTGATCCGCCTGCCAGCCCGGCAGGTTGCGCAGCAGCTTGCCGTACTCGATGTCGATGAATTCCTTGAACTGCTTGTCGAAGGTGTCCGTGTCGATGCCGAGAACCTCCGGCATGGCCACGTCCAGCGGCTTGCCGTCGCGGAAGTAGTACAGCATGTCCACGATCTTCTCGACGCCGTACTCGAGGGCGATGAAGTCCATGATCAGGCCGCCCTGCATGTAGGAAACGATCACCTGATCCTCGTAGGAGGGTCGCATGAACCCGTCATCCATGCTCGCCACCGGCAGGAACTTGCCCTCGCTCATGGCCTGGTAGACGTTGAGGGGGATCTTGCGGCCCGGCGTCGGTCCGCTGCGCCATTCCTCGAACACGGCGATGCCTTCGGTATACCAGCGCGGTACCAGATGGTTGCTGGCCTCGACGGTATAGACGTGGGCCATTTCATGCCAGAGCGTGGTGCCCCAGTGGTAGGCCTCACCACGCGGGTGGGCGGTCGGTGAATCCATGGCCAGCAGGTAACCGAAGGTGACACCAAGCAGGCCGACACCGGGCATACCGATGGAGCGGACGATGAAGTCCTCGTGGTTGGGATAGACCTCGATCACCACCGGCTCGCGGGCCGTGAAGCGGTAGCGTTCGCCGTAATGGCGCATGCTGGCTTCGGTGAGTTCCCGCACGTAGTCCTTGAGAACGTCGGATTCCTTCTTGTCGAGGCGCAGGCTGAGCGCGGGGAAAGGTCCCTCGGGCGGGTCGGGAAAGTTGAACACTTCCATGTCGTTGACGAACACCTGCAGCATGCGCATCAGATTGGTGGCGGTGGGGTTGAAGGCGTCGCCGGCGTAGGACGTCTCGATGTGATCCACACCCTTGGTGACCTGATTCAGCCGCAGGTAGTTCTGGCCGAGTTCGAGGTGGGCCTGCCAGTGCTTCGGTTCGAGGGCCACTGCTTTTTCGTAGAAATCGCCGGACTCCCGGTAGCGGCGCGTGATCATGGCGTAGTAGCCGGGAATGGCCCAGGCATCGCCGTAGGCTGGATTTTCGGCCAGGGCGCGGTCCACGAAGCGCTGGTAAGGCTGCAGTTGCATGAAGGCCTTGGCCGCTTCCAGCGCGTGCAGTTCCAGCTGACTGAGGCCACCTTCCTCGGCCACGCGACGCGCCTCGGGCAGAATCTCGTCGGCCTTGTCGAACTCGTCGTCGCGCAGGGCGTTGTGCAGCAGCATCAAGAGGCCGCGCAGGCGGGCCCCGGCGGGCGCTAGCCCGTTTTCCACCACGGACGCCAGCAAACCGTTGATTTCTTCGGGGTCGCCATTGCCCTCGGCGGCGGCTTCGGCCGCACCGATCTTCGCCCAGGCGGAGTCGGCGTCGATGGCGAGCGCTTCGTTGAACAGCTTGTAGGCTTCGTCGTACTGGTAAGTGCGCCTGAACAACTCGCCCCAGCGGATGCGCAGCAGGGCATTTTGCGGTTCGGCATTGACGGCCTGCTGAAACAGGCCGTTGGCCGCCTGCAGGTCGCCGAGCGCCCAGACGGCCTCGGCGCGAATACCGAGGGAGCCGGCGCTGCCCGACAGACTGCGGTAGCAGCCTTCGGCCGCCGCCGTCTCGCCCCGCCAGTACTGTTGTTCGCAGGCCAGCAGGCCCGGATCGTCCAGCACCCCGTAGAGCGGCTCGCGCGCCTGCAGGTCGGCGGCTGCGGGGGCGAGCAGCAGGCCGAGCCGTGCGATCCGCAGCAGGCGCGGCAACTTCCGCCGTCTACTGCCCAAGGCCACCTCCCGCCGGTATCTCGAGGTCGAGCTCGGGCTTGATCACGTCGCGTTCGCCGCGGGCCGCGTCGATCTGCTCACTGACCTCGGCTGCCTGCAGCACCAGGCTCTGCAGCTGCGCGAGGTAGTCGGCGGAGGAGAGGCTGTTGCGTCGCAGCTGCAGCTCTTCGATCTGTGCATCGAGCTGCTGGCGCCGTTCGATCAGCCGGGTCATGGCGTCGTCACCGCTGGCTTCGGCGATCTCGGTCTTGAGCTGCAGCGCATTCAGTCGCGACAGGTTGAACTGGGCGGCCCCGTCGCCGCGCAGCTGGGCATGTTCGGTGGCGAGTTTGCCTTCGTCCTGGAAGTAGGCCGACACCCGGCCATCGGCGTAATCGAAGGCTTCCTGGATGCTTATGCTGTTGTTCTTGTTGAGATCGGCTTCGGTCACGGTCAGTGCATCGGCGAAGAAGCGTCCGAACTGGGTGGCATTGCGCTCGTTGCCGTTGCGGGTGCCGGCGATCAGCAGGTACTTGCTTTCTGCGGCAGCGTCGGCTGCCGGGCGCGCCGCGGGCCGCGCCGGCGCATCGTCGCGTGGTGCCGGTGCACCGGTGATCTGTTCCACCAGCGCGCCGCTGGCGCTGCCGGTGCTGACGAGGAAGTGCGTGCCGCCGGGCAGTTTTTCCAGCACGTCCTTCAGGTCGCCGTGGGTCAGATCGGGGCCGGGGATGTTGAACTTGTAGGTTTCCCCGTCGAAGCTGCCGTGACCGAGCAGGTAGATGGCCGCGCGGTCACCGGCCTGCATCTTCTTGCCGAGGTCGGCGAAATGGCCGAGCACGGCCGTACGGGTGGCAGCCTCTCCGCTGAAAGTGAACAGCTTGTCGGCGTCGGTCATGGACTCCGATGCCGCCACCACTTTCTCGCGCATGCTGCGGAAGTCCGCCGCGTATTCCGGCATCCCGCCCAGCCCTTCGATGATGCTGATGTACAGCGCGGCCTGCGCCACGGGGGGCGTGGCGAGCAGCGCCAGCGCCAGAGCGGCGCAGGCGTGGCGGAGGGCAGTGGGGCGGGTCTTGGTCATGGGCCGGTCCTAGATGACTTGCCAGTGGCGCCGTAGCAGCCACTCGCCGGTTTTCAGCAGGATCAACAACAGGAAGAAAAAGGGTGCATCCCACAGATAGTTGATCTGCTGTTCGGTGATGCCGGCCGACGAATAGCTGATGGCGTCGGCGATGTCGTCCCATTCGGCCGGTGTCCAGTAGCGACCGCCGGTCGCTTCGCTCAAGCGCTCCAGCAAGACGCGGTTCTGGCGGATGTTGAAGGCTTCTTCGCCTTGCTCGAAGCGGGCGGCCGTGCGCACCGAGCTCACCAGTTCGTCGCCGCGGCGCGAGATGGCCTCGATGCCGTAGAGGCCTTCGCTGCCCGGTGAGAAGGTGGCTTCGTAGAGTCCGCTCTCGCCGGCCACCGGCAGCAGCTCGAGGTTGAGCAGTTCGCCGTTGTCCGACGTGGCGACCGCGGTGATGGCCAGCCCCTGGTTCTCTTCGGCCTGGGGATCGCGCAGCGCGGCCCGCACGCGGATGTTTTGGTTTTCCACCGTGGCACTGAGTTCGAAGGGCCGCGGCGAGTTGGCCACCAGGTTGCGCGCCAGCTGGCGCCAGAAGGTTTCGTGCCGCTGGTCGTCGAGTGGGAGGTTCATCTGCCAGCGCCAGGTACCGCCGGTGGCGAGCAGGTAGCTCCGGCCGCGGCCGTAAGGCTGCGTGACCAACAGCGGCTGGTTCCGGCCGTCGACACTCACTTCCAGCAGGGTCGTGGCCGCGGGGCGCAGCGCGCCGAGATTCTGGTAATCGGCCACCGCCGGCAGCTCGCTCCAGGACTTGGTGTTTTCGGCATCGTCATCGCTGAACTTGAGCATCGGTGCGGCACGCCCGGCGTTGGTCAGCACCACCGGAACCTGTTCGCGCACGAAACCGCCATCGCCGGGCGACAGCCGGGAGGGCAGCACCTCGTTGACTACCGAGTCACCCCAGCCGCCGAGGCCCAGCCCATTGCGTCCGGCGATCATCATCAGGCTGCCGCCGCGCTCGCTCACGAAGTCGCGGATCATGGCCTGCTGTTCCTGACTGAATTCCGCCACGTTCATGCTGCCGATGATCAGGGCGTCATACCCGAACAGTTCGCTGCGCTCGGTGGGAAAGCCGGCCTCCAGCTGCTCCGGTGAATCGATGCCCTGCCGGTAATACTTGTTCGGCGTGACCTTGAGCAGGGTGGTGAGCTGGATGCCGGGGTCGTCGGCCAGCGCACGCTGCATGAACTTGTACTCCCAGCGGGGCTCACCCTCCACATAGAGGATGCGGTAGCGGCCTTCCGGCACGTCCACCACATGGGCGCGGCTGTTGTTGTCGAGGTTACGCTCGCCGTTCACCGGATCGAGCGTGAAATGCAGGTCGAGCTGGCCCGGTTCCGGCACGTCGATGTCGATGAAGGTGAGTGTGGATTTCTGCGCTGGATCGAGCTGCACTTCGCGGGTGGTGAGGAAGGTATCCCCGTCGTAGACCTTGATGCGGGCGCTGCCGCCCTGGTCGTGGCGGATGTTGAGGCGTGCCGTGAGGGTAGTGCCGGCCAGGGCCTTGGTGGGCAGCTGCACGCTCTCGAGTTCGAGATCCTCGGGGATGGACTCGCGGCCCATGCCCACCGTGTGGACCGGCACGCCGAAGCCGACGATTTCGCTCAGTTCTGCCGGCGCGATCGACCCGCCGTTGTCGGCACCGTCGCTGACGACGATCACGGCGCCGAGCGAGGCCGTGCTGGCCTGCCGCAGGGCCTGCAGTACGGACTGGCCGACGACGGTGGCGCTGCCCGGTGGCGGGATGGCCTCGGCGCTGAAGGCAGGCACGGACTCGGCGCGCCCGGCGAAGGTGTAGGGCAGTATCTGGTAGCTCTCGGCCAGCTCGCGCAGACCGTCCGGCGACAGCAGGTCGCGGGCCTGAGCCATGCGACTCGGAGCACCGGCGGCCGGGTCATCGGCCAGCGCCATGCTGGCCGACGAGTCGAGCAGGATGGCGACGGCGTTGTCGCCCTTCAGCAAACGCTCTTCCACCAGCGCCGGTTGCCAGAGCACGAACAGCGCCAGTGCCAGCATGGCGATCTGGAACAGCCCGAGTGTGGCCAATCGCCAGACCGAGAGGCTCTGGCGCTTCCACAGCAGCGTGGCGATCACCAGACCGGCGCACAGCACGATGCCGACCACCAGCAGCCACAGGGGCCAGCCGCTGGCAAGCACGAACTCGCTTTCGGCAAATGCCTGCCGCGGATATTTGAAGAGAAACTCGAACATAAACCCCGCCGTCCCGGGTACTGCCAGCGGACCCGGTCCTGCTGCAATGCCTTGCACGTTAACACTGAAGTATACGTGCTCCAAGCCGAG
Source organism: Gammaproteobacteria bacterium (assembly GCA_947457195.1). GTDB lineage: Bacteria > Pseudomonadota > Gammaproteobacteria > Pseudomonadales > Pseudohongiellaceae > CAILUG01. The sequence continues at coordinate 69,473 of CANGUU010000007.1, forward strand.
TGGATTTTGCCTGCCGGCTTTCCTCTTTTCTGCCTCGGTTGCCGCTCTGCGCTGCGGCGGTTTATGCTGCCAGCGCGTCACAACCTCACAGCAGTGCGCGCGAGTGATCGCCGCGCCCACGGGCCCCTCGGCGCAGCGGCAGCCCGTGGGCTGCGGCGGCGTACACGCAGCGGTCAAGGTCGCCCTGCCCCCAACCCACCGAACCCCCGGAGCCACCATGCTAGTCCCCGAGGCGATAGCCCGTATTCTCAAGGCCGAAGGTGTCCGCTACCTGTTCTGCTACCCGCTCAATCCGCTCATCGAAGCGGCCGCCGCGGTCGACATCCGCCCCATCGTGGTACGGCAGGAGCGCACCGGCGCCCACATGGCCGATGCCTTCAGCCGCATGAGCAGCGGAGACGAGATCGGCGTGTTCGTGATGCAGCATGGTCCGGGCGCCGAGAACACCTTTGGCGGCGTGGCCCAGTGCTACGGGGAGTCGGTGCCGGTGCTGTTCATGCCAGCCGGCTACGCCCGTAACCTCGCCCACTACTACCCCAACTTCAATTCGGTGCTGAACATGCAGCACATCACCAAGTGGGCCGAGCCGCTCACCAGCGGCAAGGAAGTCGTCAACGTCATGCGGCGCGCCTTTACCCAGCTGCGCAACGGTCGGCCGGGCCCGGTGCTGGTGGAGATTCCCTGGGACGCCTGCAGCGAAGAGGCCGACATCAGTGGCTACCGTCCCGTGTTCAAGACGCGCACGGCACCCGATCCGGACCATGTAAGAGCTGCCGCCCGGGAACTGGCTGCCGCGACCGATCCCGTAATCTACGCCGGCCAGGGCATCCACTACGCCAAGGCCTGGCCTGAACTCAAGGAACTGGCGGAGCTGCTGAACGCGCCGGTAACGACTTCCATCGCGGGCAAGAGCGCATTTGATGAAACGCATCCGCTGGCGCTGGGTTCCGGCGGCCACGCCACCAGCAAGATGGTGTACGACTTCCTCTACAGCGCCGACCTGATCTTTGGCATCGGCTGCAGTCTGGCCATCAGCTCCTTCGCTACGCGTATGCCACCCAAGGCGCGCTACATCCATGCCACGCTCGATCCAAAGGACCTCAACAAGGACATTCAGGCCGAGATCGGCATCGCTGGCGATGCGAGGCTCACGCTGCAGGCCCTGATGGCGGAGTTGAAGACGCTGGATCTGCCGCTGGCGGCCGCCCGCAAGACGCGCACGCCGGCCGCGATCGCCAAGGTGCGCGAGTCGTGGATGGCGGAGTGGCTGCCGCGGCTCACCTCCGACCAGAGTCCGATGACGCCGTACCGCGTCATTCACGAGCTCGACCGGCTGGTGGACAAGAGCAAGGTGGTGATCACGCACGATGCCGGCAGTCCACGCGACCAGATGATTCCGTTCTGGCGCGCCACGCATCCGCTGACCTACATCGGCTGGGGCAAGACCACGCAGCTCGGCTACGGCCTGCCGCTGGCCATGGGTGCCAAGCTGGCCCGCCCGGACCATCTGTGCATCAACGTCTGGGGTGACGCGGCGATCGGCTTCACCGGCATGGACTTTGAAACCGCCGTGCGCGAGCGCATTCCGATCCTGTCCATCCTCTTCAACAACTTCTCGATGGCGATGGAGATTCCGATCATGAA
>CANGUU010000008.1 GCA_947457195.1 Gammaproteobacteria bacterium
GGCGCGCGCGGCGCTCGCCTCAGAAGGTGTAGCGCAGCGTGGCACCCCAGGTGCGGGGATCGCCCAGCACGCCGGCGTAGTGCCCGTAGTTGCCGGCGCCGGGCAACAGCTGCTCGAAGTAGTCGCGGTCGGTGAGGTTGCGTGACCACAGGAACGCCGACCACGCATCGTCGGTGCGGAAGCCGATGCGGGCGTTGATGAGCGTGTAGCTGTCGATGTTCAGGAACTGCGAGGGCGACGCGCTCGACGAGAACTCGGACCGGTAGTAGGCGTCGGCGCCGGCGAACAGTTCGCCGGGCGTGCCGAACAGCGTCACATTGCGGAAGTACTCGCCCGTGAACGAGACGGCATTCTTCGAGATGCCTGGCAGGCGGCCTCCCGAGATGTCAATGAACGACACCGGCGCGCCGACCTGTTCAAGCGGCAGCGGGGCGTTGGTGAACTCCTCGTACTTGCCATCGGTGTAGGCGTAGGACGCCTGCAGCGTGACGTTGTCGAGCCGCAGGCGGGCGTCGATCTCGACCCCCTTCACCTGCACGGCTTCGGCGTTGGCCAGGTAGCCGCGATTCACGGCGATGTCGGCGGTCTGCACCTGGGCCTGGTAGTCCTCGATGTCGGTCTGGTAGGCCACGAAGTTCAGCGTGGTGTTGGGCAGCGGCGAGGTCTTCACGCCCAGTTCAGTGTGCTGCACATACTCGGGCTTGATGACGCTGAGTTCGGTCATCACGCGGCCATTGTCGGTGGGCAGGCCACCGAGGTTCAGCCCCACCGGCTTGAAACCGGTGCTGTAGGTGGCATATACGTTGATGGCGTCGCTGAGTGCGTAGTTCAGCGTAACTGTGCCGGTGACGTTGTCGTCGTCGATGCTGGCCTTGAAGGCCTGGTTGCTGTACTGACCGCGACGGATCGCCAACAGTGCCGGGTCGGTGAGCGGCGCGCCACCATTGGCGCTGCGCTGGAAGTCCACGTCCTTTTCGTCATAGTTGAAGCGCAACCCGGTGAGCAGGCTCAGGTCGTCGCTGAGCAGCCAGTCGAGCTGGCCGAACAGCGCGGCGCTGAAGGTTTTCAGCCCCGGGCTGCTGTCGGTACCAAAGCCCTGCAGCAGGCCCGGTGTGCGGTACTGCGCCGCGCTGGCGGCGTTGGGTGCAATGAAGCGCCACTGATCGGGGCCCAGTTCCTCGCGGTGGAACGGATCCGAGCTCAACTGCTGGTCAATGGCAAAAAGGCCGATGACACCGTCAACCCGCTCACCGATATGGCCGGTCCAGCGGAACTCCTGCGAGAGCTGCTCGTGGTCGGAAGGGGCTTCCGACTTCTGCAGCGCATTGAGGCCCAGAAAGTCGCGGTCGTTGGCAGGGCGCCAGTCCCAGAAGTACCAGGCCGTCGTCGAGGTCAGCGTGCCGCCGAACAGGTCGGTGTCGATGTTCAGCGACAGGCCGCCAATATCGTTGCCTGAGCGCCAGGTACTGTTGGTGTCGATGAGGCGCGCGAAGGGGTCGCGCGGCGGGTTGTAGTTGAGGTCCTTGATGATGGCCTCGAACTGCCGGTAGGCAGAGCGGCGGTTGGGTACCGAGCCGGCGAATACCTGCGCATAGCCGACCGGGTCCTGCCGCGAGAGTTCTGCGATTAGGCGTACCTCGGTGGTATCTGCCGGGGTCCACAGCAACTGGCCACGCGCCGACCAGTTCTCCAGCGTATTCACGTCTTCGCCGGTGGAGATATTGGTGAGCGTGCCCGCGCGATTGGTGGACGTCAGCGAGAGGCGGCCCGCCAGCGTGTCGGTGAGGCCGCCGGTGGCAGTGCCCTTCACCTGCACGAAGTCATAATTGCCGGTGGTGAGTTCTACCCGGGCATCGCGGGCCTGCGTGGGCTTGGCGGTGGTCACGTTGAAAGCACCGGCCGTGGTGTTCTTGCCATACAGCGTGCCCTGAGGGCCACGCAGTACCTCGATGCGCTCGACGTCGAGGAAGTCGAGGGTGGTGATGGCGGGGCGCGCAAAGAACACGCCGTCGATGTAGTAGCCCACACCCGGGTCGATGCCGTCATTGGTGAGGCCGAACGTGGTGCCCTGGCCACGGATGCTGATGGCGGTGTTGCGCGGGTTCGACGAATACAGCTGTACCGACGGGATCAGCTCCTTGATGCGGTTCACGTTGAAGGCACCGGTGTCGGCAACGAGTTCGCCGCTGACCACGGTGACCGGAATGGGCACTTGCTGTGCGAGTTCGGCCCGGCGACGTGAGGTGATCTGGATTTCCTCTACGGCACCGGATTGGGCGAACGTAGCAGACGCCGGGGCGGCCAGTGCTGCGGCAAGCGCCAGCGGCAGTGCGCGACGGCGTCCGCGGATGAAGGGGTGCTGCATGACAGTCTCCGGTTGGACGAAAAGGCGGCCACTGTAGTGGCGCGACTTTCACGCATGAACCAAGAAAAACTGCGTTGCTTTGCAGGTTTTGAGGGGTTTTGCCACCCGGGCAGCCGTTTGTTCAGAGCGCACACAGGCGGGCAGCAGCCCCCTGCAGTACGTCGTCGCTCTTGGCGAAGCAGAGGCGCACGAGTTGCTGCGCCGCCGGAGGCGTCCGATAAAAGACCGACAGGGGGATCGCCGCAACTCCGGCCTCACGCACCAGCCAGTGGCAAAAGGCCACATCGTCCTGTCCGGGTGCCAGCGCACCGAAGTCGGCGAGCTGGAAGTAGGCGCCGCTGACCGGCAGCAGGCGCAAACGTGACGCGGCCAGCAGGGTACGCAGGGTATTGCGGCGCGCCTCGTAAAAATCCCGCAACAGCACGCAGTGTTCGGGCAATTTTTCCATTACCGCGGCGAGCGCGTACTGGGCGGGTGTGAAAGTGCTGAAGGTCAGGTACTGGTGCACCTTACGCAGCTCTTTGCTCAGCCAGGCAGGGGCCACGCAGTAGCCGACCTTCCAGCCCGTGCAGTGGAAGGTCTTGCCGAAGGAACTGACGACGACGCTGCGCTCAGCCAGTTCGGCATGCCGGTGCACACTCTGGTGCTCGAGGCCATCGAAGATGATGTGTTCGTAGACTTCATCAGACAGCAGCAGGCACCTGCTATTGCGCAGCAGTGCTGCCAGGCGGTCGAGATCGTCCGCCGACAGGACGGCCCCTGAAGGGTTGTGCGGGGAATTGACGATCAACAGGCGCGTGCGTGCCGTGAAGGCGGCTGCCAATCGCTCCCAATCGATCGCAAAGTGTTCGCCTTGCAGTGGCACATGAATGGTGGTTCCCCCGTTGAGCACGACAGCCGGCTCGTAGCTGTCGTAGCAGGGATCGAGCAGCACGACTTCATCGCCGCTGCGCACCACGGCGGCGATCGCCGCAAAGATCGCTTCGGTGGCACCCGAGGTGATCGTCACCTCGGTGTCGGCGTCCACCAGGCGACCGTACCAGCGCTGCACCCCGGTCGCGATCTGCTCGCGCAGCGGCTGCACGCCGGTCATCGGCGCATACTGGTTCTTGCCCTGCTGCATCGCCTCTTGCAGCGCGGTCCTCAGCAGCAAGGGTCCATCAAAGTCGGGAAAGCCCTGGCCGAGATTGAAGGCCCCGTGCGAGGCAGCCAACTGGCTCATGACGGTGAAGATGGTCGTCCCTACGGCGGGAAGCTTGGAGTCGAAGCCGGACCTCGGTGTCTGTACAGTCGCGGACGGGTGTGGCATCAGCTGCCTCTGGGCGCCTCGGCGGCGCCGCCGGGCCTGGCACGACGCGGCGGCAGCGCCAGTCGGGGAAACTGCTGGTCGAGCAGCGCCAGACATTGCGCCTCGAAGGCCCGGTAGTCCGCCACCACCTGCCGGCCGAGGTCGGTGAGGGTGGCGCCACCGCGGCCCTGGCCGCCGTGCTGAGTTTCGTAGAGCGCGTGGCCGTAGAGGCCATTGATTTCGTCGAGCAGCAGCCAGGCCTGGCGGTACGACATCGACAGCGCGCGCGCGGCGGCTGCTATCGAACCGGTCTCCGCCAGCAACTCGAGCAGCCGCACCTTGCCGGGTCCGATACGGCCGGGTTGGCGGTCGAAGATGATCTGGATGTTTAGGCGCGTCATGGAGAGGCTGGGGGGTGCCAGCGCCTAGCGCAGCGGTCCGCGCAGGATGCTGGAGATCACCTGCGTGCTGCGGTTGACCAGCAGCAGGTCGGTGCCGGCGGCCTTCCACTCGTGGCCGTCCACGACCGGCAGACGGGCAACGAAGTCCTGTGGCAGCGGGAAAAGTGGCACCTCGGCGGGCAGGGGCTGACCCTCCTGCAAAAGACGCCGGTACTCTGCAGGCAGGGCCCGCCGGTTCACCAGTCCGCGCAGTCGCGCGTGCTCGCGGGCGGCCCGCACGGAGATGCCGGCCACTACCACGCTACCGGTGGTGGAAGAGACGCGTTCGGCGGCGCAGCCGGCGAGTGCCAGACTGGCGCTCGCGCAAAGGTACAGCAGGTGACGTCGTTGCATGGGGACTCCTTCGAAAAACCGGCACTGGGGCTGGCGACCGGAGGGGCCGACCGCAGCCCTCATGTACCGCGAATTCCCGGCCGAGACAAGCGGCCGCCGTGGGCTGCCAACCCGGACTTAGTCCTTGCAGCTGCTGGTGCAGAGCGCGATGAAGTCGTCGGCGAATTGCCGCTGCAGCTGCCCCTCGCGCACGGCGATGCGCGTCAGGTTGGCGGGAAAAAGGTGGGTGCAGTCGAGCAGGCGCAGCCCGAGATCACGCTCCGGATTGAAGGCCAGCGAGGCCACGATACCGATGCCGAGACCCAGCTCCACGTAGGACTTGATCACATCGGCATCGAGGGCGGACAGCACGATCTCCGGCGTCAGCCCGGCGGCCTGGAAGGTTTTCTCGAGTACGGCACGGCCCGTGAAGCCTTCGTGATAGGTAATGATCGGGTAGGCGGCGATGTCCTTGAGCGCCAGCTGCTTGCCGGCCTTCGCCAGTTTGGTCACCTGCTTTTCCAAGGCGTGGCCGGCCGGTATCACCACGGCATGGTGCCAGCGGTGGAACGGGTAGGTGATCAAGCCCTCGACGTCGCCGAGGGCCTCGGTGGCAATGCCGATGTCGGCTTCGCCACTGCTGAGCATCTGCGCGATTTCCTGCGGGCTGCCCTGATGCAGGTGCAGCTTCACCTTCGGGTAGCGCAGCCGGAACTGCGCCACCACCGCCGGCAGCATGTAGCGCGCCTGCGTGTGGGTGGTGGCCACGGTGAGCGTGCCCTGGTCCTGCTGGCTGTACTGCTCGGCGAGATTCTTGATGCTCTGGGCGTCCAGCAGCATGCGCTCGACGATCTTGGCGAGTTCGCGGCCCGGCGCCGTGAGACCCAGCAGGCGCTTGCCCTTGCGTTCGAACAGCGCCAGACCGAGTTCGTCCTCCAGATCCTTGATGTGCTTGGACACACCGGACTGCGAGGTATACAGCCGGCTGGCCACTTCCGTGAGATTGAACTGGCAGCGCAGGGTTTCGCGGATGATGCGCAGTTGCTGGAAGTTCATGGGCTGCCACCGGGCGGGAATGGAAGGCGCGTACTCTAGCGAGCGCGACCGGCCGGCTTAAACAACAAATTCAGCTATCGTTAGCTGGTTTGTTGCTAAGGGGCGTGGCGCGCAGCACCTGCGCCAGTTTCTGCCAGAGCGGGATGCGCCAGTCGCTGTGGCGGAACACGAGCGCCACCTCGCGCTGCGGGGGCTCCACGAAAGCCAGGTAGCGAATGCCCGCCAGCGGGGTGGCGGCCAGCGCCGGCATGAGCGTGATGCCCAGACCGCCGGCCACCATCTGGCGCAGCGTTTCCAGGCTGCTGGCACGAAAGTGGCTGTTTTCGCCGCTGCTGGCGAGCTGACAGACCGCCAGCGCCTGTTCGCGCAGGCAGTGGCCTTCCTCCAGCAGCATCAGGTTCTGCCCCTGCAGGTCCTCCAAAGACACCTGCAGGCGCCGGGCCAGCGGATGTCTTTGCGGGACTGCCAGCAGGAAGTCCTCCTTGCAGACCGGGATGGCATCCATCAGCACGCCCGGCAGCGGCAGCGCCAGCAGCGCGGCGTCCAGTTCGCCCGTCTGCAGCAGGTGCAGCAGCTGCTGGGTCTTTTCCTCCACCAGGAAGAGGCGCAGCTCGGGCAGGGCCTTGGCTGCCCTTGGCAGCACGCGCGGCAGGTAGTAGGGCGCGAGGGTGGGGAAGGCGCCCAGCCGGATGTCGCCCGCCAGTGGATTGAACTGGCTGCGCGCCAGTTGCTTCAGGCCCTGCGCCTCGTGCAGCAAACGTCGGGCCCTTACCGCCATTTCCTGGCCGATCGGCGTCAGCCACACACGGCGGCTGTCACGCTCCACCAGGGTGACGCCGAGGTACTGCTCCAGCTTCTTGATCTGGGCACTCAGCGTCGGCTGACTGACATGGCAAGCCGCCGCTGCGCGGCCGAAATGGCGGTGCTCGGCCACGGCCACAAAGTATTCCCAGTCGCGCAGATTCATGCCGGCTCCACGGTCGCTGCCTGTCGAGCGGGGGATTATCGTGAAAAGCCCCGTCGGCGGCCATGCGGGCCGTCAGTGGCAGGCGTCGGGTTCAGTGCTGCCACATCAGTGAAAACTTCAGGAAGAACTGTTCGCCATCCTGCCGCAGGTCGTTGCCGAGCAACAGCTCGCGGCCGCCGTCTTCGGTGTCGACCAGTGCGAAGTTGCTGGCATTGGCGTTGTAGCCCACGAAGAACGCCGACCACGGGTTCAGCACGTAGCGCAGCAGCAGGTCGAGGTTGAGGTTTTCCCTCGTGGGCAGGCTGGTGGCCGGTCCGGCTTCGGTGTTGTCGTACTGCGCAATGAAGCGCAGCGACAGTTCCCTGGTGAACTGGTAGTTCCAGGTACTGCGGAAAATCTCGTTGCTGAAGGCCTTGGTGCCCTCGCGGGTGTCTAGCCGGGTGTTGAGGTAGGTGCTGTTTACCCGCAGGCGGGCCAGCGGACGCCACAGCAGTGTGAGATCGGTGCGCACCGTGTCGGCCACGGCCGGTAGCGAGCCCGCCGCCGGTACCAGGTTGAGCGCAGTCCCCACGCGGTGCGACGCCTCGACAATCAGGCTGGACAGCATGTTGTTGGTGTAGGTGGCGGTCCAGTAGTCGTAGTCGTAGCCGGTGGCCGCGCGCAGGCCACGAAAATCCTGCGGACGCAGCACTTCGGTGAAGCGGCTGTAGCCGGTGGTGAAGGTGCTGGTGGCAAAGCTTACGTTCAGCGAGGGACTGAATTCCTCGTAGAGCTGTTGGCCGCTGCGGTCCTGCAGCGCGGCGCCACCGATGCGCGGAGCCCAGCTGATCATGCGCGACTCCTGCGGGTAGAACGTGAGCTGCGCGTTGCCGTGCACACCGTAGGTGTCGGTGCGGAAGTAGCGGTTCTGGAAGCCCAGCTGGGAGCGGAAGCCGTCGTCGGTGCCCACGTAGTGGATGTGGGTGCTGAAGGTGCGACCCGTGCGATCCAGCCGGATGTTGCGCTGGCTGCCGGTGAAGGAGGCGCCACCGGCCGTCGGCTCGGTGTCGGTGCCGATCACCTGGATGTTGGTCACCCAGTTGGGCGTCAGCTTGAAGCGGCCGTCTGCGCTCAACACGCGGTTGAAGCCTTCGCCCAGTTGGCGGTCGGTGAGCAGCAGCCCGATGCGATTCTGGCCGGACAGGTCGCGGAAGCCGCGCAGCACCGTGATCAGCGCCGCTTCGCCGGCCAGGGGATCGCTCGGCTTGCGATTGAGTCCCGGCGCCACGTCGTTCATGACGATGCTGCCGAAGCCCCAGCCATTGCTGCGACCAGTGAAGCGCAGGCCCCCCTCGGGGTCGACGATGCGGCGCGTAAAGACCAGTGTCGAATCGGTAGCGAAGAAGTCGGCGTTTTCCACAAAGAACGGGCGCCGCTCCGGGAACTGCACCTCGAAGCGCTCGTTGACCGTGACCTGGGGTTCGTCGGACTCCACCTGCGAAAAGTCCGGATTGAGCGTGAGGTCCAGCACCCAGGCATCGTTGAACACGAACTTGCTGTCGAGGCCGAGCGTGGCCTCTGTGCTGCTGGCAAAGGCCGGCCCGCCGGGCGCGCTGCGCTGCAACACGTCGGCACTGCGGGAAAACACGTACGGGATGAACATCATGTTACTGCCGGGTTCCACGCCGCGAATGCCGGAAAGCAAGGCCGTCTGGTTCAGCCGCCCTTCCAGCTGCAGCGAGTAGTGTGGCCAGTACACTTCTTCGCTCAGGCGGGGAATCTGCCGGCCGACCTGGATCCGCCACAGCTGCTCTTCGCGACCAGGGAAGCGCAGTCCGGCCAGCGGCACGGCGATGCGCACCACATACCCGCGATCGGTCACTGCGCCGTCGCTGTCCCACACCGCCTCCCAGGTGGTGTCGAAGCCGGCGCGGTTGGAGGCGCCCTCGGTCCAGCGGGCGTCGCGCTGGATGCCGAGCGGCGTCACCCGGAAGGAATAGGCCGTGCGCTGATCATTGAAGGTGTCGAGCGTCAGCTCCACGCTGTCGTCGCCGTCGATGTTCTCGCGTGAGGACATGGTGGCGCGGATAAGCTCGGGCTCGGCATCGAAGGCCAGGAAGATGGCGTACAGCGTCTGGCTGTCGTAGCCGAGATAGACCTCGGTGCGCTGACTGGGTGCAGCTCCGTCGGCCGGCAGTCGCTGCACGAGGGCATCGACCTTCACGAGTTCGCGGGCCAACGCCGTGGCGGGCTGCATGCCGGCAAAGTCGGCCAGTTGTGGCACGCCGCTGATCACCGGTAGCTGCAGGGCTTCCGGGGCCGCCGCAGCCTGCACGGGGAACGGCAACACCAGGTCGGCCAGCAGGGTCAGGGCCAGCAGGGTCAGGCGCAGCATGGGCAGGAATCTCGACGACATGGAGCGGACATCAGGGCGGAGTGCCGGCACCCTCGACCGTCGGCGCAGTCTGCAGCAGGCGCGCCTGAGGATCCAGCAACACGCCTTGCAGCACGCTCCACGCCTCTTCCGTGGGGCGGCTCGCCGCCAGCTCCTGCAGGCGCTGCTTCGCCACCGTGTAACCGACTGAGTAGGCACCGAACTCATCCACGTACTGCAGTAGCGCCGACGGACTGGAGACCATGGCCTCCCGCTCCAGCCGGAACGTGGCGGAATTGAAGGAGACGCTGCCATCGCGGTACTGCTGAAGCAGGGGCACCACGCCCACGGAAAGGCGGGTAATCAGCGCTTGCACGGCGGCATGCTGGTCGGCGAGCTGTGGCGACAGTCCGGCCAGCGGAAACAGCACGTCGCGCTCGAAGGCCAGCCGTTCCGCCGGGGGAAACACCAGGTCGATGCCGAAGTTGGCAGCGCCCTCCCGCAGCACCGACTCCGGTGACCGCAGCAGCGCCAGCTTGTCTTCCACCAGCAGGCCAGTCGGCGCCGCTGCCTGTTCCAGCAGCACGAACTGCGCGTGGTGCCCGGGGTAGCCCTCGTGACAGGCCACGTCGAGGGCCGAGCCAACGAAGGGCAGAGCCAGGGAATTGACCCGAACGGTGCTGCGGTAGTTGCCTTCGTAGCGGTGCCAGGCGGCCTCGACGGCGCGGGTCCACTCCACGGTCAGCTGCTCTTCGGGGGGCAGCGTCCAGTGGGCGAGCGTGCGGGTACGGCACTCGGCCAGCGCCCGCTCGAACACGGCGCTGCGTTTGTCGGCAGGCACCACCAGCTTGTTCTGCAGGGCCGCGACGCGAAACGCCAGCGTGCCTTGGCCCGGCAGCAGCGCTTCGATCTCGTCCATCAGTGCCTTCTGGCCAGCGGCATCGGTCTCGGCCGGGGGCAGCGCGATGTCGTAGAGCTGCAGCGCCTCGTCGGCGAAGCTGAGTGCCTTGGGGTCCAGCAGCGTCTTCAAGGCGAGGACGAACGTGCCGACGCGGCGCTCGAGTCTGGCGCTTCGCGCCGACGGGGCGGCGGCAGAGTCTGCCGTGATCTCGGCGTGCAGCTCCTCGGCAGCGGCGAGCAGCTGAGCCACCGGCACGGCGCTGGTGCCGCTGGCGCGGGCATCGAGCGACGCCGGTCCGAACCAGGCGTCGATCTCATCGGGGTGCTCTACTCCCAGCGCCAGCGCCAGTTCCACGAAGCGCTCGGCCTGCCTTTGCAGCGGATCAGCCGGCCCTCGCTGCCACAGCAGCAGGGCGCCGGCGACCAGCAGGGCGGCTGCGGCGGCCGCGAGCCATCTTGCAGTGAGTCGACCGGATGGCGAGCGGGGTGCAGAGGGACTCATGACTTCACTCGGTGCGCAGGGCTTCGATGGGATCGAGCTGGGCGGCCCGCCGCGCCGGATAGCTGCCAAACACCAGGCCCACGCTCGCCGCAATGCCGATCGCCAGCGCCATGGCGCCGAGTGAGACGGTGGTGGGCCAGCCCAGCGACCAGCCGATCAGCTGGGCCGATACCAGCCCGAGCACCAGCCCGACCAGACCCCCCACCATGCTGAGCGTCACCGCTTCGATGAGAAATTGCAGCGCCACATCGCCCGAGCGGGCGCCAGCCGCCATGCGCAGGCCGATTTCGCGGGTCCGCTCCGTGATCGACACCAGCATGATGTTCATGATGCCGATGCCGCCGACGATGAGGGAAACCCCGGCGATGCTGGCCAGCAGCGCTGTCATGGTGTCGCTGGCGCGGTCAAGCGTGTCGGCCATCTCCTCGAGTGTGACCTCGTCGAGCTTGGGCAGGTTGGCCAGCGCGAAGGCGGCGGCCGGCGTGTAGAGCCCCTTGGTCAAGGCCTGCGCGGCCTGCGTTTCCACGGTGAAGTCGTCGGGCACGCCGCCCACACCACCCTGACCGGCCAGGTAGCCGGCCGAGGGCGTGCCGGTGATGCCGTGCCGCTCGCGCAGCAAGTTGGTGATGTCGCTGGCGATGCGCGAGGACTCGCCGGCCTTTTCCGCCGCGAGGGTAATGGTGTCCAGGTGATTCTGCCCAAGGCTCTTCTGCAGCGTCTGCCAGGGCACGAACAGCACGTCGGCATGGTCCTCTGCCTGGCCATCACTGACGCCTACCACGCGGTAGGCAGAATCCCGCACCTGGATCATCTGGCCGAGCGGATCCGTGTCGGCACCGAACAGCGTGGCGGCGAGATTCGCCCCCAGCACGGCTTCGGGCGCGGCGGCGGCGCTGTCGAGCATGCGTCCTGCACTCATGTTCCACGAGTAGATCGCGGCAAAGCCGGAGTCGATGCCCTGCACCCGCGTGAACGCACGCGAGCTGCCGCTGGCGATGAAGGTGCGCAGCGCCACACCGGGACTCAGCGCCTTGATGCCGCTCACGCCCGCACGGATGGCATCGGCGTCGCCGGCCACCAGCGTGGTGGCGGCACCGCGGCCGGACACGATGCCGACGGCGTCACCCCCGCGCGTGTAGTTGCCCGCCCGCACGAAGATGATGTTGGTGCCCGCCGAGCCCACCTCGCCTTCGACCGAGGCACGCGCCCCGGTGCCGAGCGCCACCATCGTGAGTACCGCGGCCACGCCGATGATGATGCCGAGCATGGTGAGCAGCGTGCGCAGGCGATTACGGTTCAGCGAGCGTACGGCGAGCTTGAGGTTGACTGGCAGCATGGCAAACATGGGTCACTCCGGGTGTTGCAGGTTGAAATCGCGGTCACTCGGCCTTGAGGGCCACCACCGGGTCGAGGCTGGCCGCGCGACGCGCCGGACTGTAGCCAAAGATCACGCCGGTGCTGACCGCCATGGCGATGGCGGCCAGCAGCATGGTCGGTGAAATCGCCGTGGCCCACGCCAAGCCGTATTCCGCCACCAGCAGGCCGCCGGCCCCGAGCAGCAGGCCGAGCAGCCCCCCGATGGCGGCCAGCACGACGGCCTCCACGAGAAACTGCAGCATCACGTCCTGCATGCGGGCCCCGAGTGCCATGCGCAGACCGATTTCGCGCGTACGCGCCGCGACCGATACCAGCATGATGTTCATGACGCCGATGCCGCCGACGACCAGCGAAACCGCCGCTGCGGCCGCCAGCAACAACGTGAAGGTACGGCCGGCCTGACGCAGGCTCTTGGCCATTTCCTCCCAGGACTCCTGCTCGAACTCCACCACATTGGAGTGCACGGCACGGGCCAGTCGCGGATCCATACCCATGCTCGGCATGGCCGACACGCTCTGCGATTCCACGCGGAAGTCATCGAGGGTGTCGTCAGGCAGCGCATGCAGTTGCCGTAGCGCCAGCTTGATGTCGGCCGCCACCTGCGTGGTGGTGCCCACTGAGGCGGAGCGCACGATGATCTCGTCGTAGGTGCTGCGGCCGAGCAGGCGCTGGGCCATCGCCAGCGGCAGGTGGATGGTCGGTACGATCACTGAACTGCCGTCGCCCTGCGTATCGCGGATCACACCGACCACCGTCAGCGTCTGACCCTTGAGCCCCAGCTGCTGGCCGAGCGCATCTCCGGCGGGCCAGAGACGTGCGGCCACATCATGGCTGACGAGCAGCAGCGGAGCGCCGGCGGCGTGCTCGCTGGCCGTCGGCAAGCGACCGGCCAGCAGGTCCCAGCCACGGATCTCCGGCCATGCCTCGCCGAAGCCGGCCACACGGGTGATGCGCACCGGCAAACCGGTGCCAGCATCGAGTGTCACGTTGCCGGACAGGGTGCCGGCCACGGCGCGCACGTTGGCGACCTGACCGTCGATCAGCGCGAGTTCGGCGCTGTCGAGGGGGTCAGCCGGCGTGCGGTACTTGTCCATCACGGGCGTTTTGGCGCGCGCCTGTTCGCGGGCCACCGCCGCCGATTCCGCCTCTTCCCAACTGTTCCAGCTCTCCTCGGAGCCCGTGCCTTCCGGCGGTTCGCCACCACTGCTGTCTTGCTGTCCGCTGGTGACGATCGCGGCCGGCCGGTAATTGCCGGCGCGCACGGTGATGAGGGTGGGCCCGGCGCTTTCGATCTGGTCCTCGATGCGCTGCTGCGCACCGAGCCCGAGCCCGCTGACCACCACGACCATCGCCACCCCCACGCTCATCCCGCAGAGGGTCAGCGCAGTCTGCAGCTGGTTCTGCAGCAGCGCCCGCAGCGCCATGTGCAGGTTAATGCCCATCATGACCGGCCGCAGGGGCGGCTGCGTCGGCTGCCGGGGCAGTGTCGGCCTGCAGCAGGGAGGAAGCAGGCACATCCAGTAGCAGTGGCTTGCCGGCGTAGAGGAAGCCCACGCGCACGATGGCGTCCGAATCGGTCAGCGGGCTGCTGGCACCCTCCCAGAAATCACCGCCGGCACTGATGCCCATCGCCACCGTCTCGATCGGCTTGCCAGCGCTCTCGATTTCGACCGCCACGTCGGAGACGGTGGCGGCCGGCAGCTCGCTGCGGGCTGCATCGGTGAAATACAACTGCACGCCCCCGCCGGCCACGGCGGTGACCTCGAAGTGCAGATCCTGATACATCATCACGAAGCCACCGTGGGCTGCGTCGTGGTCCCCGTGCGGTTCGTCGCCGTGCGCCACTGCGCGGGTGGCAATACCACTCGTCAGCAGCAGCGCGGCGAGTGGCAGAACGGCCAGTAAGTTCCTGTTCATGGCAAGCTTCCTACTCATGTTGAAGGGCCCCGATCGGGTCGAGCTGTGCGGCCCGGCTGGCGGGGTAGACACCGGAAAGCACCCCCAGCGCGGCGGCGACAGCGATGGCGAGTACGGCGGACAGGGGCGACACCGCCGTGGACCATTGGAAAAATTCTTCGAGACCGTTGGCGGCCAGCACACCGAACCCGGCACCGAGCACGCCACCGACGAGGCACAGCACCACGGCCTCACTGACGAATTGCCGGGCGATGTCCCGTCGGCGGGCCCCCAACGCCATGCGCAGGCCCACCTCGCGGGTTCGCTGCGTGACCGACAGCAGCAGCAGGTTCATGACGCCGATACCACCGACCAGCAGCGACACGGTGGCCACACCGGCCAGCAGGGCGAGCATGGTGCGGTTGGCGCGCTGCAGCGAGGTGCTGAGCTGCTCGATGGTGAGCTGCTCCATGGTGGCGAGGTTGCCGCCTACGATGCGCGCCAGTTCGGGCGACAGGCCCTTGCCGAGCATTTCCTGGGCCTGCGTACGCACCGTGAAGTCGTCGGCCATCGCCTCGCCGATGCCGTGTCGCTGCCTCAACAAGGCGGTTATTTCGCCGGCGATCCGCGTGGTATCACCTGCACTGGCCGTGGTCACAGTGATGGTGTTGAGCTTGCTGAGGTTCAGCAGGCGGTGCACGGTGGTGACCGGGATGTAGAGTGCGTCGAACTGGTCATCGCCGGCAGCCGGCTGCTGGGCCCAGCTGGTACTGCCGACCACCCCCACGACCTCAAAGGGCTGGTTCCACAGGATCACACGCTTACCCACCGGGTTTGCGCCTGCCCCGAACAGTTTGTCGGCGGCAAAGCGCCCGAGCACCATGACCTGCTCGGCGTCGGCCACCTGACGCTCGGTGAGGAATTCGCCGAACGGAAACACCCAGCCGCGCCGGATGTCGGGCAGTCGAGACTCGGTGCCGTGCATGCGGGTGAACCATTGGCGCGTAGGGTCACCGTCGACGGCAATGCGGGCGTTCTCGTGTACGCCCGAGGCGGCGAACTGCACACCCGGAATCTGTTCGCGGATCGCCACGGCGTCGTCGAGCGTGAGGGTGGCGGCGGCGCCGAGTCCGGCCATGGAATCGCCGAGGCGCTCCTTGGCCGTCGGATGGTCATGCTCTGCCATCGGGTCGTCTTCGAAATGCACACGCTGCAGGCGGCCTGTCGATGCGACGGCGGAGACCGGCAGCCCAGCGCCGGCCCGCAGGGCCGCGTCGATGTTGTGCGCCGCGTAGCCGCGCGCCAGCAGATCACGGCGGGCGGCGGCGAGACGGGCGATGAACTGCAGCGGATCGACTGGCGGTGTGAAGCGCGCGTGGTCGGCGGCAGGCTCGGTGCCCTGGGTTTTCTGGGTAGCGTAGTTTCCGGCGGTCACCACGATCATGTTGGCGCCAGCGGCCAGCAGCTGGTCCTTGATCGACTCCTGGGCGCCGCGTCCGAGCGCGAGACTGGCCACCAGGGCTCCCACACCCACCGTCACGCCGAGCATGGCGAGCGCCGTCTGCAGGCGGTTGCGCAGCAGCGCCGTCAGGCCGAGCAGCAGGTAGTGCAGGGGGCTGTGCATGCCGGTGTCCTCCGCAAGGATGAGGGGCCGTTCAACCCACGGCGGCCAGTGGCAGCGCTTCCGGTTCGTCGGACACGCGGCGCGGCACGTTGGGCTTGTCACTGATGATGATGCCGTCGCGCACGGCGATGATGCGTGTGCCATAGGCGGCGATGTCAGGTTCGTGCGTAATCAGCACGATGGTGATCTTCTGCTTTTCACGCAGCTCCTGCAGCAGTCGCATCACTTCGATGCTGGTGGCGGTGTCGAGGTTGCCGGTCGGTTCGTCGGCGAGGATGAGGGTCGGGCGGTTCACCAGGGCGCGGGCGATGGCGACACGCTGCTGCTGCCCCCCGGACAGCTGGCTGGGATGGTGGAAGGCCCGATCGGTCAGCCCCATGGCTCGCAGGGCTTCCAGCGCCCGCGCGCGCCGCTCGCTCGCCGGCAGTACCGGTCGCGAATACAACAGGGGCACCTCCACGTTCTCCGCGGCGGTGGTCCGTGGCAGCAGGTTGAAGCCCTGGAAGACGAAGCCGATCTGCCGGTTGCGGATGTCGGCCAATTCATCGCGCGACAGGTTCGAGACGTCGTTGCCGTTCAGCAGGTAGTGACCCTCGGTGGGGCGGTCGAGGCAGCCGAGGATATGCATCATGGTCGACTTGCCGGAGCCGGACGGTCCGGTGATGGCGACAAACTCGCCCTCCTCGATGTCGAGCGAAACGCCGCGCAGGGCGTTCACGGTGTTGTCGCCGAGCTTGTAGACCTTCTTGAGATTCTGGAGCGAAATGACGGGCATGGGCAGATTCCTGGAAACGAAGGGCTGGGCAGACAGCGGCGTTCAGGGTGGGGCCCCGGTAGTGGAGCCCCACCGCCGGGGTCATTCGGCCGCGCTGGCCACCACGCTGGCTGTCGCCACCGACGCCGGCGGTTCGTTCAGTCCGGCGTAGTTGTACAGTGCCGTCGCGACCGATTTTTCCGCACCGGCCATGCCGTAGGTGTTGCCGGCCCCCTCGATCACGAAGAACTCGTTGGCGGCGTGCGAATTGCCGCCGGAGCTGACGTTGCCGCCAGCAATCGGGATATCCAGCACGTCACCGGCAAACAGGTAGGCCGGCCAGTACCCACCGAGGATGGATTCGTGCTCCACCGCCGGCGGCGTGGGCTTGCCGAAGGCGGCGAACATACGGTCCACCGAGCGCGCGAGGTCGTTGTCGTAGCTCATCTTGGCCCAGGGCACGTCGCCGACCACGTTGATCTCCACGTCGGAGTAGCCGTGCTTGTCGAGATGGGCGCGCAGCTTGGCCACGATGTCCATGCCGTTCATGTTCGGCACGTAGCGGAAGTTGTGCTTGGAAACGATGCGGTTGGGCAGGATGGCGCCGGAACCGCCGGCGAACATGTTGCCGCCCCAGATCCCATCGAGGTTCATGGAGGTGCCGTAACGCGCCATGGTGAGCTGCTCGAGCGGGTCGTCGGAGATGAAGCGCTCGACCCCGAGGTTGCGGGCGGCGACGCCGAGATCACGCCCTTCGGAGTCGCGCTTGAGGGCATCCAGTTCCTGCTGGGTCAGTGGCTCGATGTCGTCATAGAACCCGTCGATCATCACCTTGTTGCCGGTTTCGTCGACGAGCGTGGACAGCATCTTGATGTGGCGCCAGGCCGGTGCGTCCACCGAGCGCTTGTTGCCGCCGTGGATGTCGCTGTAGTTGGGGCCGCGGCCCCAACTGCTGCCGCTGGTGATCAGCTCGACGAACACGCAGCCTTCCGAGCCGCCGCCGTCACCGAGCGCCCACATGGCATCCACGCCTTCGAAAAGATGCGGGTTGTCCCGGATGAACTTGCGATAGCCGATCGACATGCGCTCTTCGTCGCCTTCGGCCACGAAGATGAGGTTGACAGGTAATTTGCCGGTGACTGCCTTGATGGACATCATGGCGTTCCAGAAGGTCATTTCGCGACCTTTCGAGTTGTTGGTGCCACGGCCGATCATGACTTTCGAGTAGGGAGCCTGTTCGACCAGGCGCCCTTCGAAGGGCGGCGCCTTCCAGAGGTCGGGCTGGGTGACTGGCATGGTGTCGTACATCCAGTACACCACCAGGGTTTTTTCGGCGCCTTCGTCGCACTTGGCGTAGACCACCGGGTTGCCCTGCTGGCCCCACTCGGTGATGCCGACGTCGTTGACGCTGGTCTCCTGGCAACCGAGCTGGTCGAAGAAGCCTTTCACCATCTCGGCGGATTCCTGGATGCCCTCACCGGTGTTGCTGATGCTGGGCTGCTGGATCCACCGCTGCAGGTTGAGCACGTGCTCATCGATGTTGGTATCGATGTGGCTGAAGATCTGCTTGAGCTCCTCGGAGTGGATCATGCTCATGTCGATCTCCACCTCCTCGTCGCCGCGCGGACGGATGCCAAGCACGCCAGGGGCCGGCGCGGCGCTCGCGGCGACAGTGGCAGGCTCAGCGGGGAGGGCTGCAGTGGAGGCGGGCTCCTCGCTGCAGCCGGCGAGCAGCACCAGACTGCCCGCCATGACCGGTAACCAGCGGCGGCTGGCGGCTCGAATGGCGCCGGAGAGCAGGACGGATTTTCGGGCGGACGGACACAGGACATTCATCATGACAGTACCTCAAGGCTGGGCGGGCAGGTCGACGGATGCAGACACCACTTCCACCGGGGGTTTGTTCAGCCCGGCGTAGTTGAATAGCACAGTGGCGATGGATTTCTCGGTGCCGGCGAACCCGTAAGTGCGGCCGGCGCCTTCGATGACGATGAATTCATTGGCGGCGTGCGAATTACCGCCGTTACCGACCGCGCCGCTGGCGATCGGAATGTCGAGCACGTCCCCGGCGAACAGGTAGGCCGGCCAGTAACCGCCAAGGATGGACTCGTGCGGCACCGGCGGATCGGGCGGGTTGCCGAAGGCGGCGAACATGTCGTTGGCGGCGTAGGCGAGCTCGTTCTCGTAGCTCATCTTGGCCCAGGGCACGTCGCCGACCACGTTGATCTCCACGTCGGAGTAGCCGTGCTTGTCGAGGTGGGCGCGCAGCTTGGCCACGATGTCCATGCCGTTCATGTTCGGCACGTAGCGGAAGTTGTGCTTGGAAACAATGCGGTTGGGCAGGATGGCGCCGGAACCGCCGGCGAACATGTTGCCGCCCCAGATGCCGTCCAGGTTGATGGAGGTGCCGTAGCGCGCCATGGTGAGCTGCTCGAGCGGGTCGTCGGAGATGAAGCGCTCGACCCCGAGGTTGCGGGCAGCTACCTCAAGATCGCGTCCTTCGGCATCACGCTTGAGCGTGTCGAGTTCTTCCTGGGTCAGCGGCTCGATGTCGTCATAGAACCCGTCGATCATCACTTTGTTGCCGGTTTCGTCCACCAGCGTGGACAGCATCTTGATGTGGCGCCAGGCCGGTGCGTCTACCGAGCGCTTGTTGCCGCCGTGGATGTCGCTGTAGTTGGGGCCGCGGCCCCAGCTGCTGCCGCTGGTGATCAATTCGACGAATACACAGCCCTCCGAGCCACCGCCGCCCCACATGGCGTCCACGCCCTGGAAAAGGTCGGCGTGCTCGCGAATGAATTTGCGGTAGCCGATCGACATGCGCTCCTCGTCGCCTTCGGCCACGAAGATGAGGTTGACCGGCAGTTTGCCGTACACGGCCTTGATCGACATCATCGCGTTCCAGAAGGCCATCTGCCGACCCTTGGAGTTGGTAGCGCCGCGCCCGATCAGCACCTTGTTGTAAGGCGGCTGCTCCACCAGCCGACCTTCGAAGGGCGGCGCCTTCCACAGATCGGGCTGGGTCACCGGCATGGTGTCGTACATCCAGTACACCACCAGGGTTTTCTCGGCGCCCTCGTCGCACTTGGCATACACCACCGGGTTACCCTGCTGGCCCCATTCGGTAATGCCGACGTCATAGACCTGGCTCTGCTGGCAGCCGAGCTGGTCGAAGAAGCCCTTCACCATCTCGGCGGATTCCTGGATGCCTTCGCCGGTGTTACTGATGCTGGGCTGCTGGATCCAGCGCTGCAGGTTGCCGACGTGCTCGTCGATGTTGACGTCGATGTAGTCAAACACCTTCTTCAGGTCTTCGGAGTAGATCTTGCTCATGTCGATGGCGACGGCTTCATCGCCGTAGGGCCGTACACCCAGTGTCGGAGCGGGCGGGCCGCTGCTGACCATGGTGGCGGCGACGGGGGGAGTGTCGGCTGCGGTGGCTGCTGGTTGATCACTGCAGCCGGCCAGCGCCAGGCCGCTGGCAGCCAGGGGCAACCAGCAGCGGCTGCTACGCGGCAGCGCGTGGGAGATTCGAATGACGCTTGCCAGTTTTTTCATGCCGCCAACCCCTCGTTGTCGTTGTGCTGCGGTGATGGTCGAGCGCTGAGCTCGCGGCGGGTCGGACGCAGGGCGCCCGACGTCGCCGGTCAGCGACGTTCTCGTTCTGGAGGGGTGAAGCAGAATCTGTGCCATGCCCGCTGCGCCGCCGCGCCGCGCCGGTTCGCGCCGCTGCACGGGCGCTGTGCCTTGGCGGAAGGACCGGCTGCTGTCATGGACCCTACAGCACTGAATTGCCGACGAAAGCTGCGCGGCGATGACGCGGCTGAGCGTGCCGCTGCCCGCTACCGCGACTCCGCTGCCCCCACCTGCCTGCAGGTCGCTCGCTGGTGCGGCGCCGGGACCGACCCCGCACCATCGAAGGTCGCGGTCGGTGGTGGCCGCACCAGCCATGTGCAGAAAGAGGCGAGCAGTCATACCAGGTCAGCAGCGGACCCCCTGTGCGCCACACGCGCCTTGCCGCAGGCGTGGCGCTGGAATTTTTAGTGCGCGCAACGCCCGCCGCCGCTTTGCACTGGTGCGCGCAGCGCTGAGGGGTGCCCGCTGACTGCACCACCCCCGGGCTGGCACACATCATGCACGGCCTGTTCCCACGACCAATGGCTCGTCAAGGAAACCGACATGCAGGACCCCGCGCTGAATTCGCGTTCTCCCCGCTTGGCGCCGATCGACGGCGCTGCGTTCGCGCGCTGGAGCCGGCGGCTGTTGCTGGCCGCGCTGCTGCCCATCGCGGCGGCGGCACAGGCAGCCGAGGACGGCCTTGCCGCACGCACGGCTGGACTCGAGGCGCACAGCGGCTTCGTACCGCTTTGGTGGGATGCCACGCGCGGGCGCGTGCTCCTCGAAGTCCCGGTCTTCAATGAAGACGTGCTCTATTACGTGTCTGCGGCGAGCGGAGGCGGCTCCGTGGAGCTCGGTCTCGACCGCGGCATCATGGTCAGCAGCGTCATTCACTTCCAGCGTTCGGGCCCGCGCGTGCTGGTCATCGACCAGAACCAGTCCTTTCGCGCCGTTGGCGGAACCGAGGACCGGGTGGAAAACGTCGTGGCCTCTTTTCCGGTTTCCGTGCTGGCGTCCCTGCCGGTCGAGGCGGAGGAGGGCGGACGCGTGCTGGTCGACGCCAGCGCTCTGCTGCTGCGCGATGCCGCGGGCATCGAGGGCGAACTCAGCAGCATCCGCCAGGGCGATATGCGCTTCGACGCCGCGCGCAGCAGTGTGCTGCCCGAGCAGCTGAAGGCATTTCCAGACAATTCCGAGGTGGAGACGCTGGTGACCTTCAGCGTCAGCAATGCCGGTGCCGTGGCGCGCAATGTGCTGCCCGACGAGCGTGCGCTGAGTCTGCGCATCCATCACTCGTTCCTGCGTGCCCCCACGGGCTACGTGCCGCGGCTGGCGGATACCCGGATCGGTGTTACCTCTTTCGATTTCAAGAATTTCGCGGCGCCGGTCAACGAAAACCCGCAGCAGTCCTGGATCACCCGCTGGCGCCTGGAAAAGCGCGACCCAACGGCCGCCCTCAGCGAGCCGGTGAAGCCGATCGTGTTCTACCTCGATCCGGCCATCCCCGAGCCTTTTCGCAGCGCCATGCGGGACGGCACGCTGTGGTGGAACCAGGCCTTCGAGGCTGCCGGTTTCCGTAATGCCGTGCAGGTGGCGGATCCGACGCCTGACATGGATCCGATGGACATCCGCTACGCGTGGGTACTGTGGATCGAACGCGACGGCCGTGGGTTTTCCAGCGGCGGCACCTACCGTGATCCCCGTACCGGCGAAATTCTTGGCTCGAAAACCCGCATGGATTCCGACCGCATCCGCACCATCGCCAATTATTGGGAAAGCTATGTTGGCGCCACGGGCAGCGACACGGCGCAGCTCGACATGGTGACGCTCCGTCAGTCACTGCTGGTGGCGCACGAGCTCGGTCATGCGCTGGGCTTCCAGCACAACTGGGCGGCCAGCCTCAACGAACGCTCGTCGGTGATGGAATACCCCACGCCACGCGTGAAAGTGGTGGACGGCAGGCTCGACCTGTCCGAGTCGTTCCAGAGCAGCATCGGCGCCTACGACACGTTCATGGTGCGGTACGCCTACACACCGTTGCCGGCGGCCGGTGAGCGGGACGGGCTTGACGGTGTCATCGCCGACATGCGGGCGCAGGGCCTGCTGTTCGTGCCCGACAGCGATCCGCGCTGGTCCTGGTACGACGACCGTGCCACCCCCACCGAGTACCTGCGCGAGACGCTGGCCGCGCGCGAGCTCATGCTGGCACAGTACGGACCGGGCATCCTCGACGACGGCGAGCCGCTCGGCGCGCTGCGCGACATGCGTCTGTGGATGGCCTATC
Organism: Gammaproteobacteria bacterium; assembly: GCA_947457195.1. Classification (GTDB taxonomy): domain Bacteria; phylum Pseudomonadota; class Gammaproteobacteria; order Pseudomonadales; family Pseudohongiellaceae; genus CAILUG01. Next base: position 21,758 of record CANGUU010000008.1, read on the forward strand.
TGCACCACCGCTGGGCCATCGAATCGGGCCTGCGCTACATCGGCGGGATGTACCACGAGTTCACGGTGAAGGGCGAAGACCGCACACCGACGGAAATCGTGCCGGCGCCGCTGCAGCGTGAGGTGCTTTCCCTGCTCATGGAGAGCATCACCCCGGACCGGCTGCTGCTGCCTGAAAGCCTGCTGGTTCAACTGGCGCCGCACCCGGGCGATAACCGGGAGGACATGTCCGCCGACTACGCCTTCGACCAGTTGCGCGCGGCCCGCATCATCGCCGGCCTCGTCATCGAGCCGCTGCTGGAGCCGGCCCGCGCGGCACGGCTGCTGGCGTTTGCCGACCGCGACAGCAGCACGCTCGGGTTGCCGGAAGTCATCGACACCCTGCTCGATACCACCTGGAATGCCCCGCGCGACGCCGACCTGCGGCGCGCCAGCCTGCGCCGCGTGAGCATGGGCGTGACCCTCGACGCACTCATGCTGCTCGGTGCCAGCGAGGAGGCCTCGCCCGAGGTTCGTGCCTACGTGCTCGACCAGCTGGCCCAGCTCGGGGAACGCACTGCCACGCGCCGGGATGACGATCCGCTGACCCAGGCTTTCTTGCGCCAGAGCGCGCGTGACATTTCCCGCTATCTGGAAGACCCGTCTGCGCATGCGCCGGACGCGGCCGGTGTGGCCTGGGGCGCACGGCCGCGCTCGCGCTTTCCGCTGCCGCCGGGGCCTCCGCTGTGAGCCATGGCAGAGAACGGGAGCAGGGGTTGCTCCGTAACAGCCGGCAGGGCCAGTGGCTGCCGACGTCCACAGTGACAGGAGAGTAGCAGCACGTGAGCAAGCGCACACCGCTTTACCAGAAGCATCTCGACAGCGGCGGCAAGATGGTGGACTTCGCCGGTTGGGACATGCCCATCAATTACGGGTCGCAGGTTGCCGAGCACAAGCAGGTGCGCGAGCACGCCGGTGTATTCGATGTTTCGCACATGACCGTCGTCGATATTCATGGCGGCGACTCGCTGGCCTTCCTGCGCCGGCTGGTCACCAACGACGTAGCCAAACTCGATGTGCCGGGGCGGGCGCTGTATACCGGCATGCTCAACGAGCAGGGCGGCGTGGTCGATGACCTGATCGTCTATCGGCTCGGTACGCACTACCGGCTGGTGGTCAACTGTGCCACCCGCGCAAAGGACCTCGCCTGGCTGCACAAGGTTGCGAGCGGTTTCGCGCTCACCATCACCGAGCGCCCGGAGCTGGCCATCCTCGCTGTGCATGGCCCGGAGGCCATTGATCGGGTAGCAGGCCTGCTGCCGACCGCGTGGGCCGAGCCGGTGCGCTCGATGGGCAATTTCCGTTGCGGCGAGTTTGGTGACTGGTTCATCGCCCGTACCGGCTACACCGGCGAAAAGGGCCTCGAACTCATCGTCCCCGCGGCGGACGCGGCGGGGCTGTGGGACCGGCTGCTGGCAGCGGGTGTGGCACCGATCGGTCTCGGTGCGCGTGACACCCTGCGGCTGGAAGCGGGTATGAACCTCTATGGCCATGACATGGATGAGACCGTCTCGCCGCTCGCCGCCAACATGGAGCAGACCATCAGCTGGCTACCGGAGGATCGTGATTTCGTCGGACGGGCGGCAGTGACCGCCCACAAGCAGCTGCAGCTGGCAGGGCAGCTGCCGGTGCTGGTCGGCCTGGTGCTGGAGAGTCGCGGTGTGCTGCGCGAAGGCCAGCGCGTGGTCACCGACCGGGGCGAAGGCATCATCACCAGCGGCACCTTTTCGCCCACACTGGGCTGCTCGATCGCCATGGCGCGCGTGCCTGCGCACAGCAGCCGCTGCGACGTGGAATTGCGTGGCGGTCTGACGCCGGTGCGCATCGTCAAACCCAACTTTGTCCGTTTTGGCAAGAAAGTCTTCGAATAACCCCGCGTCGGGGCCAGAGGCTGGAGGAGAAGCACGTGAGCAAACAAGTGAAATACACCAAGTCCCACGAATGGGTCAGCGTCGATGAGAGCGGCATGGCCACGGTAGGTATCAGCGACTACGCACAGGGCGCCCTCGGCGACGTGGTATTCGTGGAACTCCCGGCCATCGGTGCCATCGCCAAGGCGACCGGCGAGATCGCCGTGGTCGAGTCAGTCAAGGCTGCCTCCGACATTTACAGCCCGGTGTCGGGTGAAGTGATCGAGGTCAACGCGGCCTTGCAGGGGGCGCCCGATCTCATCAACTCGTCCCCGCTCGGCGAAGGCTGGCTCTACCGCCTCAAGCTGAGTAATCCCGCTGAACTCGACGGGTTGCTCGACGAGACCGCCTATGCCGCCATCTGTGCCTGATCCTGCGACCGCGCCGCCTTGCCTGCCGACCCTACCGGAGCGACAACCATGAATTCCATACTCCCCGTGGCCACCGCCGCCGACTCTCCGCTGCTCGAGACGCTGCAGTACCAGGACGAGTTCATCCAGCGTCACGTCGGGCCCGACTCAGGCCAGGTGGACGCCATGTTGCAGACACTCGGCCTGCCATCGCTCGACGCCCTGATGGAGGCGACTGTGCCGGAGACGATCGCGCTGCGGCGTCCGCTGGCGCTGCCGGCCCCGCTCACCGAAGCGCAGGCGCTCGGCAAGCTCAAGGCGCTGCTGGCCGCTGACAAGCCCGGCCGCTCATTTATCGGCATGGGGTACTACGATACCTTCACGCCGCCGGTGATCCTGCGCAACGTGCTGGAAAATCCGGGGTGGTACACGGCCTACACTCCCTACCAGCCGGAGATCTCGCAGGGGCGGCTCGAGTGCCTGCTGAATTTCCAGCAGATGGTGATGGACCTGACAGGCATGAACCTCGCCACTGCCTCGCTGCTCGACGAGGCCACTGCCGCCGCTGAGGCCATGGCACTGGCCAAACGCGTGTGTGGCGCCACCAGCAACCGCTTCTTCGTGGACCATGAGTGCTTCCCGCAGACCATCGACGTGATCCGCACCCGTGCGCGCGCCTTTGGCTTCGAGGTCATCGTTGGAGATCCTGCATTGCTGGGTGCGGAGGAGGTTTTCGGTGCGCTGCTGCAGTACCCCGCGCAGAGTGGCGAACTGCGTGACTTCGGCGCCATCATTACCGAGTTGCATGCCAAAAAAGCCATTGCCATTGTCGCGGCCGACATCCTGGGCCTTACCCTGCTGAAGCCGCCCGGCGAAATGGGCGCGGATGTGGTGGTCGGAAGCACCCAGCGCTTCGGTGTGCCGATGGGCTACGGCGGGCCGCATGCGGCCTACTTCGCCACCCGCCAGGATTACCGTCGAAGCGTACCCGGCCGCATGATCGGCGTGTCGGTCGACAGCCGTGGGCGTCCCGCGCTGCGCATGGCGCTGCAGACGCGCGAACAGCACATCCGTCGCGAGAAAGCCAACAGCAACATCTGCACGGCGCAGGTGCTGCTTGCCAACGTCGCGGCCCTGTTTGCCATGTATCACGGACCGGCCGGTATCCGGCGCATCGCGTCGCGCGTTCAGCGGCTCACGGCGATTCTGGCCAGCGGCCTGCGTCGCGCCGGCTGCGCGCCGCTGAACACGACATATTTCGACACGCTCACCCTGGGCTTCGAGCCCGCTGCTGGCGCTGCCGTGCTGGCGCGTGCTGAGGCGGCTGGCATCAACCTGCGGCTCGACACCGCCGACGCCACCCGCATCGGTGTCAGTCTCGACGAGGTTGCCTCGCCCGAGGACGTTCAGGTGTTGTGGCAGGTGCTGCTCGGCGAGCGTGCCAGCGGGCTGGCGGTACCGGTACTCGATCAGGCGATTGTCGCCACGGGCGATCTCCCGGGAATTCCGCACACGCTGCGCCGGAGCAGTCCTTATCTGACTCACCCGCACTTCAACAGCTACCACAGCGAGACCGAGATGCTGCGCTACATGAAGCGCCTCGAGGATCGCGACGTCGCGCTCAACCGCTCGATGATCGCGCTCGGGTCTTGCACCATGAAGCTGAACGCGACTGCCGAAATGATGCCGATCTCCTGGCCTGAGCTGAATCGCGTGCACCCGTTCGTACCCAAGGCCAAGGTTCCCGGCTATCAGCAGCTCATCCGCGACGTGGAGAGCATGCTGATGGCCATCACGGGCTTCGATGCCGTGTGCATGCAGCCCAACTCCGGCGCGCAGGGCGAGTATGCTGGCCTCATGGCCATCCGCAACTACCTCGACAGCCAGGGCCAGCAGCAGCGCAACGTCTGCCTGATCCCCAGTTCGGCCCACGGCACCAACCCGGCCACGGCCCAGATGGTCGGCATGCGCGTGGTGATCGTGGCCTGTGATGCGCGCGGCAACGTGGACGTCGACGACCTGCGCAGCAAGGCCGAACAGCACGCCGCGGAGCTGGCGGTGCTGATGATCACCTACCCCTCCACCCACGGCGTATTCGAAGAAGCGGTGAAGGACATCTGCGCCATCGTCCATGCCCACGGTGGCCAGGTCTACATGGACGGGGCCAACCTCAATGCCCAGGTTGGCGTCTCACGGCCAGCCGACATCGGCGCCGACGTGTCGCACGTGAACCTGCACAAGACCTTCTGCATTCCACACGGCGGCGGTGGTCCCGGCATGGGCCCGATCGGTGTCAAGGCGCATCTGGCGCCTTATATTTCCGGCCACGTGGTGGTGGCACCGAAGGACGTCCCGCTGCCCTGTGGCGCAGTCGCTGCTGCCCCTTGGGGCAGTGCGAGCATCCTGCCCATTTCCTGGATGTACATCACCATGATGGGGGCGAGCGGCCTGCTGAAAGCCACGCAGGTGGCGATCCTCAACGCCAACTACGTCGCCCACCGACTTGCGCCGCACTTCCCGGTGCTCTATACCGGTACCCACGGCCGCGTGGCGCACGAATGCATCATCGACCTGCGCCCGCTCAAGCAGATTTCGGGTATCACCGAAGAGGACGTGGCCAAGCGTCTCATGGACTTCGGTTTCCATGCGCCGACCATGTCCTTCCCGGTGGCCGGCACGTTGATGATCGAGCCTACCGAGAGCGAGTCGAAGGCGGAACTGGACCGTTTCATCGATGCCATGATCATCATCCGCAGCGAGATCGAGGCGGTGATCAAGGGCGAGCTCGACGCAGAGGACAATCCCCTCAAGCACGCGCCGCACACCCTGGCGGACCTGATTGGCGACGAGTGGGCGCGGCGCTACAGCAGGCAGCGCGCTGCCTTCCCGGCGCCGTGGATCGCCCAGCACAAGTACTGGCCGACCGTTAACCGAGTCGACAACGTATACGGCGACCGCAACCTCATCTGCTCCTGCCCCGCGGTGTCCGATTACGAAATGTAGGGCAGCACGCCGGGCAGGCGCCGGCCGACTCAAGCCACACCCGAGCAGCAAACGCTCCGCGTTTGCTGCTTTTTTTTGCGGGAAAAATATTTGAAAAACGCCGCGCGGCTGGACTACGCTACCGCTCCGTTGCAACAAGAGCAAAAACCGTGCAGAGCGCACTATTCAGGTGCATCTTTGCCGTACGCAACAGGTCGGCGCCGAGGGGAAGTCCATGCAGTTGCCAGTATCCGGGTGGCAAAAATTCCTGCAATTTTGTTGTGGTATGACGGTCATACTGGCTGCTTGCCCTGTGGCTGCCGGCGGTTCCGTGGATCTGCGCCAACTCGCCTTCTATCCCGCACCGCTGGAGGCGACGGGTCAGCAGCCCTTCGGCCCGGCGCCCGCACCCCCGGGGTGGCGGCAGGCAGACACCGTTGATATGCACAATGATGGTGCGTTGCTGCTGGAGCGCCACCAGCGTGAAATCGCCGCCCTCCGCGACGCCTCAGGCGTCTTTGCTGCGGGTCTCATCGAACCGCTCGCCGCGCTGGCCCGCCAGCATCAGGCGCGCGGGGAACATGAGGCCGCGCTGGCGGCGCTGAGCGAGGCCGTCCAGATCAGCCGGCGCTACGACGGCCTGCGGAGTGACGAGCAGCAGATGCTGAACGAGCAGATGATCGTCAGCCTGCGCGCATTGCGTCGGTATGCCGAGGTCGACGAAAAGTATCGCTTCCTGGTGGAACTCAGCCGCCGCCGCAGCGATGCCACCGCCGCCGGCCGCGCCGAGGCGCTGGCCCGCCTCGGCGAATGGAAGCTCGAGTCCTTCCACCGCAACCTCGCCCTGCCCGACCAGGGGCAGATGCAGGCGGCTTCGCTCAGCCTGGGTCGCCTCGGCACCCAGGCCGTGCGCAACACGCATTTTGACGCCCTCGCCGAGGCGCAGCACTGCTTCGTCGAAGCGGCACGCCTGCTCATCGAGAGCGAGGCCTGGACCAACCCCACACTGTTCGCTGCTGAGCGCAATCTGGTGCGCACCTTCTATGCCGACGCCCACCGCGAGCGCGTCATCGCTGACCCGTTGTCCTACGCCGGGCGGGTGGAGTCGAGCCGTGACCGCATGCGGCGCCAGGCCGCTGCGCTGGATCTTGCCAAGCCGTATCAGCAGGGTGAAGCCGCCTACCGTCGAATGATCGGCTACCTGAAGAAGGATCCAGCGGCCACCATCGGTGCGATCGCCGAGGTGCTGCAGGGTCTGGCCGACTGGCACCTGCTGTTCGGCAAACAGGTCGAGGCCGAGGCGCAATACCGGCAATTACAGAAATTTCTCGCACTCGCCGAGGCACCCCCCGAGCAGGCGGCCGCTATCCTGACGCCGGCGCTGCCCGCCACCTTGCCAAGCTTCCTCGCCTCGCCGCTGGCCGGGGGCACGCGGCCGGACGACGGGCAGATGCACGGCTATGTCGACTTCGCCTTCGAGGTGCAGCGCCACGGCCATGCGGCTAACCTCGAAGTGCTCGGCAGTTCGGCGGGTACGGATGCGGCGATCACCGACCGTTTGGTGAGCCTGGTGCAGCATGCCCGCTTTCGCCCCGCGCCAAACGGTGACGCTGCCGTCGCCATACGCTACTACTACCAGTACTGACAGCACTGGCCCGCCGGCCTCGCATCGCACTGCCGCAGCGCCAACTCCTCACGGCCTCTCCCCGCGCTGACCTGATCTGCCGCCTTCGCCACAAAAGTGCGTGATTTTGGCCCGCAGCTGCCTCCGCATGGTGCGTCGCCGCACGCTGCGCCACGGCGAGGCTGAGAAAAGTCGCGTTAATTTACTGATTATTTTGAACAAAAAAGCAGCCCGTAGTGGCTGGCACGCCTATTGCAGAATCGGAGTGAAGCAAGCGTACGCGTGGTCTGGCCACGGCGGCGTCGTGAGCGGCGGCGACAAAAGCGCAGCCGATCGCAGGCAAAGCCAGAACAGATTCGATTGCCGATCTCATCACTCCATAAGAGGTGCATTATGCAAAAGTCGCAGACAGCCAAGGCGAAACTCCCGTCAGAACGGGTGCTCGCACGCTCCATCCGCAACGGCCAGGCCCTGCTGGTCGCGTCTCTGGTCACCGCATCGTCCTCGTTGCTCGCGCCGCAGTCCGCGTTCGCGCAGTCACAGGCCATCGAGGAGATCGCCATCACCGGTAGCCGCATTCAGCGGGACGGTTATTCGGCACCGACGCCGGTGAGCGTGCTCAACACCGACGAGATCAACGCCGTCGCGCCAGCCAACATCACTGACTTCGTGCGAACGCTGCCCTCGATCCAGGGCACCGCCACCGCCTCCAGTAACTCGGGTTCGCTCAGCAACGGCCAGGCCGGTATCGCGTCTCTTAACCTGCGTACGCTCGGCGCGAACCGCACGCTGGTGCTGCTCGATGGCCAGCGCTCGGTGACGTCGGCTGCAACGGGTCTCATCGACATCAATACCTTCCCGCAGGCTCTGGTGAGTCGTGTGGAAGTCGTAACCGGCGGCGCCTCCGCCGCCTACGGCTCGGACGCTGTTGGCGGCGTGGTCAACTTCGTGCTCGACCGCGATTATGAAGGCATCAAGACTGACTACCAGTACGGTGAGACCACCTACGGTGACATCCCTAATCAGAAATTCAGTTTCACGGCCGGTACCGGCTTCGCCGAGGGTCAGGGCCATGCGCTGTTCAACATGGAAGTGTTCGACCAGAAGGGTGAGCACACCATCAGCCGTGACTGGAACAACATCGGTTTCTTCCAGATGCAGAATCCGGCGTGGACCGCCACCAGTCGCGTACCCGAGCGCATCGTCGGCCCTGGCATCGGACCGAGCCTGCACACGCCGGGCGGCCTGATCACGGCCGGTCCGCTGCGCGGCACCTACTTTGGCACCATCGACCCTGCCACCGGCACCGCTTCCACCGGCCAACTGGTGTTCGGACAGGTCAGCGGTCCCTGGATGATCGGCGGTGACTACGAAATGACCCGTGCCGGCCACCTGGGGTCGAACTCGCTGGCCTCGGACGAAAGCCGCCAGACCTACTTTGGCCGCGTGAGCTGGAACCTCACGCCCAACACCGAGATCTACTCGCAGTTCTCCATGAGTGAATTCGAGGGGCTGAGCTACTACCAGCAGACCCCGAACACCGGCAACGTCACCATCCGTGCCGACAATGCCTACCTGCCCGCCAGCATCCGCAGCCAGATGACGACGCTGCGGCTCACCAGCTTCGCCATGGGCACCACCAACAATGGCATTCCGCCCGCGGGCAGCAACAATACCCGCCAGGTATCGCGCGCCGTGGTCGGCGCCAACGGAACAGTGCCCCTGTTTGGCCGCACCTGGGACTGGGATGGCTACTACCAGCGCGGCAAGGCCGAAACCGACGAGTTGCTGGTGAACACCTGGAACAACTCGCGCATGGCGCTGGCGCAGGATGCCGTCGTCAACCCTGCCACCGGTGGCATCGTCTGTCGCTCCACGCTCACGGCCCCCACCAACGGCTGCGTGCCACTCAACCGCATCGGTATCGGTGGCGTCACACAGGCCGCCATCGACTACATCATGGGTCCCTCACAACCCTACCGTTCGCAGGAACTCATCCAGGATGTCGCCGCCTTCAACATCTCCAATGGGGAGTTGTTCAACACCTGGGCGGGCCCCGTGTCTTTCGCCACCGGTCTGGAGTGGCGCAAGGAGCAGATCGGCGGTTTCGTCGACCCAATCCACAATACCGGTTGGCTGTATGGCAACTACGTGGTGACCGAAGGCCAGTACGACGTGATCGAAGGCTACGTGGAAACCATTGCGCCCCTGCATGAAACCCTCGAGTTCAACGGTGCCATCCGCTGGACCGACTACGAGATCTCCGGCCAGGTGGAAACCTGGAAGCTGGGCTTCACCTGGCAGCCGATCGACGATGTGCGCATGCGCGTAACGCAGTCACGTGACATCCGTGCCCCCAACCTGTCGGAGCTGTTCGCGGCCGGCACGGCACGTACCAATACAGTCAACCTCTTCCCCAGCAACCAGGCCGCCCAGTTCGTGGAGAACACCTCCGGCAACCTGGAACTCTCGCCGGAAAAGGCCGACAGCTTCGGCGTTGGTTTCGTGTTCAGTCCGCGCTTCCTGCCGGACGTGACTTTCTCGGTGGACTACTACGAGATCGAGATGACCAACAACATTGCAGTCATCAACGCCCAGAACACGGCCAACCTCTGTCTGGAGAACAAACTGCAGGAATTCTGCAGCAACCTGATCTACGACAGCGCCGGCGTACTGCAGCGCATCAACCTCAAGCCGGTGAACTTCGCCAGCCTGGATGCCAAGGGAGTGGACATGGAGGCGACCTACAACCTCACTGTCGGTCCGGGTGACCTCACGATCCGTGGCATGCTCACCAACTACATCGACAGTCTCGTCGACAACGGCATCAACCTGCCGAGCGACGACGCGGGTACCTCGTCATTGCCGTCCTGGACCTACCGCGTGGCGGCAGCCTACGACGTCGGCCCGGCCACGGTGAACCTGATCGCCCGCGGTTTCTCCGACACGGTCTACAATGCGATCTGGATCGAGTGCACCACCAACTGCCCTATCTCCGGACCGGACATCAAGACCATCAACGACAACGACGTGCCGGGCGCCTACTACCTGGACGCATCGTTCTCGTATGACCTGCCGGTGACCAATGGGGAGGCAGAGGCGTTCTTCTACGTCAACAACCTGCTGAACACCGATCCCGAGCCGTACGCCAACGGACCGACCGGCAACAACACGCCCGCCTACCCGCAAACCAACCGCAACCAGTTCGACACCTTCGGCCGCGCCTTCCGTTTCGGGCTGCGCGCCAACTTCTGAGCCAGTGCCGGGCAGCCGTCAAGGCTGCCCGGCCTTGCCTCTACCCGCCGTCACGCGTCTTCATTCCTCGTACAAACGCACCCCCGCCGCCTCGATGCGGTACGCGGCCAGCGCCACATCGTTGCTGGTGATGCCGGTACTCAAACGACCCTCCACCACGAATGGCTCCTGAATGGAGGCCACGGCAATGCCTTGAGCGTAGCGCACGTAGACGATCTGGTTGGGCGGCGGAGGGGGTACATGGATGCAGGCGCCGAAGTAGGGCACAAGGAAAAATTCGGTGACCTTCTGCTCCTCGTCGTATTCCAGCGGCACGATGAACCCGGGCAGGCTCACGTCTTGCCCGTCGTACTCGCTGCGCACCTTGGTGGAGTAGAGCGCCTCGTCGAAGCCGAAGGCGGCACTGGCGCTCTGCAGCGGGATAGGTGCCCCGCCGGCATCACCACCCGTGTGCTGGATCGGCGGGGCTGACAGCAGCGCCTGATAGTCTTCCTCGGGCAGCAGGGCCACCCAGTCCAGGCTCGTGAAGACAGGGCTGGCGGCAGAGGCCAACAGGGCGAGACTCAGGGTGGGGGCGCTGAGCAGCGCAGGAACAAGGCGTTTCATGGTGTGATCTCCCGATGGACGGCTGGGCAAGCGCGGCGCCGGCCCATGCTACGCGCTCTGCCCGCTGGAGGGCATGGCACGCTGACGCATGCAAACGCTGCGCCAGTTGACTGGCCCTGGTCATTAACGGCCGCCAGGCCTCGAAACGGTGCCGGTGGCGGCGGTCGCGCACAGCGGTGGGGCATACAGCACGCGTGCAGGGGCCTGCTGCGTACAAACCGCCGGCCAACAGCGGCTGGCACGCAATATGCAGGTGCTTCCTTCGTCCCGTCCCCCCTACAAGGAGAACTCGATGCGCAACTCCGCACCCGCCACTCGTCGGCACAAAACCCGGCTGCTCAGCAGCCTCATCGTCTTGGCACTGGGCTCGCTGACAGCGGCCACCGTGCAGGCCCAGGCCAGCCTGGAGCTCAAGCAGGTGGTGGCGATCGGGGTCGACCAGCGTACCAAGCTGGTCCAAGAGATGGTGGACTCCATCTTCAGTTTCGCCGAGCCCGGTTTCCAAGAGGTGGAAACCTCCAAGTACATCACCGGCATTCTCGAGGCCAACGGCTTCGTCATCGAGCGCGGGATCGCTGGAATTCCCACCGCGTGGACGGCCACCTGGGGCAGCGGGGGTCCGCTGATCGCACTCGGCAGCGACATCGACGGACTGCTTGGTCTGTCCCAGTTCCCGGGCACGGCCGACATCAAGCCGATGGTGCCCGGTGCTCCCGGCCACGGCGAAGGCCATAACTCCGGCATGCCGATGATGGTGGCTGCCGCGCTGGCCCTGAAGGAGGTCATGGAGCGCGACGGCATCGAGGGCAGGTTGATGCTGTGGCCCGGCGTGGCGGAAGAACTGCTGGCAACCAAGGCTTTCTATGTGCGCGACGGCGTGTTCGACGATGTCGACGCCACCATCTTCTCCCACGTCGGCCGCAACCTCGGTACCGGCTGGGGTGATTCCGGCAACAATGGCATGGTATCGGTCGAATACACTTTCCGCGGCAAGACCTCGCACGCCGCCGGGGCGCCGTGGGCCGGGCGCAGCGCGCTCGATGCAGTGGAGGTGATGAACTACGCGTGGAACCTGCGCCGTGAGCACCTGCCGCTCACCCAGCGCTCCCACTACATCATCAGCAACGGCGGCGGGCAGCCCAACGTGGTGCCGGATGTTGCATCGGTCTGGTACTACTTCCGTGAGCAGGACTTCCAGTCGGTACGCAACCTGTTCGAGATCGGCAATACCATCTCTGAAGCGGCTGCTCAGGCCACCGAAACCACCGTGACGCGCCGGGTGCTCGGCTACGCCGCACCGAATCACGGCAACAGGCCGATGGCCGAGGCCGCCTACGAGAACATCAAACTCACCGGGCTGCCGGCCTGGAGTGACGCCGACCAGCAATTTGCTGCCATGGTGCAAAAGGGTAACCGTACGTCCTTCGTGCCCTACGCCGGCGGCGGTGATTTCGAGCCGCTGGCCACCGAGATTCCGCCGCTTTCAACGCCGGAAACCCGTGGTCCGTCGACTGGCGGCGGCTCCGACGACATCGGCGACATCATGTGGTCAGTGCCGACCATCACCATCCAGTATCCGTCCAACATCCCCAACACCACCGGCCACCACGTGACATCGGCGATGGCCATGGCCACGCCCATCGCACACAAGGGCGCTGTGGCCGGGGCCAAGGTAGTGGCGATGACCGTGCTGGATCTGCTGCTGTCGCCAACGCTGCTTACCGACGCCAAGGATTACTTCCAGAATGTGCAGCTGAAGGGCATGAGCTACGACCCCGTGCTCACCGCCGAGGACAAACCGGCGATCCACCTGAACAAGGAGCTCATGGACCAGATGCGGCCGCGCATGCGGGAGTTCTACTACGACCCGACCAAGTACGGCAGCTATCTGGAGCAGCTCGGCATCACGTATCCGCCCGCGGCGCAGTAATCCGGAGCAATCATCCATGGCAGGTGCGGGCCAGGTCGCGGCGGGGGTGCTGGTACTGCTGAGCGCCGCCGCAGCGGCCGGCGCCGCAGAACTGCCGGGCACCCGCGACAAGAGCATCGTAGTCCCCAAGTTGGCCGGCGAGCTGCATATCGATGGTGTGCTCGACGAGCCGCAGTGGGCCGAGGCGCTGGTGGTGGAGGACCTCCACCAATACCAACCTTACGAGTACAGCGCGCCTTCGCAGCAGTCCGTCGTGCGCCTTTTTTATACCGAGGAGGCGCTGTACGTGGCGGCCTTTTTCGAGGAGACCGATCCTTCGCTGATCTCGGCGAGCGTGCTGCGCCAGGGCGAAAGCCTGGTGGCCGACGACATCTTCTCCGTGATCCTCGATCCCTATCTCGATCGCCGTAACGGCTACCGCTTCACGGTCAATCCCAACGGCGTGCGCTGGGAGGGCCTGTACCAGAACATCACCGATATCCAGGGCAACTGGGATGGTATCTGGCAGGCCGACGCGCGCGTGGTGGCAAACGGCTGGTACTCCGAGCTGCGCATCCCGTTCCAGACCATTTCCTTCAATCCGGCCTCCGATGCCTGGGGCATCAATTTCCGCCGCGAAATCCGCCGCAGCAACGAAGGCATCGGCTGGGTCACCCGCAACCGCCAGCTCAATCCCAGCATCGCCGGCACCATGCGCGGGCTGTCCGGGCTGCAGCAGGGGCTCGGGCTCGATATCGTGCCGTCGATGACGCTGCGCGAAAACCGGCGCTATGGCGCGGTGGCCGCTGCCAGTCGAGACTACGAGCCCTCGGTGGACCTGTTTTACAAGCTCACCCCGCAGCTCAATGCCTCGCTGACCGTGAACACGGATTTTTCGGCGGTCGAGGTCGATAACCGTCAGGTCAATCTCACCCGCTTCAGCCTGTTCTTTCCAGAGCGCCGCGACTTTTTCGTGCGGGAGGCCGACATCTTCGAGTTCGGTCAGATCGGTGGCGGGCAGAGCGAAGAAACCGGTGGCGCCAATCCGGCGGTGCCGAGTGCCAATGCACAGAACGGCCGCCCGTTTTTTTCGCGGCGCATCGGCCTCAACAGTCGCGGCGGGCCAGTGGGCATCGACTACGGCGCCAAGCTCAGCGGCCGCATCGGCGACTGGAACGTCGGGACCTTGCTGGTGAGTCAGGAAGCCGATGCGGCCACCGGTGTCGGCCAGCGCGACGTCGCCGTCGGCAGGGCCGTGCTCAATGTGTTGAGCGAATCACAGATCGGCGTGATTGCCACCCGGGGTGCCCCGCAGTCCAACGAGGACTCGACGCTCGGTGGCATCGATTTTCGCTACCGCAATTCGCGGCTGCCCGGCGGCCGGGCACTGCAGGCTTTCGCGTACTACCAGGAAAGCCAGTCGGCCCGTGTCGAAGGGGAGGGCGCGGCCTACGGCGTCGGTCTGAGCTTTCCCAACAACGAAGGCTGGCGCGGGGCCTACGTCTACAAGGCCATCGGGCGCCACTTCAGTCCTGCACTCGGCTACGTGAACCAGACGGACATGAACGACCATGCCCTCGATTTCGGATACCGGCACTTCCTCGCGCCGGGGCGCTGGTTTCGCTCGGTCTACACGGCCTTCGACGGCTATCGGGCCGAATACCTCGACGATGGCTCGGTGAACAGCCAGAACCTCGGGCTGCGCGTCAGCGCCAACAACAACAGCGGCGACAATCTGTTCGCCCGGCTGATGACCAATCAGGAAGTGCTGCGAGATCCCTTTGTCATTTACCGCGCGGCGGATGCCTCCCGCCAGGTGAGCCTGGCACCCGGGGTCTATCACTTCGACGAGGGTATGCTCGGGCTGGAATTGGCCGATCAGCGCCTCGTCAGTGGCCGCCTCACCACGCGCTGGGGCCAGTATTTCGACGGCACGCGCTGGCAGCAGAATGCCGATCTCGTCATCCGGCCCAACCGCCATCTCGGCCTTGGGGTCCAGTACACGCAAAACCGTATCGCCCTGCCTGCCGGCGACTTCACCACCCGCCTGTTCGGTCTGCAGACGCGCATCGCCTTCACCAACACGCTGTCGTGGAGCACGCTGCTGCAGTACGACAACGTGTCTGAACTCATGGGCGTCAACAGTCGCCTGCACTGGATACCGGAAGCCGGTAAACAGATCTTCGTCGTGCTCAATTACGGACTCGCCGATCCCGACCGCGACAACCGTTTCCAGTCGGTCTCGGCAGATCTCTCGATGAGGGTGAATTACACGCTGCGTTATTGAGTGTGGGCATGAATCACAGGACCCGGACGTGGCAGAGGCCCGACCGGTACTCGGCACGCATGCGCCGTCACTGGTGCGGCGTGTGCGCTGGTGCGGCGGATGTGCTATTGCCGCACCAGCGGGCGTTGGGCAATGATGGCAAACCAAATCATTTGGAGCTCGTACATGGACTTTCTGCGCGTCAAAACTCTCGAAAGCATTCTGGCCAGCGCGGAAAAGCGTCCGCTGAAACGACAGCTCAACGCCTTCCATCTCATCCTGCTCGGCATCGGTGCGGTGATCGGCACCGGTATCTTCGTGCTCACTGCCGTAGCCGCCAACAAGGCCGGCCCCGGCATGCTGCTGTCGTTCGTGATCGCCGGGATCGTCTGCATGCTCACCGCGCTCATCTATGCCGAGATCGCCGCCATGGTGCCGGTGTCAGGCTCGGCCTACACGTATTCCTACGCCGTGCTCGGGGAGGGTGTTGCGTGGATGGTCGGCTGGGCACTGATCCTGGAATACGCGATTGCCGCCGGCGCCGTGGCGGTCGGCTGGTCCGGCTACATGAACGGCATCCTGCGGGAGGCTGGCCTCGGACTGCCCCTCACGCTCACGGCGGGTCCTGCCGACACCATCACGCTGCCCGATGGCAGCGTGGCCAGTGGTGGCTTCAACCTGCTGGCCTTCCTGGTGGCGCTGTTCGTGACCTGGCTGCTGGTGATCGGCACCTCGAAGAGTGCCAAGTTCACTGGCGTGCTGGTGGTGATCAAGATCATCGCGCTCACCGCCTTCATCGTGCTGGCCATGCCAGCCGTGGAGATGGGCAACTTCGAACCCATGCTGCCGAACGGCTGGGGCACGCCGCTGTCGGGCGTGGGTGTCCTGGGGGCGGCTGCGTCCATCTTCTTTGCCTACGTCGGCTTCGATGCCGTGTCGACTGCCGCCGAGGAGACCGAGAACCCGCAGCGCAACATTCCCATCGGCCTCATCGGCTCGCTGTTCATCTGCACCGTGTTCTACCTGCTGGTGGCCTACGCAGCCGTCGGCGCTGCCGGTGCCCAGCCCGGCGGCGAGCTGTCGGCGTCGCGGGAGCCGCTGGCCTTCATCCTGCGCCAGCTCGGCTACGAAAGCATCGGCAACTGGGTGGCGCTGGCGGCTGTGCTGGCGCTGCCGTCGGTCATCCTCATGATGATCTACGGCCAGACGCGCATTCTCTTCAACATGTCGCGCGATGGGCTGATACCGGCCCGCTTTTCCGAGGTGCATCCGCGTTTCCACACGCCGCACATCGTGACCATGGCCACTGGCGTGGCAGTAGCGATCTTCGCGGCGATCTTTCCGGTGGACGTACTGGCCGACATCTCCAATTCCGGCACGCTGTTCGCGTTCCTCGTGGTAGCAATCGGTGTGATGGTGCTGCGCAAGTCACAACCTCACCACGTGCGGCACTTCCGTACCCCCTTCCTCTGGGTGCTGGGGCCGCTGGCGGCCGCCGGTTGCCTGCTCCTGTTCATCAGCCTTGGCAGTTACACGATCAAGCTGTTCTTCGCCTGGGCTGTGCTCGGTCTGCTCGTGTATTTCTTCTACAGTCGCCACCACAGCCTGCTCGGCAAGCAGATACTCGGCGACATCAACGCCAACTGAGTCAAGGCGGGCTGGCGAGCAGCGGCCCGCCCCGGCGTCCTGCCTGGTCCACCCACAGGTGGGGCAGGCCGAGGGAATCGAGCCAGGCCTTGCCCGCCTCGCCTTTTAGCATGGCGATCGTGGCCGCACTGCCCGCGACCACGCAGAAGTCCGCCACCACGCTCACCGCCACCAGGCCCTGCACCGGCCAGCCACTGCGCGGATTGAGGATATGGCCGTAGCGCACGCCGTCGATCACCATGCAGCGCTGGTAGTCACCGCTGCTGGCCAGTCCGCCGCCCCGCTGCGCCACGCTGGCGAGTGCTGCCTCCGGCCGCGCCGGGTCGCTGATACCGACTTGCCAGGCACTGCCGTCGGGCTGGCCACCCACGAAGCGCAGATCACCGCCGAGGTTGATCAGGGCGTGTCCCACGCCTTGCTGCTGGCAGAGCGAGGCGGCCCGGTCGGCCGCGTATTCCTTCACCACACCGCCGAGGTCCAGCTCCATGCCAGCCAACGGAAAACCAAGGCGGGGGCGCTGCCAGTCGACGTGCTGCCAGCCTGTGCGGGCGAGGAGTGACTGCAACTGCGCCGGGTCGGGCAGGCGACCCGACTTGAAGTCCCAGGCGCGCCGCAGGATGCCGGAGCTGATGTCGAACAGTCCCTCGCTCTCGGCGTGGCAGGTGGTGGCGTAGTCGAGCAGCGTGGCGGTCTCGTCGTCGACATGCACCGTGCCGCCGGCGGCGGCCACGCGGTTGATGGCCGACAGCTCGCTGCTGGCGCGGTAGCGCGAGTACTTGGCCTCGAGACGCTCGACATCAGCCTGCACGGCCGCTGCACACGCATTGGCCTTGGCCGCGGTGGCCGCATACAGCCGCAGCTCGCAGCGGGTGCCCATGGCGTGGAAGGGGAAGTCGAAGCGCTGCACGGGGGGCCGCAGGTCAGTGGAAAAACGGGCAGAGTAGCGGTTGTTCACGCACGCCCGGCATTCGCCGCCGCGCGTCGGGAGTATCGACGCAGAGTCGCCGGCAATTCAACCGCGGGCCGCGCTGGCGCTGCCAGTCGACCCTACAGGGGCAGCTGCCAGCTCAGCCAGAGCTGGCCGCCGGCCATGGGCCCCATCGGCGTTTCGACCCGATTGCTGGCGACGCGCTCGAGCCACTCCAGCGACACCGGCAGCGAAAACACCGAGCCGGCCACGCCAAGCGCCACGGCAGTTTCCTGCCGTGTGCCGATGCCGCTGAAGGACGCCTCGTTGTGTAGCACGCGCAGCGACAGGCGGGTGGCGGCCGTCAGCGGATAACTCAGCCAGGCGCTCTGCTCCAGGCTGCGGGTGGGATCGGTATCGGTCGCTGGCTGGCTTTCCAGCGCCGCACTGGCGGCGAGACGCAGGCCCCAGCGCCAGCCGCTGGCGGTGGTGGAATACTGCAGCGAGGGTAGCAGGTCGGTGGCGGCGGCACGGCGGCTCGGCAGTCCGAGTCCGGCGGTGAGCTGCCACAGGCCGCCGTCTGTGGGTCGATGCCAGAGAGCCGCCACTACCGTGTCGGCATAGGCGCTGGCCGGCACGTAGCTGCTGCCACCGGCGTGCACGTGCGGCGTACCGGCATGGTCCATGGTCATGAACTGGGGCATCAGCATCAGGCTGAAGCGCTCGCTGTGGTGGTAGACGACGTCGAGCATGTGCATGGTCATCTGCCCCTGCTGCTGCAGGCGATAGCCTCCCATCCAACTGCCGGCGCTGCCCGGTGTATGGGCGTACATCACTCCGGCCGGGGCGGCGTCGTGCGTCGGGGCGCCATGCTCGTGGGTAGCTGACGAGCCGGTCTTGTGGCCGGCGCCGCGCGGGCTGCCGGCGAGATCGAGGGTGAGCGACAGGCTGGCCAGCGAGTAGCTGAAATCGGCGTAGCTACTGTCACCGCGACCGTTGAACTGCAGGTCGCTTGCCCGCCAGTAGCGATCGAAGGCGGCTTCCAGCAGCAGACCGGCGCCGAGGCGTCGCTGCACGGTCAGCCCCGCGCTCTGTACCCCGTAGCCCGCCAAGCGGGGATCACTGGAAAACTGCGCCGGCAGCAGTGCCGGCGCGAAGTCCCGGAACTGCGGTGTGAGATCGAGCAGGGCCGGATCGCGCTCGCGACCTGCGGTGTCGAGGTAGCGCCCGTCGCTGCTGCGGAAGAAGCGCTGCGCAGGATCGCGGGCATCGAGCCAGATTTCGCGACCGCTCTCGTCGCGCGCAAAACTGCGGAACCGCTGCCGGCTCACCAGCACGTCGCGGTGGAACCAGGCCGCCTGCTGGCTGTACCGGCGCAGGCGCGGCGCCAGCAGCCAGTCGCCCCACGGCTGCAGCCACTGCAGTTCCAGCGCGTGCGATTCGACGTCCCAGCTGTCGCGGCTGTAGTCGTAGTCGATGTGCAGCGACGCATCGGCCGCTCCCACATGCTGCACGTAGTGCAGGCTGGCGCTGCGGCCACGGCGGTGGTCCGGGCGTTGCTCGAGCAGTGCGCGCACGTCACCGGTCAGCGGGCCGCCGGCGGCCGCCTGTATCGGATCCACGAAAAGGACGCTCATGGCGCGGTAGGGGTTTTCCAGCAGTCCGCCTTCATCGTTCAGCGACACGCCGATGTCGAGCAGGGCGCGACGGTTCAGCACCTGGGTCAGGGCGAAATCGAGTGCGCGTGCACGCCGCTTGCCGCGCAGCGTCACAGCGCCTGCCTCGCGTTCGATGCTGTGCCGGAAGGCGCTGGTGGTCACATAGGCCAGCCAGTCACCGTCGAGCCGGGCCGCGACGGCGTCGTCGCTGACGTGTGCTGCGACTGCCAGCGTAGTGCGTTGCTGGTTGAAGTCGATCGTGCTGCCGACATCAAGCCGTCGGGAGCGGTAGTCCGGCTCAGTCGAATAGCCGAGACCCAGCGAAGGTCGCCAGCGTCCCGTGGTGGCGCCAAGCGCCAAGGTGGCCTCGCGTCGCACCTCGGGGGATGCTGAGGAAAGCACCAGTTCTGCTGCGTCGAGCGGCACGAGTTCGCCTTGGCTGCTGTCGACCAGCGGCCTGAGGTCGGCATCGAGCGGCAGACGGCCGTTGATGAGCGGCGAGGCACCCGACAGCACGGTGCGGTCACCCACCTGCTGCAGCTGCGCGCGGTTGCCGCCAAAGGCCACCGGCGCCACGGTGACCGGTGTGGCGCCGGACCAGCTGTCCTGGTTCAGTGTCAGCGCTCCCTGCAGTCCGCGCGGCAAGGCGCCTTCCGCGCGAGCCGACAGCGACCAGGCCGTGAGCGGTGCGGGCTGCAACCCGGACGCCGTGCGGCGCCGACCTTCCTGATAGTGGGCACTCTGCACGCTAAGCCCGGGGCTCGCGGTCTGCGCAGCGGCCGACTGCACACCCGGCAGCAGCAGCGCGGCGGCGGTCAGCGCCTGTAGGGCGCGCCGACGACCGGCCGCGTCAGTAGCAGCCACAGCCGCCTCCGCCTGCACCTCCCGTCCCGCGGCCTGCTTCGCGGCTGTCACGCAGATGGCGGTCGCGCAGTGACTGCAGCGGCAGCGGATCCGTGGCCATGTGGGGTCGCGCGAGGATGTCGCGCTGCCAGGGCTCGACCTGCTGGCAGGCCGCCAGTGCGCACAGGCAGAGTATCAGCAGCCGTCTCATTTGAACTGGTCGACCACGATGTCGGTGCCGGTGTGGTCACTGGCAGTGGTGAGGCAGTGGTAATCGATATCGAATTGGCGTGCCCCGGCTGCCGTCTTGCCGACCAACACGGTGTATACGCCCGCACCGCCAGGTAGCTGCAGCGCCTCGCTGTAAAGTGCATCGCCGGAATTGGTGTCGCTGATCCCCAGGGCCTGGGTGCCCTTGAGCACCTGCAGAGTCACCAGCAGACCGGCGACCGGCGGCGAGTTGTCGCGTACCCGCACATAGAGCTGCGCCGGTGTGCCCGCGCCGTCATCGAAGCAGGTGATACGGGCAAGACCGAGGAAGCTCGCCCGGCTGCCGCCGGGGTCGAGCACGGCGCGGGCCGTGTGCGCGGCTACTGGTGCGGCGGCCAACAACATGGCACAGCCGAGCGGCAGCAGGAGACGCCGGCCTATTTCGGCCATATCTGCACCCCGTCGATGCGAATCGGCATATCGCGCTCGAGCTGGGCCTTCGATGGCCGCACCTCGACCGCCACGCCAGCCCCGTTGCAGCTGGCCGGCAGCGGGTTGGTACTGAGATTGCGGTTGATGGTGAGGCGGGCGGCGTTGTCGGCTTCCTTGCTGTCGTACAGCGAACCGAGCGTGTTGGATGTCCAGAATTCGGCAATGCCGTCATTGTGGAGACGCGCCGCCGTGGAAATTTCGCAGACGTCCACGATGCTGGCCCGCAGTTGCACGCTGATGGCACAAGATGTGGGCGTGATGCGGGTGGCATTCACGCGGAATGGCAGGTAACCCACCATGTGGTTGGGCATGCCCGGACCGCCACCAGCCCAGAAGCCGACGACGTTGCCGTTGGCGTCGTTCTTTTCGTCGACAGTGGTAAACACGGCGCGGTCGATCAGCGGCTGGATGTTGGGGCCCCAGGTCGTGAGGAAGTCGGCAAGCCGGGCCGTGGTCGACACCTGCCCGCCCAACAGAATGGTGGAGTCCTTGCCGTCGGGGAACACCACCGAAGTACCGATCACGCTGGTGCCGGTGCCGCAGGCGTGGCCGATCTGCACGTTGTTCAGGACACGCACGCCTTCGTTCATGCTCGAGGTTTCAAAGGTGGTGTGCGCAGCCGCCATGCAGCTGAACAGCAGGCCGCCCACTAGCAGGCTGCTTAGCCGCAGCCTGAGCTGCCGCGAGACAGGATTGACCGAACCATGACGGTGCGGGACGGGCGTACTTGATCGGGACATGAGGGCTCCGGGCAGGGTTGAACACCGACCCGCATCATCGGCAGCGAGGTGACCGCCAACAATGTGGCATTTTGTCGCAGCCTGCTGGGCCGCTGCACCGGCCCTGGCGCTGGTACGTCGCTGTGCGCGGCTGGCCACCGCACCGTCTGCGACCAGCTACTGACGGACCGGGCGCTTCTGCAGCATGCGCTGCAGGGTGCGTCGGTGCATGCCGAGACTGCGGGCCGTGGCGGACACATTGCCGCCGTTCTCGAGCAGCACGCGCTGGATGTGTTCCCAGGCCAGGCGCCGGACCGACAGTGGCTGTACCTCGTCTTCCCCCAGCGCTGGCGCGGCCGTCTGTGCGCCGATCGCCAGCTTCTGCAGGATCTCGTCGGCATCCAGCGGCTTGCAGGCGTAGTCGAAGGCGCCGGCCTTGATGGCAGTGACAGCGGTCGCCACCGAGGCGTAGCCGGTGAGGATGAGAATCCGCATGGCGGGGTTGAGAGCCAGCAGCGGTGCAATGCAGTCCAGCCCACTTGCCTCGGCGATCTTGAGATCGACGATGGCGTAGTCCGGCGCCTGGGCACCCGTCACGCGCAGCAGAGTGGCCAGATCGTTGGCCGCCTTCACCTCGTGGCCGCGCCGCCGCAGGGCACGGGCCAGCACCTCGACGAATACCGGATCATCGTCGAGCACGGCGATACGGCAGCCGCCCTCAGCCATCTTCGTACTCCAGTGGCAGCTCGATGACGGTCAGCGTACCGCGCGGGGTTTGCGGGTAGAGACTGACGCTGCCGCCGAGCCGGTTGAAGGTGGCCTGGCTCAGCACCAGCCCCACGCCGAGTCCGCCAGTTTTGCCGCTGATGATCGTGGTACCCAGTTGCTCCTGCAGTTCCCGCGGCACACCGGCGCCGAAGTCGCGGACCTGCATGGTCCAGGCGCGTGGCTGCCAGCACACGTCGATCTCGATGCCTCCAGGACCGGCCTCGGCGGCGTTGTTGAGCAGATTGACCAGCGCCTGCTCCAGCGTGGCATCGACCCGCACCTTCGGCGCCGGCCCCGGCTGCACGGTGCTGCGGCAGGGGACCTCCGGGCGCAGCAGCTGCCAGTGCTGCAGCAACTCCTCGATGAAGGCCCGCAGGTCCAGCCGTCGCCAGCGGGCCTGCTTGAAGTCGGCCTTGCTCACCACGCCCTGCAGGGCGTCCCGGCACAGTGCCACCTGGGTTTGCAGCGTCTGCAGGTCACGGCCGAGTTCGCTGTCCCCCGCGTGATCGCGGCGCAGGTCAGTGAGCAGAACGGCCATGGTGCCGAGCGGGGTGCCCAGCGAGTGCGCAGTACCGGCGGCCTGGATCGCCACCGCCATGATCTGCTCGTTGCGCAGGGTTTCCTCGCGGAACCTTGCCAAGCGCTGCTCGCGCTGCCGCAGCTCTGCCGCGAGGCGGACAATGAAGAAGATGATGAGCGCGGCACTCACCGTGAAGTTGAACCACATCCCGAGGATGTGCAGGTTGGGCATGGTGCCGCTCTCGGCCAATGCCTGAGGATGGTCCGCGTGTGCCATGCTGTCGGCAGGCATGAGGGCGGGCAGGGGCTGGAAGTAGAAGAGCAGCAGGCTGTAGAAGAGCAGGGCAATGCCACCCAGCCCGAGCGCGTAGGCTGGCGGCAAGGCGATGGCGGCTATGGTGATCGGGACCAGAAGGTACGACACGAAGGGATTGTTGGCACCCCCGGTGAAGTACAGCAGCAGCCCCAGCCCGAGTACATCCACCAGCAGATGCACGAACAGTTCTTGCTGTTTGGGGTGGGGTGCGAGTCGCAGGCGCAGCAACAGGCCGCCATTGACCAGTGCCAACAGCAGCAGCACGGCGAGCAGCAGCGGATAGTCCAGGGGCAGCGCCAGTGCATAGCGGGTGTAGGCAAGGGCCAGCAGCTGGAGTACCAGCACCAGTGCACGGATCAGCAGCAACCGGTAGAGGTTGGTTTGCAGCGGGTTGGCAGCAGGCAGTGGCACAGGATCGTCGGAGCCGTTCTGCCGCGCGGACGGGGTGCCCGCGGGCTTCGAGCTGCCATGGTAGCAAGCTGCCGCGCGAAGGGTCTGCGGCATAGTGCCGCAGACCAATGGCGGGGGTTACTGGTAATTGAACTGCAGCTGTAGACGCAAGGCGTCGGCTTCGAACTCGGCGTAGTCGGGTCGTCCGGCCCGGTTGCCGGTCACGAGATTGTTGCGCCGCATGCGGTGAAACACGGCGGCCAGCTCTACCTCGCGGGCGATCTGCCATTCGACGCCGATCTCGAGGTCGTTGACGCGGTTGACCGGGGCATTGGTCTCCGCCTTGTTGGCCCCATCGAAATACTGCCAACGCACGAAAGGCAGCACGGTGCCGAGTGCGGTCTTCGCCATGTACATGGCCTGCAGATAACCGCCGTCGAGGGATTGTTCGACAATGCTGTTACTGGCCAGGTCGAGGCCAGGCGTGGTGCCCCAGTTCCACTCCCCCTGCAGGCCGAAAGGCTGCGGATACAGCATGAAGCTCACACCGACGCGTTGGTCCTTGAGGCCGAACTCGTCGGCGGCAGCCACGGTCGGCGTGCGAGTCTGATTGCCGGCGCTTCGATAAGCGCCGAGCGTGGGTGCATACTCGCCGGTGTAGGCCTGCACGCCGGCCTCGAGATACTGGCCGCTGGCCAGCTTCCACGGGTACGTCAGGCGCGTCACCACGTGCTGGTTGTCGTTGCGGTCGGCTCGGTTGGCACCCTGCCCGTTATACAGTCCGAGCCCGAACATGCCGTAGTTGCCGCTGTGCTTGAGACCCGCAGTGTTGATTTCGGCGAACAGCGCCTGGATGGCGACCGGGGTGTAGTAGTAGAACACCCCGAGATCGCGCTCGTCGCGCACTGCGCTGTTGAGCGAGTCGGCGCGGTCCAGCGCCAGACGGTTGGAGCTCGATTGCATGTTCTCGAAGCCATAGGGCACCTTCGACTGGCCCACACGCAGCCGGTGCACGCGGTCCTCCGTGAGGTAGAAGTCGCCGTAGGCGTCGCGCAGCTGCGCTACCTGGCCGGTAGTGCCGGCGCTGCTGGCAAGGTCGGGCTGGATGTAGAACGACAGGCGCTTGCCGATATCCCCCTGGATGATCACGCGGGCCCGGCGGATCAGATAGTTCTTGTCGGCATCGGCGAGGGAATTCTGATCACCGACCGACCGGTCGGCCCAGAGGTTGATGGCCTCGTCACCCCCAAGCATCTCGGTATAGCGGTTTTGCAGGTAGCCGCGTATCTGCATGTTCTGCGTCCAGCCGCTTTTGCTCTGCGCTGCCGTCAGCGTGGCGAGTTTTTCGTCCTGCTGGTCAACGCGCGTTTCGAGGGCGGCCACGGCCGGTATGCTGCTGGCGGTTGTCGTGTTTGCCGGGGCTGTCTCGGTGCTGGCCACCGGACGGAAGGTCCCGAGGCTGACCCTGCCGGGACCAGGCTCTGCGTACAGCTGGCGGGTGGTCGTGTCGAGATAGAGCTGCAGATCGCTTTCGGCGGCAACACCAGGGCGGGCCAGCAGCAGTGCCAGTGCGAGCAGGAGGGGACGACGAGGAAGCGAGAATGGCATCAGCATATCCGGTGAGTTGAAAGTGAGTGCAAGGGAGGGCGCTTAACGCAAAATGCGCCAAAAACCCGCCTAACCTTTTCTGGCGCTTAATATAGACAGCTGGTTTTAAGGATTAATGAATGAAAACTGTGCGTTGCTTGTGTTTTTGGTGAAGATTGCGTAAAGCCGCGCCCGCGCTGGGTACGCTTGGCCGCCGCCTGAAACCGCGCAAAGCCCGGCCATTGGGTGAAGATTGATGAAAAGCACAGGTTTGCTTTACGGATTCTTTATGGCCGGGTGGTAGTGTTCTTTAGCAACAACGCACGTGTGGAGTGAGTCGCTTGAGCAAGCGCAAGATCATCATCATCGAAGATGAACCGGACATCCTGGAAGTCCTGAGCTACAACCTGCGGCGTGAAGGTTTCGAGATCATGAGCGCCACCGACGGCAACCAGGGCCTGGCGCTGGTAAAGCGCGAATTGCCCGATCTGGTGCTGCTCGACCTGATGTTGCCCGGCATGGATGGTGTGGAGCTTTGTACCAACATCAAGAAGCATCCCCAGACCCAGCACACCCTGCTCATCATGGTCACCGCCAAGGGCGAGGAAAGCGACATCGTGCTCGGGCTTGGCGTGGGGGCAGACGACTACGTGACCAAACCTTTCAGTCCCAAGGAACTGGTTGCGCGCGTGAAGGCAGTCCTGCGTCGCGGCATCCTGCTGGAAGCGCAGGCTCCCCAGGAAAAGATCGTGCACGGCGACCTCGTGATCGACTCTGTGAAGTATCGGGTGACCTATGCCGGTCGTGAGGTCAAGTTAACGGCGACTGAGTTTCGCATACTCCAGTACCTGGCCAGTCACCCCGGCCGCGTGTTCACCCGCGAACAGCTGCTCAATCATGCCCTTGGCGATGACGTGGTGGTGGTTGATCGCAACATCGACGTCCACGTGCGCGGCATCCGCAAGAAGCTGGAGGTCGAGCCGCCGCTGATCGAAACCATCCGGGGAATCGGATATAGAATGGCCGAACTTTGATACAGGCGGGCCTCTCACTCCACCGTGAACGCGTTCAAGTCGGTCTTTTTCTGGCGCACGGCCATTGGGCACCTCGCCTTTGCCGTGATGGGGCTGTTCTTCGGGGCCAGCGTGTGGGTCCTGCCGCTCGCCCTGGTGTTGGCTGCCCTGTTGGCTTTTCGCCGTCAGAACGAGATGGAGCACCTGGCCCAGGTCACGGAAGCCATCGGCCAGGGCGATTTCGAACGGCGCGTACCTGAGCAGCACACGCCGGGAATGAAGCGCCTCGCGGATGCTGTCAACCAGCTGGCACGTACCTCCGCCCGCCGTGTGTCGCTGCTGACGGCCGACCGCAACCGGCTTGCCACTATCTTTGCCGGCATGGTGGAGGGTGTGGTCGACGTCGACGAGAAGCAGAACATCATCCACATCAACGATGCGGCAGCCGTGCTGCTCGATCTCACGCGGGATAGCAGCGCAGGCAAACCGGTCTGGCAGGAAATCCGCAACCAGAAAATCACCCAGGCCATCGACGATGCCATTCGCAACCGCACGGTGATCAAGGCGCGCGTGGACTACCCGCGCCAGAGCGAGCAGCTGGTCATCGACATCTATGTGGCATCGCTGTCCGACGACCAGGGCGAGCCGATCGGTGCCGTGCTGGTGCTGCACGACGTCACGGAGCTCAAGCATCTCGAACGCATCCGCACCGACTTCGTGGCCAACGCCTCCCACGAGCTGAAGACGCCGATCACCGCCATCCGGGGCCTCGCCGAGACCATGGTGGGGGATCCAGAGGCCGAGCGTGACACCCTGCGGCAGTACATGGAGCGCATCCACGCCCAGAGCCTGCGGCTTTCCAACCTGATCACCGACCTGATGACCATCTCGCGACTGGAAGCCGATCAGGGCACTGGCGACTTCACGCGCTTCAATTTCTACGAGCTGGTGCGCCGCGAGGTCCGTGCCGCCGCCAGTGCCGTGGAGGCCAAGTTCCACCGTCTGGTGCTGGAGCCCTGGCCGACGCCGATCGACATCTATGCCGATCGCCAGAACCTCAGTCAGCTGGTGAACAACCTCATCGACAACGCCATCAAGTACACTCCCGAAGGAGGGCAGATCAAGGTGCGGGTGCGTGCCGAGCAGGGCGAGGCCGTGTTGGAGGTGGAGGACAACGGTATCGGGATCAGCCCCCAGTACCAGGAGCGGGTCTTCGAGCGTTTCTACCGCATCGACAAGGCCCGCTCCCAAAGCCTGGGCGGCACCGGTCTCGGCCTTTCCATCGTGCGCAACATTGCCGAGCGCCATCAGGGGCGGGTCGGGGTGATCAGCCAGCTGGGCCGCGGGTCGACCTTCACATTCCGCATGCCACTGGCCGAGCAGCCGGTGCTGGCGGTGGGCGAGAGCCAGTCCTGAGCCGCGCCAGCCCGACGGCGCTTGCAGGGAGGGGCGCCTTAACAATTGCTTTAAACCCTCGCCTATCTTTATTTTTTCTTAACAGGTCGGCTTCAAAATTCGCCGGGCGCGGCCGCGATTTCAGTAAGTAGCCGAACTAAATCAATATCTTATGGAGAACACGATGATCGCTGCCACCCCCGCTACCCGATTGATCTCCCTGCTGGCCACAGCGATCCTGCTCGCTGCCTGCTCGGATGACAACAGTACCGCTGCCGCAGGCGACAGCAGCGACGCCACCGCTCTGACCGGCACCGTGCGCCTCGATGGTTCGAGCACCGTGTTTCCGATCAGCGAGGCCATTGCGGAGGAATTCCAGATTCTCAACCAGGGTGTGCGTGTGACCGTCGGCTCCTCCGGGACCGGTGGCGGTTTCAGCAAGTTCATGGCCGGGGAAACCGACATCAATAATGCCTCTCGTGCAGTGAAGACCGAGGAGATCGCGCTCGGCACGGCCAAGGGGGTCGAATACCTAGAACTTTCCGTGGCCTTCGACGGACTCTCCATCGTCGTCAATCCCGCCAATACCTGGGTGGATGCCCTCACCGTCGCCGAGCTCAAAAGCATCTGGGAGCCGGGCAGCACCGTCGACAGCTGGAACGATGTTCGTCCCGAGTGGCCGGACAAGCCCCTCCATCTCTACGGCCCGGGCACCGATTCCGGCACCTTCGACTACTTCACCGAGGTCGTGGTCGGTTCCACCGGCGCCGCGCGCCCCGACTATACGGCCAGCGAAAACGACAACATCCTCGTGCAGGGTGTGGCGGGTGACGAAGGCGGCCTCGGGTTCTTCGGCTTTGCCTACTACGAGCACAGCGCCAGCCAGTTGAAGCTCATCCCGGTGGACGGCGGCAACGGACCGGTGGCGCCGACGGCCGAAACGATCAACAACGGCAGCTACAGCCCGCTGTCCCGCCCGCTGTTCATTTACGTCAGCAAGGCGTCGGCAGCGCGCCCGGAAGTGCGGGCCTTCGTCGACTTCTACCTCGACAGCGCGCCGGCGCTCGTTACCGATGTGGGCTACATTCCACTGCCCGCCGACCAGTACGCGGCCGGCAAGTCCACCTTCGCTGCGTTCCACTGAGCAGGATCGGTTGCCATGTCCAGCAGCTCAGGCCAGAGCAGCGTTAGCTTCAGCATCCGCAAGGGCGGCTTGCGCTGGGGTGAGACCGCGATCAAGACCTGGCTGCGCATCTGCACGCTGGTGTCGCTGTTCACCACCGTTGCCATCGTAGTGCTGCTGCTGGCCGAGTCGCTCGGCTTTTTCCGCGAGGTCAGTCCGCTCGAGTTCTTCTTCGGCACCCGCTGGGTGCCGCTGCTCAATCCGAGCTCCTTCGGGGTGCTGCCGCTGGTGTGGGGCACGACGCTGATCACCGTCGGAGCTGCCGTCATCGCCATTCCGCTGGGACTGGCCAGCGCCATCTACCTCAGCGAATACGCCAGCGATCGCGTGCGCGCCTGGGTCAAGCCGGTGCTGGAGCTGCTGGCCGGCATTCCAACGGTGGTCTACGGCTATTTCGCGCTCACGTTCGTGACACCCGTGCTGCGCACGCTCATCCCCGACATCCAGGTATTCAACGCCCTCAGCGGTGCCATCGTGGTGGGCATCATGATCCTGCCGACCATTGCCACCCTGAGCGACAATGCGCTGCGCGCTGTTCCGGTGAGTCTCCGGCAGGCGGCCTATGCCGTGGGCGCCACCTCCTACGAGGTCACTACCCGCATCGTCGTGCCCGCCGGACTCTCGGGCGTCATGGCGTCCTTCCTGCTGGCCATCTCGCGCGCCATCGGCGAAACCATGGCTGTGACGCTGGCCTCCGGTCAGACCCCCAACCTCGAATTCACCATGCTGGAGAGCATCCAGACCATGACCGCCTATATCGTGCAGATCAGCCTCGGCGATGCGCCCTCCGGCGGTGTGGCTTACCAGACCCTGTTCGCAGTCGCGACCATGCTGTTCTTCATCACCCTGCTGATCAACATCATCTCGCAGTGGATCCTCGGCCGCTTCCGCGAGGTATATGACTGATGGCCTTCTCGAGCGAGCAGGAACAGCGCAATCTCGTCGCCCGGCATCGCAGGTCGAGGCTGTTTGCCCGACTGTGCGCTGTGGTCACCTGGTCCAGCGTATTCCTGCTGGCCGTGTTGCTGGTGCGTGTCTCCCTCGATGGTCTCAGTTGGCTGGACTGGCAGTTTCTCGACAGCTTTCCCTCGCGTATTCCCGAGCGCGCCGGCATCAAGGCGGCGCTGGTCGGCACGCTGTGGATGATCGTGCTGGTGGCGTTGATCGCCATCCCGGTCGGTGTCTCGGCGGCGCTTTATCTGGAAGAGTTTGCCAAGCGCGGTCGCCTGTCGCGCCTCATCGAGGTGAACATCGCCAACCTTGCCGGCGTGCCGTCCATCGTCTACGGCATCCTCGGCCTGGCGATCTTCGTGCGGTTTTTTGCGTTGGAGCGCAGCCTGATTTCCGGCGCCTTGACCATGAGCCTGCTGATCCTGCCCGTGATCATCATCGCCAGCCGCGAAGCCATCCGCATGGTCCCCATGAGCATCCGCTATGCGGCGCTCTCGCTCGGTGCGACGCGTTGGCAGACCACCTGGTCGCACGTGCTGCCGTCGGCCTTCCCCGGCATCATGACTGGCGTGATACTGGCACTGTCGCGCGCCATCGGTGAAACGGCGCCGCTCATCTTGATCGGTGCCATGTCCTTCGTGGCCTTCCTGCCGCAGGGCCCGATGGACTCCTTCACGGCGCTGCCGATCCAGATCTACGACTGGGCCTCGCGCCCACAGGCCGAGTTCCAGGAGTTGGCGGCTGCCGGCATCATCGTGCTCCTGATTGTGCTGCTGCTGATGAACGCCACAGCCATCTACATCCGCAACAAAACCGAGAAGAGACAGAAGTGATGGACGCTCGCGAAAACGCCGACGCTGCGGCCGACAAGAAGAAGGGCACCGAAGCAGTCCTCGACCTGCAGGACGTCAGCGTGCTGTATTCCGGCAAGCCGGCCGTACGCAACGTATCCTGTGCCATCTGGCGCAACCGCATCACCTCCATCATCGGGCCCTCCGGGTGTGGCAAGAGCACCCTGCTGCGTTCACTGAACCGCATGAACGACTTTGTGGATGGTGTGTCCATCGAGGGCAAGATCCTCTTTGCCGGCCAGAATCTCTATGGAGGCGACGTCGATCCAGTGGAAGTCAGGCGCCGCATCGGCATGGTGTTCCAGAAGCCCAACCCGTTCCCCAAGTCCATCTACGCCAATATTTCCTGGGGTCCGAGCATCAACGGCTACGATGGCTCGATGGACGAGTTGGTGGAAAGGTCGCTACAGCAGGCAGCGCTGTGGGAAGAGGTGAAGGACCGCTTGCATGACTCGGCCCTCAACCTGTCCGGTGGACAGCAGCAGCGCCTCTGCATTGCGCGTGCGCTGGCGATGGAGCCGCAGGTGTTGCTGATGGATGAGCCCTGCTCGGCGCTGGACCCGATTTCCACCGCCCACATCGAAGACCTGTTGTTCGAACTGCAGTCGCGCTACACGATCGTGATCGTGACGCACAACATGCAGCAGGCAGCGCGTGTGTCGGACTATACGGCGTTCATGGAAACCGGCAGCCTCGTCGAGTTCGGCGAGACAGACCAGATTTTCACGCGGCCCGAAAAGAAGCGCACGGAAGAATACGTGACCGGGCGCTTCGGTTGACCGTTCCACTGGCGTGACTCAGGCAAAATCCTATGTCCTTGCATCTCCAACGTGACCTCGAAACCCTCAAGAAAGATCTGCTGCAGCTTGGCAATCTGGTGGAAACGGCGATCAACCACGCCATTCTCGCCCTGCACAACCGCGAGCCAGGGCTCGCCGAGCGCGTGCTGCAGATCGAGCTCGAGATCAACGAGAAAGAGGTCTACATCGAGGAGGAGTGCCTGAAGCTGCTGGCGCTGCACCAGCCGGTGGCGGTGGATCTGCGCTTCATCGTGGCGGTGCTGAAGGTAGACAACGACCTCGAGCGCATGGGTGACTTCGCCAAGAACATCGCCCGTCGCGCCATGGACCTGGCGCGCATGCAACCAGTACCACTGTCGTCCGATTTCGTCACCGAGCTGCCGAATCTGGTGCGCACCATGGTGCGCAAGTCGCTCGATTCGCTGGTGGCCCTCGATGTGGAACTGGCCCGCAACGTCATCAAGATGGACAAGCGCGTGGACGAGATCAACGCGCAGATGTACGTGGAAGTGCAAAAGCTAATCGAGGAGGACGTCGGCCGCATCGCGGTGGCGCTGAACCTGCTGTCCTGCTCGCGGCACATGGAGCGTATTGCCGACCTCAGCACCAACATTGCCGAAGATGTGCTGTTCATGGTGGAAGGCAAGGTGATGCGCCACCGCGGCTGAGCCGCCAGGAGACGCACCAGGTGCCGGCCGGCAGATCGTGGCGCCCAGCGGTGTTTCCACGCCAAGTTCATGGTTTTTACGCGGTCGGCTTTGTGCCATGCTTGTCTCACACCGCGTGAATCCATGGCCCGGTATGAAGTCGCCCCGATCGTTTGCCCGCCCCATCCTGCTCGCCCTTGCTCTTGCCGTCCTCGGCGCCTGCCAAAGCAATACGCCGGCGCCTCCTGCGGCGGTGGCCTTGCCCTCGTCGCCTGCGCCGCAGCCTCCGGCAGTCGCACCGAGTGCCCGGGCCATACTTGCCACCTATGTGGCTATCGCCGAGGCCAGCTACAGCGATGCCCTGCAGGGTGCACGCCAGTTGAGCGCAGCCATCGACGCCCTGCTCGAACGTCCCGGTGAGGACACGCTGCAGCGGGCCCGTGCCGCATGGCTGGCTGCGAGGGTGCCTTACCTGCAGACGGAGGCCTACCGCTTCGGGAATGCCTTCGTCGACGAATGGGAGCCGCGGGTGAATTCCTGGCCACTCGACGAAGGGCTCATCGATTACGTGTCCGCCTCTTATGGAGCGGAGTCCGACAACAATTACTTCTACACGGCAAACATCATCGCCAACCCGCTGCTCGACATCGGTGGGATCAGCGTCGATGCGAGCAGCATCACGCCGCAACTGCTCGCGGAAACCCTGCATGCCATCGATGGCGTCGATGCCAATGTGGCGACGGGTTACCACGCCATCGAGTTCCTGCTGTGGGGCCAGGATCTGAACGGGACGCTCCCCGGTGCCGGTCAGCGGCCCGCAACCGACTACGACACCAGTCGTTGCAGCCATGGTGCCTGTGAGCGCCGGCGCGACTACCTGCGGGCGGTGACCGCCCTGCTCATTACCGATCTGGAAGAGATGGCCCAGAGCTGGCAGAGCGGTGGGGCGGCCTACGAGCAGTTGATGGCAAAGGGCGATGCCGGCGGCCTGGCCACGATGCTGACCGGTATGGGCTCGCTGGCCTACGGTGAACTGGCCGGTGAGCGCATCCGGCTGGGCCTGCTGCTGCACGATCCGGAGGAGGAGCAGGACTGCTTCTCCGACAATACGCTGTGGTCCCACTACTACGACGCGGCGAGCATCCACAACGTCTACCGCGGCCGCTATACGCGCAGCAACGGCCAAGTCGTGAGTGGCGCCAGCCTCGAAGCGCTGCTGCGCGTGCAAGCGCCTGCCGAGCACGCCGAAATGAATGCGCGCGTGGAAGCCACCGAGGCGGCCATGGCCGCGCTGGTTGCGCAACCCCAGCCCTATGATGTGCTGATCGCCAGCGGCAATGCCGATGGCGAGCGCCTGCTTAGTGCCGTGGTCACGGCTCTCATGGAAGAGACGCGGGCCATCGAGCGCGTCATCAACGTGCTGGGTCTGCAGAATGTCAGCATCGAAGGTTCGGACAGCCTGCCGCCGGTTCGCTAGCGCCGCGCTGCTGCTGGCGGATACCGCGGCGGCGCAGTCCACGCTGGATGCGGCCGCCGGTCAGGCACTGTTCGAGAAGAACTGGGTGACGCCACCGGCCTCCACCCGCGCATCGGACGGGCTCGGTCCCTACTACGATGCTCGCTCCTGTGCTGGCTGCCACCCGCGCGCTGGGCAGGGGGCCGCCCCCGAAGCCCTCACCATCGTCATCGACGATGCCGTGCTGGGTGCCCAACTGCAGCGCCATGCCGTGGCGGGACTGCCAGTCGAAGCCCGGGTCGAGGTTGTCAGCGTGCCGGGCCAGACGCCCTGGCTGCGTGCACCCGCGGCCGGTCTGCAAGGCTACTCGCTGCGCCTGGCACCGCCCTTGGTCGGCGTCGCGGCTTTCGAGCAGGTGGTAACTGCTTACCTGCAGTCGCTGGCCGATCCCTTGGATGCCAACCGCGACGGCGTCTCCGGTCGTCTCGGCGGTCGCTACGGCTGGAAGGCCGAGGTACCCGGGCTGCGCCAGCAGATTGGCAAAGCCCTCAGCCTCGACATCGGCATCGGCAGCCCGGAATATCCGGCGGTGGCAGGCGACTGTACCCCGCGCCAGTCGGCCTGCGTGGGGCTGGCCGAGGCCAGTGCCGAGGCCGACGTCGAGGCCAGCTCGCTCGTCCTCGACCTGCTGGTTGCCTACCTGGCGTCCCTGCCGTTGCCGGTGCCGGCCAGGCCAGCGGCCGAGTCCCTGCCCGGTGCCTGGTTGTTCGGGGATTTTGGCTGTACCGCCTGCCACGTCCCGTCGCTGCCGACAGCCGCCGGACGGCCCCTTGAGGCCTACAGCGACCTCTTGCTGCACGATCTCGGTCCCGGGCTCGCCGATTCCCTGCTTCGCCCGCCCGCCGCGCCGGGTGCGGTGGCTGAGGCAAGCCCCGCCGAGTGGCGCACCGCGCCGCTGTGGGGAGTTGCCTCACGCAGCCGCCTGCTGCACGACGGCCGCGCCACCACCCTCGATGCCGCCATCCGCTGGCACGACGGCGAAGCTTCCGGCAGTCGCCGCCACTATGAACAAGCGGAGGAAGCCGCGCGTGAACTGTTGCTGGGCTTCCTGCGTAGTCTATAATCGCAAATGCGAAGCATTCTTGATTAGGATACGCCGTGTATCGCCTGCTCTGTGGCTGGCTGCTGCTGGGTCTCACCCATGCCGTGCATGCCCAAAACACCGAATGGACCGCCGTCAATCTGGCCGTCACCGATGCCGTGGTGCTACCGGCCTATGCCCGGTTTGCGGCCAGTACCCCGCCCTTGCTGGCCGCCAGCGAGCAGCTTTGCGCAGCCGTGACGGAAGGCAATCTCGCCGCGGTACAGCAGGCTTTCGGCGCCGCCTTCGCGGCCTGGCAGGGGGTGCAGCACCTCCAGTTCGGCCCCATCACCTACTTCAATTGGAACTACCGCCTGCAATTCTGGCCCGATGACAACGGGACAGCCCTGCGCCAGCTCGACGCCCTGTTGGTCGCCGCCGATCCTGCCGTACTGGAGTCGGCCGCCTTCGCCCAGCAGAGTGTGGGCGTGCAGGGGTTTCCGGCGCTGGAGCGCCTGCTGTTCGCCGACGACAGCCTCGGCACACTGCAGAAACAGCCCTACCACTGTGCCGTGGTGCGGGCGATCGCCAACAATCTGAATGACATCAGCACAGCCGTTGCTGCCCGCTGGCGCGACGAGTTCCGAACCACGGTGGCCAACGCCGATGAGCGGGGTTTTTTCGAGAGTGCGGAGGACGCCACCATCGACTACCTGAAGGCCGTGGTCGAAAGTGTGCGACGTGTCCAGCAGCAGAAACTGGCGGCAGTGCTCGGGGAAAACCGTGCGGCCGCCCGTGGCCGGCGCGCCGAGGCCTGGCGCTCCGACCTGTCGGTACCGGCCCTGCGCAACAACGTCGCCGCCCTGCAGGCCCTGCTGAGTGAGGGTTCGCCTGCGCTGAGTTCGGTGTTCCTGCCAGACGATCTGCCTGCCATCGACAGCGCCTTCGCCACCCTGCAGCAGGATCTGGCCGCCACGCCAGATTCGATGAATGCCGCCTTGGCCGACGAGGCCGGCTATGCCGCGCTGCAGCGCATCCATGCCGATCTCGACGCCCTCTTCGAGTTGCTGGAGGCGGCGGTCAAGAAGACCGATCTCTACCTCGGCTTCAACAGTCTGGACGGCGACTGACGTGTCCATCGGTGCTCGCTCGGGACTCGATCGCCGCTCCGTGCTGCTGCTGGCCGCGCTGGGTTGGGCTGCGCCCGCGCGCTTGCTGGCCGATGGCGCCGCACCCCTGCGCCTGTGGAGCGCAGCCTCCGACCGCGAGGACAGGCATTTTCTGATTGGCTTTGCCGTGCAAGAAGGCGCGCTGAAGGCGTTTGCCCGCCTGCCACTGCCCGAACGCGGTCACCATGTCGCGAGTGCCCCCTCGCGCGCATTGCTGGTATCGGTGGCGCGTCGCCCCGGCAGCAGCCTGGTGCTGGTCGATGCGACAACGGCCAGCGTCACCGCTGAACTCCGGGTACCTGCCGATCGCCACCTCTACGGGCACGGCGTGTTCTCCCCCGACGGCGACTGGTTCTACACCACGGAAAATGCCTTCAATGAGCCTGGGGACAGGAGCGGCCGCGTGGTGCGGTGGCGGGTCAGCGGCCACGGGGCCAGTGCAGCCCTCACCCGCATCGATGAATTTCCGACAGGAGGTACCGGCCCCCACGAACTGCTGCTGTTGCCCGACGGCGACACGCTGGTGATTGCCAACGGCGGCATCCGTACCCATCCCTCGTGGGACCGCGACATTCTCAACCTCGACACCATGCAGCCCTCGCTCGCCTATGTCGATCGCCACAGTGGCCGCGTGCTGGAACAGCACTTCCTGCCCGCCGAGTTCCACCAGAGCAGCATCCGCCATCTCGATGCCAACGCCGCCGGTGAGGTGGTGTTGGGCATGCAGTTCGAAGGTGCCGCCTTCCTCACGGTGCCCCTGCTGGCCACGCACCGCCGGGGTGAAGCGCTGCGGCCGTTGCTCGCGACGGCCGAGCTGCAGCCGCGGCTGCAGCAATACGTCGGCTCGGTGCGCTTCGCGCGCGACGGGCGGCACGTGGCTGCCACCTGTCCACGTGGCAACCTGCTCACTGTCTGGAACACCGGCAGCGGACAGGTCGTGCAGCAGTTACGGGCGCGCGACAATTGCGGTGTCTACGCCACCGCCAAGGGCTTTCTCTACAGCACCGGCATGGGCAAGGTGGCCGAACTCGACCTTGGCACCGGCGCCCTCGAGGAACTGGCTGACGCCGAGACGCTGGACCTGCTATGGGACAACCACCTGTGCGCCGATCTGCCGACCGCTTGAGCTGGGCCGCCGCCGCGCTGGTCTCGCTGCTGGCTGCCGCTGCCGTGGCCGACGATAGCAGTGCAGCACGGCAGACGGCGCTTGAGGACCTTGGGCGTGCGCTGTTTTTCGACGTCAATCTTTCCCGCGAGCGCAACCAGAGCTGTGCCACCTGCCATGACCCCGCGCGCGCCTTCACCGACTGGCGCAGCAGCGGGGTGGCCGCAGCCGCTTCACTGGGCAGCGATCTCGCGAGTCTCGGCGACCGCAATGCGCCGACACTGAGCTACGCTGCTGCGATACCGCGCTTTGGCCGTATGGCTAACCACGACTTTGCCGGTGGGCTGTTCTGGGACGGTCGGGCCGCAACGCTGGAGCAGCAGGCCGGAGGGCCGCCACTGAATCCGCTGGAGATGGCCATGCCTGACAAGGGCGCCGTGGTGCAGCGTCTGCAGGAAAATCCCAACTACCAGTACGCGTTCAAAGGCCTGTTCGGTGCCGATATCTTCAGCGATGCCGACCGTGCCTACGAGGCCATGACCTCGGCCATCGCCGCGCTTGAGCGCACGCCGTTTTTTTCACCCTACGATTCGCGCTACGACCGCTACCTGCGCGGTGAATACCAGCCCACCGAGCAGGAGGCGCTCGGCATGACGCTGTTTTTTTCCAACCAGTTCACCAATTGCAACAAATGCCATCAACTGCAGCCACTGCCGGAGGCGCAGCAAGAAACCTTCAGCAACTACAGCTACCAGAACATCGGCGTACCGGTGAATGCCCTGCTGCGCAGCGCCAACGGCAAGGGCGCCAACCACGTCGATCGGGGCTTGCTGGACGGCGCGGTCGCGGATGACCCGGCGCAAGCCGGCAAGTTTCGCGTTCCGACGCTGCGCAACGTCGCCATCACCGCCCCCTACATGCACAACGGCGTCTTCCGTGACCTGCGTACGGTGGTGCAGTTCTACAACAAATTCCTGCAGAAGGGTTCCAAGGCGCAGATCAATCCGGAAACCGGGCTCGACTGGGGGGCGCCGGAGGTGGCCGACAACATCGCCTACGAGAAACTGCAGGCCGGTCGCGCGCTTGATGCGCGCAGCATCGACGCCCTCGTGGCTTTCCTTGGCATGCTCACCGACCGGCGCTACGAACCCTTGCTGGACGCCAGCGCGGCGCCCTGAACGAGCCTTCGACGTCCAGATTGGTGCCCTGACCGGGCACTGGCGCCTCAGCCGAGTCCGGGCAGCAGTCGGCGCAGCCCGTCGATGATGAACTCCACCGCCATGGCGGCGAGGATGAGTCCCATCACGCGCGAGGCGATGTTCATGGTGGTCTGGCTCAGCCGCTGACCTATCTGGGGTGCCAGGTGGAAGCAGATCCAGACCGAGCCAGCCACCAGCCATCCCAGCCCGATCAGCGTGAGTTTGTGGGCAAAGGTGGCTGACTGCTGCGAGAAAAGGATCATGGTGCTGATCGCGCCGGGGCCCGCCAGCAGCGGCAGGGCGAGCGGTACCACGCCGATCGCGGTGGATTGCATGGCTTCTTCGCTTTCTTCCGGCGTCTGCTTGGTACGGCTGGTCTTGGCCTGTAGCATCTCGAAGGCAATCGACAGCAGCAGGATGCCGCCAGCCACACGAAAGCCTTCGATGCTGATGCTGAAGATGCCGAGAATGCGTGCACCAGCCAATACGCTGACCGTGAGGATGCAACCCACGGCGAAGGCTGCAGTACGGGCGATGCGACGCCGCTGGCCGCGCAGGTTGTCGGTGAAGTTGAGAAACAGCGGCACGGTGCTTAGCGGCCCGACGATGGCGATCAGACCGGTCAGCATTTTCAGGTAATCGTTCCAGTTCAACACGACACACGCTCCCGTGGTGGCAGGCGGCGCAGCCGGCCCGGCTGTGCTGCACTCAGGATATTGCGCCCGTCAGGTCGGCACTGCGGTCGAATGCCGCCAGAATCTCCGCATGGCGCCGTTCCACCAGGTTCCTGTCCTGCGGGTGGGTAATCACGTAAAGCCGGTTCTGCTCCATGGCCTTGAGGACCCAGCGCCCGTAGTGCAGGGGGTCGGTCCCCTGCAGGGCGGCTTTGGCGAGCACAAAGTCGTCGCTGGTTTCCAGCGGTCCGCCATAGCGCTGTGGTCGCTGGCGGCCCGCGTGGGAAAGCGCTGTATTGATCACGCCCGGGCAGAGGATGGAGACGCCCATGCCGAGGGGGCCGAGATCGGCCTGCAGTGCCTCCCCATAGCCCACCAGAGCGAATTTGGTGGTGTTGTACATGCCCTGTCCGCGGCTCGGCTGATAGACGCGCAGACCACTGATGGAACTCGTCAGCACGATGTGGGCGGCGGCAGGATGCTGCAGCAGCGCCGGCAGACAGGCCTGCACGGTATTGACCGCTCCTTTCAAGTTGATATCGATGACCCAGTCCCAGTCGCCATCGCTGGTCTCTTGCAAGGGCCCGAGATAGCCGGGTACGCCGGCATTGGCACACACCACATGCAGGACACCGTGGCGGGCGAGCACCTGCTCGATGGCTGCGCGCAGGGCCTGGCGATCACAGATGTCGGCGCAGAGGGTGAGGACAGTGTGCCCCGCCGCGGCCAGCGTCGACCTTGCGGCTTCCAGACCAGCGCCGTCCACATCGAGCAGCACCGGCTGCAGACCCTTTTCCGCAAAAGCACGCGCCATCCCGAGGCCGATGCCCGAGGCGCCTCCCGTGATAAGGGCGATCTTGCCTTGGAAACTACGAATGGTTCCGCTCCTGGTTCAGGGTTGCTCGCGCGGGCTAGCGCCAACCGGGGTTTCGGCACCGCGACCCGGCCAGCACAGCGGGCAGCCCGCTGCGAATTGCGGCGCATTCTCTGGATTGCCCCCCGGATTTGCAACCCAAGGGCCGCAGCGGCGCTCAGCGCCGGAACAGCTTGCCCTGCCGCAGCCGGTCACCGAGCGAGCGCCACAGGCTGTCACTGGCTGCCTTGGCCGGCAGCCCGAAGCTGGCGCCTTCGCGGTTGCCGGACACCGGTCGCTTCGGCTGCTGCTCCGCTGCCGCTTGCGGTCGCGGCGCCCGATTGCCCGGCGCCGGTCCCTGCCGCAGTTCATTGCCGGGGTTGGCTGAACCCCCCGTCTGTGGCCGGCCTCCTCCGTGCCCACGACCGCGCCGACGTCCCCCTTGGCCGGCACCCTGCAGGCTGCGACCGCCTGGCTGGGGCGAGCTGGATGCGTTGGCTCCGAAACCAGCGCCGTGCTGCCGCATGTCCGGCTGGCGTGAGGAATGCTGCCGTGGCGGCTGCTGCGCGGGGCGCTGCCCGATGTTGTCCGGGCGTGGATAGGCCGGTGCCGAGCGTTGCCCTCCGTTATCCTGCCGTGCCTGGCGCTGGCCCGGCTGGGGCTGCCCGGACGACGAACGCGGTGGTTGCTGGCCGCCGGGATGGCGCGGGCGGGCAGGACGCTGGCGTCCATGCTGCCCGCTGGCCGACTGCTCCGATGACCGAGCCGGTTCCTGTACTGCCTTGGGCGCCGGCAGACTCTGGGCATCGAAGCTCATGCGGTTGATCTTGCGCCGGATCAGGCGTTCGATGGCGCGCAGCTGGTCGCTGTCTTCGTCGCATACCAGCGACACGGCCAGCCCGCTCGCACCGGCGCGGCCCGTGCGCCCAATCCGGTGCACGTAGTCCTCTGGTACCTGCGGCATGTCGTAGTTGATCACCATGGCCAGGAGCTCGATGTCGAGGCCGCGCGCGGCGATGTCGGTGGCCACCAGGACCTGAACGCGGTTGTTCTTGAAGTCGTCTAGTGCCTTGGTGCGCTGGTTCTGGCTCTTGTTGCCGTGGATGGCCGCGGCATCCACGCCAAAACCGGCCAGTTTCTTCACGAGCGCGTTGGCGCCGTGCTTGGTCCGGCTGAATACCAGTACCTGTTCGCGTGTCTCCTGCAGTAGTTTACCAAGCAGGGGCAGTTTCTTGTCCTTCTGTACCTCGTAAACCTGCTGCTCTACCGTCTCCACCGTGGAATTGCGCGGCGCCACGTCGATTTCGAGCGGGCTGTGGCAGATGGTCTTGGCGAGCGTACGGATCTCGTCCGAGAACGTGGCTGAGAACATCAGGTTCTGTCGCTGCTTCGGCAATAACTGGAGGATCTTGCGGATGTCGCGGATGAAGCCCATGTCGAGCATGCGATCCGCCTCGTCGAGCACCAGAATCTCGAGGTCGGAGAAGCTCACGGCTTTTTGCTGATGGAGATCAAGCAAGCGGCCTGGCGTGGCCACGAGGATGTCGCAGCCGCGCTGCAGCGCGTCGATCTGCGGGTTTATGCCAACGCCACCGAACACCACCACGGTACGCAGTTTCTCATGCTTGCCGTAGACCACAATGGCCTCCTGCACCTGAGCGGCGAGTTCCCGCGTTGGAGTGAGCACGAGGGCGCGGATCTGCTGGTTGCGGGCGGGTGGCTTGCCACCGAGGCGCTGCAGCAGCGGTAACGTGAAACCGGCGGTCTTGCCGGTGCCCGTCTGTGCCGCTGCCATCACGTCCTGCCCGCTCAGAATGGCAGGAATGGCGCGTTGCTGGATGGGGGTTGGGGTGGTGTAGCCAGTGTCGTGCACGGCCTGCAGCAGCGATGCGCTGAGGCCCAGTTCATTGAATGACATGAGTTTCCTGTGGTGTGTTTGCATCGCGCCCGAGGACGGGGCCGACGATGCTCAATCGAGCGATTCTGCGGCGCGTGCCACTCGCTCGGCTTCTTCCTGCTTGGCGGCTTCGATGACGGCGAACAGTTGTGCCAGATCGGCAATGGTCGTGTCTGCTTCGAAGTGCCCGGTCAACTCGCTGTCCTCGTGCAAATCGCCGGTTTCATACAGTGCCCAGATTTCGTTGGCGTAGTCGGTTTCCAGCAACTCCGGGGCGAAGCGGCCGAAAAACTCGCGCATATTGGCAACATCCCGCTCGAACAGCATGCGCGCGCTGTTGTTGCCTGCTGCGTCGACGGCCTGCGGCAGGTCGATGATGACCGGGCCGTTGGCGTCCACCAGCACGTTGAACGGCGAAAGATCGCCGTGTACCAGGCCCGCACAAAGCATACGGACCACTTCCTTGATGACTTGTCCGTGCAGGGCCAAAGACCGCTCGGGTGTCAGATCGAGATCACCGAGACGCGGCGCCGAGAGGCCATCTACATCCGTGACCAGTTCCATCAACAACACGCCGTCCACGAAACTGAGAGGCTCCGGCACCCGCACTCCGGCTGCCGAGAGTTTCCGCAGCGCCTGCACTTCGGCATTCAGCCAGGCGGCTTCCTGCTCCTGCTGGCCGTAACGGGTTTTCTTTGCCATCGCACGGCCGCGCCGGCTGCTGCGTTCGCCACGGCCCTCCTGATACTGGACCGCTTGCCGAAAGCTGCGCTTATGCGCTTCCTTGAACACCTTGGCACAGCGACGCACCCCACCGCAGTCCACGATGTAGACCTGCGCTTCCTTGCCGCTCATCAGCTGGCAGATCACGGCATCAATCAGCCCGTCTTCGAGCAATGGTAAAAGCCTTGGCGGTATCTTCATGGCTTCATGGTGCCGGGCGCTGCAGGTCGGTCGGATCGACCGGAACTGCTGTTTCGGCGCGGGGCAGAACGGGGGGAGGCTCAGGGTGTGGTGACCGCGCGAGATCACTGAATGCCGTCGCATTCTGCGTGCGCCGCCCCAAAAAGGCAAGGATATTTACCTATTGCCCCCCGCCAGGCACCACCCGGGCAGCACGCTCACCAACTGAAACCGAACTCGAGTTCGACCTGATGCATCTTCAGTTCGATTGTCTGTGTGGGATCGAAGGTATTGCGTCCGGACACCTGGCCTTCCGGGGCGAACATCAACATCACGCTCCAGGCGTTACCGGAGGAAAGCTTGCGCGTGGCCCCCACGGTGTAGTGACGCTCCACCACGCCGGGAGCGAGGATGTTGAAGAGGACTTCTGTGGCCGCGATGGGTTGCTGGCCTTGGCTGATTCCGGCCCGGAAGGCCCAATCAGGCAGCAGGCTCGGTCGCCAGGAAATCCCGAGTTTGTGCACGGTCATGTCATTCCAGCCAAAGCCGGCACCGCGGTCACCGCCGAGACAGGCGCCAATATCCGTACCCCCCATCATC
This sequence comes from Gammaproteobacteria bacterium, assembly GCA_947457195.1. Lineage (GTDB taxonomy): Bacteria > Pseudomonadota > Gammaproteobacteria > Pseudomonadales > Pseudohongiellaceae > CAILUG01. The sequence continues at coordinate 64,531 of CANGUU010000008.1, forward strand.
GCGGTAGGGCAGCGAGTGATGTTGGCTATCGGATTACCCACCGAATCGACGTCAGCGTAGTTGGTGTGGTCTGCGTCGTAATGCAGCGAGAGGCGGTCAGAGTAGTCCCAGCTGAGTCCCAGTCGGATGTTCTGCGGGATGTCGAAATCTCCCTGACCCGCGAAGAGGTCGCTGTAGTCGTCGAACTCATCCATCGAAATCCGGCTTTGGAAAGACAGGCTGGCCCGCAGTCCAGAGGCAAGCTGCCACTGCATACCGACCTTGGCGCCGAACCCGGTGGACAGGTCGTGGCCTTGGTTGGACATGCGTGAAGGCAGGGTGCGCCCGCCACTGCCGGCAAAGGTGCTGGTGTACGGCGCAAAGCTGCCAACGCCCGTGGCTTCGAAGCGCTGGACCGCGAATATCCCGCTCGCCCCCCAACTGAATGTCTCACCGATCTTGTCGGCCCAGGCGATTTCCGTGAACAACTGCGTGAGATCCACACCGGCTTTGCCCATGCCGAACGGACCAGACATACGCATCACGGGTGCCGGGCCGGGTCCATCAGGGTCGAATAGCGCAGCGCCCTGCGTGTAATCCGTGTTCATCCCGCCCCGGCCGTAAACTGCCACTCCCCACGCGGCAGCATCCGCCCGACTCCAGGTCCGGGCGAAATACGGGATCGGGAAATACTCGCTGCCGCTTGTTACTTTGCCGGGCGCAATCGTGAAGGCACCGCCATTGCCGTTTGCCAGACTTTGCGACGCTGTGAATTGGCGCCGCGGCGAAAACACCGCGAGACCCGCCTGCGAGGCATCCCCGAGCAGCGCTGCCGAGGCCGGGTTGTTGGCAATGGCCATCGCTTCCTCCGGCGTGGCCGTTCCGGCCCCGGCCATGCCCTTGTTGATCACGCCAAGTCCGTGCGTAAAGTACCCATTTGTTGCGAGGGCGGGAGCGGTCGGGAGACCGAGCAGTGAGGCAGTAAGCAACAGACGTGAGGGGTGCATGGCGAAGTCTCCGAAGCGTAACGGCAAGGAAATGCAAGCGGGCGGAAGAGGTGCGCAAGCTAACAACCTCTCCCGACAAGTCAACCATGGCGTCCGTGCAGGTCTAGCCACGGCAGCGACTTGTGCCGGTCGCGCGATTCCGCAATCATGCAGGCGCTTTTCATGACACCAGAGGGGGGACCATGACATCAAAAAAAGCACTGTCTTTCGCTGCCGCGATGGCGGCAGGAATCTTTTCTTCAGAACTCGCCACGGCGGCTCAGCCCGACGCCAGTGCGCCTCCGCCGGAAATGAGCTTTTTCATTACCAGCAAAGGACTCGGCAAGGGGGGTGACCTGGGTGGACTGGCCGGTGCTGACGCCCATTGCCAGGCACTGGCGACCGCGGTGGGCAAGGGCGCGCGGACCTGGCGGGCCTACCTGAGCACGCAGGGTCCGAATGCCGTCAACGCCCGTGATCGCATTGGTAACGGTCCCTGGGCCAACGCCAAAGGGGTCGTAATGGCGACCAACCTCGAAAGCCTGCATTTCGACAACAGCAACTTCAACTACGAGCACACGCTCGACGAAAACGGCAATCGCTTTTCGTCGCGCATCGACGGCACACCGGACACCACCGAGCATGACGTGCTGACCGGCTCCCGCATGGATGGCACGGCCTATCCTGCCGGCGAGGACAGGACCTGCAACAACTGGACGAGCAGCACCACCGGCAGCGCGTGGGTGGGGCATGCAGATCGTTACTCGTTCCAGGTGCCGGGCTCGCCGTGGAATTCTTCCCACGGCACTCCGGGCTGCACCCAGGAAAACCTGATCAGCGTTGGTGGAGCCGGCCTGCTGTACTGCTTCGTGGCGGAATGACGGCGCTGCCCTGACGCGCTACGCTGCTGCACGATCCCCGGCGGGATCGTGCAGCAGCGCAGCAAGCCCCGGCGGGTGGACCCGCACGGTATCCAGCGCCCGGGCCGCCATGATGTACTTGCTCCCGGTTTCGTTTCCCAACAACAACAGAATAAATCCTATGAAAACGACCTTCAGCCAACTCATGAACAACCTGCCGCTGCACCCCTTCCAGGTGCTGGCGTTTTCGATTTGCATGATCGTGCTGGTCGCCGACGGCATGGATGCGCAGTTGCTCGGCATCGTGGCGCCCATCGTGATCCCGGAATTCGGCGTAGACCGCGGTACCTTCGGCATTGCCATGAGTGCGGCGCTGGTCGGCTTCGGCATTGGCTCGTGGTCCGGGGGCTGGCTTGGCGACCGCGTCGGACGACGCTGGTCCCTCGCGCTGGCCGCCGCGGTGTTCTCCCTGGGCACGGTGGCCGCCAGTCTCGCCAACGACGTCTGGCAGATGGCGTTCTGGCGCCTGCTCGGCGGTGTCGGCTTCGGCGCGGCCTACTCGAATGCCATCGCGCTGGCCGGTGAATGGTTGCCCGAGCGCTGGCGCTCAGTGGGTGTCACCACCATCTCGGTGGGCACACCGGCCGGGGGATTGGTGGCGGCGGCGCTGGCGCCGACCGTGGTGGACCTCTACGGCTGGCGGGGCTCGTTTGTGGTATTCGGGATCGGCACCCTGCTGCTTTGTCTGCTGCTCGTCATCGTGTTCCTGCGCGACAGTCCCTCATTCCTGCTGGCCCGTGGCAAGACGGCAGAAGCCCAGAACTCGCTGAAGCGGATTACCAGTCAGCCTTACGATCTGGAACCGGAGCGACATGCGACCGACACGGCGGCCGGATCCGTTGGTGTGCTGGATCGCAGCAATCTGCGCATGAATATCGGCATCAGCATCACCTTCACCTCGGTGGCGATGATTGCCTATGGCATCCTCAACTGGACCACGACCATGCTCACCGCCCGGGGCTTCAGTTTCGAGCAGGCGTCCTACGCGGTCTCCATCGCCGGACTGACCTCCATCGCGGCTTCGATCGCCGTGGGTCTGCTGATCCAGCGCTACGGGTCGAAACTCATGGTGCTGCTGATCAGCATCTCGCTGTTTTTCACCCTGCTTCTGCTGGCCTGGAAAGTGGAAACACTCTCGGCGATGCCGACCGACTCCGAGCGCATGATCGTAGTCGCCCTCATCGGGCTGGCGGCAGCGATCTTCAGCGGGGGCGTGGCAAGCAACTACGCCATCATGACCCACGGCTACCCGTCTTCCTGCCGCTCGGCGGGCATCGGGTTTGGCATCTTCATGGGTCGCATCGGCGCCATTGCTTCCAGTGGTCTTGGCGGCTGGTTGCTGGACCTCGGCGAAGGCAGCGCGCTGCCATTTTTCTCGGTGCTGTGCGTCGGCGCCGTGCTGGTGTCGACGGCGGCATTCGTGGTGGATCGCCACGTGCCGCCGGCCCACAGCAAATAACGGCGGGCGGGCACCGGGGCCGGTGCCCGCCGCAAGAGCGCTGCTCAGTCGCTGCGCTTGAAGGGCCAGGCGCCGGATACGTGCACTTCCGAGACCTCGCTGGCCCGACCATCGGCGCCCAGCGTGAAGACGAAACCAAGACCGCAGGTGCAGTCGAACGCTGTTTCGCTTTGCGCCACCAGGCGATAGTCAGCCGTGTCCGTGTTGCCGCCGGTATCCGAGTAGCGCGGCGTACGGCTCAATTGCAGTTCACCATCCTCGACCGAGACCACGACGCTGATCGGGCGGCCGAGCCATGCGCCTTTGTAGGTGCCCACATACTTTTCCAGCGTTGCGAGCGGCACCCGGACCACCTCACTTTCGGCCTGGGAAATTTCACCGCTGTAATGCTGCTGGCCCGTGACCGATTCGTTGCAGATGGTTTCCAGCATGCCGTTGTCCGGCTGGTTGATCAGGCTGATTCTCGCCTGCACCGGTTCGGTGAACGTGCCGGGATCCTCGTAGGTCACATCCAGTGTGATGTGCCCGAAGTCCTCGCGGGTGTAGCGCTCGGTGATGCGTAGCTGGTCGGTGTGGGGCAGCCCTTCCCGGGTCAGCCAGGTCTGGTCGTTGTAGCCATTGCTCTCGATGACCAACACGTCACCGTCCCAGTGCCCGGTGGCGTAACCCATCCAGGTGGGCAGCAGGGGCTCTGCCTCGAGTGGACGCCCGTCCATGTAGACCTGGCGGTAAGTCATGTCGGGGTTGAGGACGGCGATGAAGTCGTTGTGCTGCACCAGTCGGCGAAAGCCGCCTGTCGAGTTGCCAGCGGGGTACGCGCCCGGACCCGACGGCATGCAGTGGAAACGCGGATCGTTGGTATAGAAGTTCTTTTCGTGCTCGGCCATCACGGCGAGCGCCCACGGCTGGATCTTGCTGCTGTCGAACAGGCTGCCCGAGGCATCGGTGGGTACCCACACACCCGACATGTCGGGGCGGCCGTCGGCGGTTTTCGGTGCCGGCGCCGCCACGTCGACCCGTCCTTCGGCCACGCGCGGTGCGCTGGGTGTCTGCCAGTCGAACCACTGTGCCTGTGCGCACGGGATGGACAATACAAGCAGTGCCGTGACGATCTTCTTTTTCATGAGTCCCCTCGCTCGCTCCAGTTTTTTGGTGGTGTACTGACTTGGTCGCAGGGTCGTACTATACCGGCCGCGCAGTCCAACAAGAACCAAGGCCACTCCGGCCCGGAGGTCGCAAATGCCCAAAGTCCTGTCCCTCAGCGCCACGTTGTTGGCCCTGGCTGCCGCGCCCACCGTCTCGGCGCACCATTCCTTCTCCGCCGAATTCGATGTCGGCAAGCCCGTCACGCTGGTTGGCAGCGTCAAGAGCTTCGAGTGGACCAATCCGCATGCCTGGTTGCACCTGGAGGTGGTGGACGCCCAGGGCGCGCCGCAGGAGTGGGCTGTGGAATTCCTGGGTGTGAACGCTCTGGTGCGTACCGGTCTTTCCCCCAAGAACGTCAAGCCTGGCGACAAGCTGACGGTCACCGGTTACGGCGCCCGCAATGGCACCAACACCGCCAACGGTTCCTCGGTGAAGCGCACCGAGACTGGCGAAACCCTCTGGGCAAGCTCCGGTACCGGAGCCCAGTGAGGCCCAGCGGGCTGTCGGGTCATTTGCCGCCAGCCCCCCACTCCGCTAATTGCCGGGCCGCTGGTTCAGCCCCGCACGTAGCGATTGAACCAGTCCACCATGCGGGTCCACGCCTCGGTAGCTGCCGCCTCGTTGTAGCGCTCCGGGGTGGCATCGTTGAAGAAACCGTGCACGGCATTCGGGTAGAGGTGCCCCTCGTGTGGTACGCCGGCTGCCGTCAGCGCCCGATCGAAAGCGGGCCAAGCCTCCACCAGGCGAGTGTCCAGTGCGCCGTGCTGGACCAGAATGGCCGCCTTGATCTTTGCCGCGTCGGCGTCGGGTACCGCACCGCCGTAGAACGGCACGGCTGCCGCCAGATCAGCACCAAGCCTCACCGCCAATTGGTTGGAAACGCCGCCGCCGTAGCAGAAGCCGGTAGCGCCAATCTTGCCGCTGCAGTCCTCACGCCCCTTCAGCCAGAGGGCGGCGGCCACCAGGTCTTCGAAGCGCTTGTTGGCGTCGAGGCCGCTGAACAACTGTCCGCCCTCGTAATCGTCGCCGGGGTAGCCGCCCACCGATGTCAGGACGTCTGGCGCAAAGGCCATGAAGTTGGCCAGCGCCAGCCGCCGGGCGACGTCCTCGGTATGCGGGTTGAGACCCCGGTTTTCGTGGATTACCAGGATGCCGGGCAGCTTGGCGGGCTCGGCCGAGCGGCTGTCGGCACTGAAGGGACGCACCAGATAGCCTCGAATGAAGCCATGGCCCTGCGGGGAGGGCAGCGTGACGTAGCTCGCCCGGATGCGCTCGTCATCACGCGCGATCTGCTGGCCGTGCGCATAGTCCGGTGTCAGGGCCGCGACGAGGGCGCTGGCACTAAGTCCTGCCGCCGCGAACTGCTGGACGCGGTGCAGGAAGGCGCGGCGACTGATCTCACCGTGCACGTACTGGTTGTACAGTTCGATGGCGGCGGGGGGCACTGTTCGACGTTCTTTGGATGACATGTTTTTCCCTCAGACTAGTGTGGACAAACCCTGCAGCACAGCACCTTTGTCACGATGTGGCGCGGCACTGCGCTGTTTTCGCGCAAAAACGGTAAAAATCATGAAACAGCCCAACGGATACTGGCATTGCCGGAAACCATCGGTCTATGCTTCCGGCAAGCCGTACCGGGTGGGACGGAGTCACGAAAATGGAACTTGAGTTGAGATTTTTCGGCCGTTGTTCCGTAATGAGAACCGTGAATCGCAACCAGACCACAATCACTTCTGAGTCGCAGGTTTTCAGGGCAAGGCTGACGTGCCGGCCATCCAGCCGACGAGCCGACGAGCCGACGAGCCGACGAGCCGACCGAGACTTGAATCGAACCGCCCGAACACCCGAAACACACGAACTCTACAAGAAGATCGCAGAAATCGCAGAGATCGAAAAGCTCGACATCAGCTGACGTAACCGAGA
>CANGUU010000009.1 GCA_947457195.1 Gammaproteobacteria bacterium
ACTCCAGCAGGCCATCGGCCCAGGCCGGCGGCTTGTAGTCGCGGGCACGGGCCAGCGGCACCGCCAGCAGGCGCAGCGGGGGTGGCTGGGCACCGGTATCTGTACCGGCCTCCTTGCTCCCTGGCTGCAGGGCCGCCGGTAACCCTCCGGCGGGTTCGTCCAGCAGCAACCAGGCGGCGGGTTGCTGCTCGGCGGTGGCCTCCGGGTCGAGATACAGAGCCAGCATGCCGTCACGCTCGAGTATGCGCAGATTGAAAAAGCGCAGCACGCTGGCCAACTCGGCCACGACATCCGCGTGGCGCATCAGCGACAGCTGCTCCATCTCACCGGCCTCGGCGGGCGGCTTGCGCTCGTCTGTCTTGCCCGGCTGAGTCACTGGAGGGCCCTGTGGGGTTATTGTGGGTAGATCCGGTTGCCGCGGCGCCGGCCGCCTCCAAGCGTCAAGAAAGTTTCGGGCAGGCGCCAATCGGCGTCGGGAGTATGGCGCTGCCGGCGGGTTGATTCAACCGGTGTTTGACATCGAAATGCCATCAGTGGCGGGCAGATAGCGCCAATAATTCGGCAAAGGGTCATCTCCTGTTGTGGGGAGGCTGGCACAGACCTTGCTTCAACCCCGCTGACCCTGTTTTTTTGCTAGCGATTAGTCGGAACTTTGACGTTTCTGTCTGTCGCGGCACCCGGAATCCAACCAATCCATGCCAAAAGCAAATACCCGTCAGCAAGCCGAACCCGTGGTCAGAGGCCAGGAGGGAGCACTCAACGCTGCCAAACTGTTGACGGCCATTGGCGAAAAGCATGCGGCGGAAATTCTCAAACGGTTGCCAGGCGACATCGTGCAGCGCATTGGCTTCCACATGATGACCATGCCGACCATGTCGACCGCCGAGGTCAACAGCCTCATGCTCAACTTCATGCAGGAGTGTGCGACCACCAAGGCGCCGCCCGTCTCGCGCGATGAATACACCAAGAGCGTGCTCACCAATGCACTGGGTGCCGAGGCCGCCGAGAGCGTCATTGAGAAAATCCTCCTGGGCTCCGAGAACCGCGGGCTGGATTCGCTGCGCTGGCTGGATCCCACCCTCATCGCTGGCATCATCCAAAGCGAACATCCGCAGATCCAGTCCATCGTGGTGGCCTACCTGCCACACGACCTGGCCGGCCAGGTCATCAAGGCGCTGCCCGACGACATCGCTCTCGATGTCGTGCTGCGCATGGCCAACATGGAGTCGATCGACCCGCAGGCCCTGCTGGAACTCAATGTGTCGCTGGAAAAGAAGATCCAAGGGGTTTCCACGAAGCAGACCTCCAACATCGGCGGCGTCAAGAACGTGGCGCAGATCTTCAATACCCTGGAGCGTGGCTATGACAAGGACCTGCTGGCCAAGGTCGGTTCGGCCGATAGCGTGTTGCAGCAGCGCATCGCCGATCTGATGTTCGTGTTCGACGACCTCATCAACATGCCCGATCGTGACTTCCAGCGCCTGATGCGCGACGTACCGAACGACAAACTGGCCCTCGCGCTCAAGGGCAACGACAACGGCCTCAAGGAAAAGGCGGTCGCCAACATGTCGACGCGTGCTGCCGAGATCTTCCTCGACGACATGGAGGCCATCGGCCCGGTCAAGATCAAGGACGTCGAGGTTGCCCAGAGGGAAATCCTCACCACCGCCAAGAACCTCGCCGACGCCGGCGAGATCATCCTTTCCCAGAACAGCGACGAGATAATCTCGTAATCCCATGGCTGACATACTGAGCGACAAAGAACTCGATGCCCTGATGGAGAAGGTCGATGATGACCCGGCCGGTCAGGAAAGCGGTATTGGCAGCGGAGAAGACTATGAGCGCTACGACCTTACCAGTGGCATCCACCGCATCAAACAGCTGGCCGACACCATCACCCAGCTCGACGATCGCATCCAGACCAGCTTCGGCAACGCCATGCTGAACGTTCTGCAGAAGAACATCACGGCCACGCGCAACATGCTGCGCATCGAAAAGTTCGAAAGCTACTGTGAAACCCTGTCGATCCCATCCAGCATCAATGCATTCACCCTGAAGGGTTTGGCAGGTCGCATGGCCATCGTGCTGGAGTACGGCCTCATCAATGAGACCGTCAACCTGTTCTTCGGCGGCGCTTCCCGTAGCCACCCGATCCCCAAGAAAGAGTTCACCCTCATCGAAGAGCGCATCATCGGCATTCTGCTGAAGGCCATCGTGGAGTCCATGCGTGATGCATGGAAAGCCTTCGCCGAGTATGAATTGGAGCAGGAAGACTCGGAAACCAACCCCACTTCGGCCAAGACTTTCCGGCCGGTAGAAGTGCTGCTCATCCGGCCGTTCCGCGTGGAAATCAATGGCATGTTCGCCGAATTCCACCTGCTGATGCCCGGCAGCATGGTCGAGGCCATCCTGTCCGGACGGCGAGAACTGGCGCCGGAAGACAAACTGTCCGCCATCGCCCACAAGCGCCTGCTGCAGTATGACCTGCAGGTGACGGGAATTTTCCGGGATGCCGAACTCACGCTGGACGAGATCTTTCGCCTGGAAGTCGGCAGCGTGATCCCGGTCGGCTCGCCCGATGATCTGGAGGTCAGGCTGAATGGCACGCCGAAGCTGCGGGCCCGTCTGGGTGAACTCAACAACAAGTACGCACTGCTGCTCCACTGAGCCGCGCTGCCAAGCCGCTGGAGCCACCTGTGAGCCAGGACAACGAACGACTCAAACCCGCCAGCGTGGCCATGATGGCAAGGACCGCCGCCCCGGTGGCCACTGCCGGCAAGGGCAAACCGCTACCCACCATTGCCAGCGTGCGAGGCTTTCACGACATCAACATGGAGGTGCGCTTCGAAGTGGGCTGCGTCGACATCACTATCGGCCAACTGTTGAAGATGCATCGCGGGTCATTTATCGACCTGTCCTCCGAAGTCGTGGACGAAATCGAAGTGATCGTCAACGGCCGGGTGATCGCCTACGGGGAACCCATCTCGGCGCGGACCAACTATGCGGTAAAACTCAGCAGCCTCGAGCTGCGGCCAGAGATCGAGGACGAGGCTTGAATGGGCATCGAGAATTACTGGCAGGTGCTGCTGTCGCTGGTGGTGACGCTGGTGCTGGCCGTCATCAGCATCATGGTCATCAAGAAGCTGCGGGTCGGCCTGCTGCCGCAGAGCAAGGCCCTGAAAGTGATGGACTACACGCGACTCGATCAGCGCAGCAGTCTGTTCCTGGTGGATGTGGAAGGTACGCGCTATCTCGTGGGCACGCAGCAGTCGGGCGGCAGTCTTGCGATCACCCGGCTCGATCGGCCGGAGCAGACGGTATGACGATCCACGCCTGCTTGTCCGGCGCGAGGCGCTGGCTCCGCCATGCGCCCGCTCTGCTGATGGCTCTGCTGCTGGGCTTCACCGGCGCGGCCGAAGCAGCCAACGACGAACTCACCTTGGTAACGAGCGCCGCCAACGAACTGGGGGGGCAGAGCTACAGTCTCAGCCTGCAAGTGCTGCTGGCAATGACGGCACTCACCGTAATCCCGGCGCTGCTGATCTCGATCACGTCGTTCACCCGTATCGTGGTGGTGCTCGCCATTCTGCGCCAGGCGCTCGGGCTGATGCAGACACCATCCAACCAGACCATCCTCGGTCTGGCGCTGTTTCTGAGCTTCTTCATCATGTCGCCGGCGCTCGAGCAGGCCTGGGCCAATGGGGTACGCCCCTATCTCGACGACCAGCTGGCCTTCGAACCCGCCTTTGAGCAGTCAGTGGCCCCATTTCGCGATTTCATGCTCAAGCAGACGCGGGCGGCCGACATCCAGCTGTTCGCTGAGATGCATGGCGACACGGCCTACGCCTCCGAGGCGGAAATTCCGCTGGTAGTGCTGGTGCCCGCCTTCATGACCAGTGAGCTCAAGACCGCGTTCCAGATCGGCTTCATGATCTTCATTCCCTTCCTGATCATCGATCTTGTGGTGGCGAGCGTGCTGATGGCGATGGGCATGATGATGTTGTCGCCCATGCTCATCTCGCTGCCGTTCAAGATCATGCTGTTCGTGATGGCGGACGGCTGGTCGCTGGTGCTCGGCACCCTTACCAGCAGTTTCATGGTCTAGGCAGGGCATTACGATGGAACAGGCCACCCTCATCGATCTCGGCAACCAGGCCATGCTGCTGATCATCTATCTCGCCGCCCCGCTGCTGCTGGCCGCGCTGGCCGTGGGGCTGTTGATCAGCATCTTCCAGGCTGCCACGCAGATCCAGGAACAGACGCTCAGTTTTATACCCAAGCTCATTGCACTGGTGGTGGCGCTGGTGGTGTTCGGGCCGTGGATGCTGCAGCTGTGGATCAACTACACGCAGGATCTCTACATCAGCATCCCGGACTACATCGACTGAGCCATGGAGATCCTGCTTGACGACCTGTACGAGCTGATGGCGAGGATCTTGCTCCCCTTTGTGCGTCTGAGCGCGCTGTTCCTGGCCTCGCCGTTCTTCGGGGCCAGGACCATTCCTGTGCGTCTGCGCGTGGCGCTGGCCGTGCTGGTCACGCTGGTGCTGCTGCCGGGGCTACCGCAGGCAGAGCCAGCGCAGGTGTTCGGTACCGACTGGTGGCTACTGACCGCTCAGCAGGCCCTGATTGGCTTCGGCATGGGCATGATCCTGCAGATCGCCATGTCGGCCATTGTGCTGGCCGGGCAGAACGTCGCCACGGCGATGGGGCTCAGCTTTGCGTCCAGTGTGGACCCGCAGAACGGAGTACAGGCTGCGGTGGTGGGCCAGATCTACCTCATCTTCGGTACGCTGATCTTCCTCGCCACCGACTCGCACCTGATGCTGCTGAAAGCGCTACAGGAGAGCTTCAGCGTCTACCCGCTGGATACCGCCGGCGGCTTCAGTGTCGACTTCATGGCGGACGTGCTGGAGTTTTCCGGCCAGATGTTCGAAACCGGGCTGCTGATTTCGATGCCCGTGCTGATCGGTGTGCTGCTCATCAACATCGGCTTCGGCGTGATGACCAAGGCGGCGCCGCAGCTGAACCTGTTTTCCATCGGTTTTCCGATGTCGATGCTGGGTGGATTCCTGCTGATCCTCGTGAGTCTGCCGAGTGCGTTTGTGGCCATGGAAGAGCTGTTCGCCGTGGTGATGGGTGTAGTGTTTGACACCTTCGGGGCGAGGATCTGATGGCCGACGACAGCAGTCAGGAACGCACAGAACTCCCCACCGCCAAGCGTCTCGAGGACGCGCGCAAACGGGGGCAGGTGCCACGCTCGACCGAGTTGCAGACCTTCCTGCTGCTGATCGTGTCGAGCGCGTCGCTAGCCATGACCGGCGGCAACATGGTCACCGGCATACGCGCTGCCATGCAGAACGATCTGTCGTTTGGCTACGCCGACCTGCTCGATACCACCGAGTTGCCCGCGCTACTCGCCACCAGTTTCCTTGCCATGCTAAGCCCGGTCGTACCGGTGATTGCGGTGCTGGTGGCCACCGTACTGATCGGCTCGGGTTTGCTGGGTGGCTGGGTATTCAGCTCCGACCTCATCCGGCCGAAATTCGAGCGCATCGATCCGCTCAAGGGCTTCGGACGCATCTTCTCTTCGCGCGGGTTGGTGGAACTGCTGAAGGCGATGGCGAAATTCTGCGTCGTCGCCAGTGTGATGGCGGTACTCGTGTACGGCATGGTGCGGGAACTGCGTGTTCTGCCCGGGCTAGACATCAACAGTGCGCTGTCGCGCGGAGCCGGCATGATGCTGGACATGTTCCTCTATCTCAGCCTCACGCTGATCGTGGTGGTGGTGCTGGACGTGCCCTACCAGCTGTGGAAGCACCGCAGCGAACTGATGATGACGCGCCAGGAAATCCGCGACGAGATCAAGCAGACCGAGGGCAAACCGGAAGTGAAGGCCGCCATTCGTGCCCGCCAGCGTGAAGTCGCCGAGCGCAAAATGATGCAGGCGGTGCCCACCGCCGACGTGATCATCACCAACCCGACCCACTATGCGGTGGCGCTCAAGTACGACGCCGCCAAGGGGCATGCTCCGATCGTGGTGGCGAAGGGCAGGGACCTGATCGCCGCCACCATCCGTGAAACGGCCCAGGAGGCTGCCGTCCCCCTGTTCTCGGCACCGCCGCTGGCGCGTGCCATCTATTTTTCCACGGAGATCGACAAGCAGATTCCGGAAACCCTGTTCGTCGCGGTTGCTCAGGTGCTGGCCTATGTCTACCAGCTGAAGAAGCTGGCTCCGGCGTTGCGGCACACGGTGCCGGCACCACGCGAGCTGCCGGTGCCGCCCGAACTCGACCCTGAAGGAGCTGCCTGATGGCGCTGCCCAGTACCACGGTGGACACGGCCCGCGTAGGGTCGGTGATGACGGCGCTGGCGGCCCCGTTCCTCGTCATCATGCTGCTGCTGATGATGGTGGTCCCGCTGCCGCCGTTCCTGTTGGACTTCTTCTTCACCTTCAACATTGCCATGTCGATCATCATCATGATGTCGGCCGTGTATGTGCGCAAACCGCTGGATTTTTCGGTGTTCCCTACCATCCTGCTGGTGATGACGCTGCTGCGGCTGGCACTGAACGTGGCCTCCACGCGTGTAGTACTGATGGAGGGCCACACCGGCACCGGAGCGGCCGGCAAGATCATCGAAGCCTTCGGCCAGTTCGTGGTGGGTGGCAACTACAGCGTGGGTCTCGTGGTGTTCCTGATCCTGGTCATCATCAACTTCATCGTGGTGACCAAGGGTGCCGAACGTATTTCCGAGGTCACGGCCCGCTTCACCCTCGACGCCATGCCCGGCAAGCAGATGGCCATCGACGCCGAACTGAACGCCGGCATGATCAACCAGGAGGCAGCCCGCAGCCGGCGCAAGGAGATCGCCACCGAGTCCAGCTTCTACGGGGCCATGGACGGTGCCAGCAAGTTCGTGAAGGGGGACGCCATCGCCGGCATCCTCATCCTGCTCATCAACATCATCGGCGGTTTCGCCATCGGCATGCTGCAGCACGACCTTGACGTGTCGACCGCAGCACAGAACTACATCCTGCTCATGATCGGCGATGGACTCGCGGCGCAGATTCCTGCCCTGTTGCTGTCGACCTCGGCCGCCCTGATCGTGACCCGCGCCGGGGAGTCCAGCGACATGGGCAACGACATGACCCGCCAGTTGCTCGACAATCCGCGGGTGTTCACCGTGGCCGCCGTCATCATCGGCATGCTGGGCCTGGTGCCGGGAATGCCCAATTTCCTGCTGCTGCTGATCGCCGCCATCCTGGCCATTGCCAGCTACAACAAGGTGAGCGCTGCCAACGTGGCGAAGACCGAGGAGACGGCGACTGCGTTGGCGGCGCCGGCCATCGAGCCACCGCGCGAGCTGGGCTGGGAAGATGTGGTCAACAACGAGGTGCTCGGCCTCGATCTGGGCTACCGCTTGATTCCGCTGGTCGACGCCGCCGGCGAAGCCTCGCTGCTGGGACGCATCAAGGGATTGCGCAAGAAGATTTCCCAGGAGTGCGGCTTCCTCATTCCGCAGATCCATATCCGCGACAACCTCATGCTGGCACCCAACGCCTACAACATCACGCTACACGACGTACCGCTGGCCTCCGGCGTCATCGAGCCGGGCCTGGCCATGGCCATCAATCCGGGCGAGGCGCGCGGTACCCTCGAGGGCATCCCCGGCAAGGACCCGGCCTTTGGACTCGACGCCATCTGGATCCAGCCGGCCGACCGTGACAATGCCCAACTGCTCGGCTACACGGTGGTGGACGCCAGTTCGGTGATCGCCACCCACATGACCCAGGTACTCAAGCAGCACCTGCATGAACTGCTCGGCCACGACGACGTCCAGCAGCTGCTGGATTCGCTGGCCAAGTCGGCCCCGCGCCTGATCGAAAATCTGGTGCCCAAGGCGCTGCCGCTCAGCGCGGTATTGAAGGTGCTGCAGAACCTGCTGGAGGAGGGTGTGCCGATCCGGGATCTGCGGACTGTCGCCGAAGCTTTGGCGGGAGCGGCGACGAAGAGTCAAATTCCCGACGAACTGACCGGCCATGCCCGCAGTGCCCTGGGCCGGGTTATCTGCCAAAACATCGCCGGATTGACGGGAGATCTGCATGTTTTGACCCTCGACCCCGGGTTGGAACAGTTATTGCTTGGTCTAGTGACCGGCAACCGGGCCATGGCTCCGGCGGCCATCGAGCCCGGCCTGGCGGGGCGGCTGCTGGACAATCTGCAGCGCGCCGCACGCGAAATGGAATACGCCGGTCGCCAGCCCGCGCTGCTTGCCAGCGATGAGCTGCGCTTGTGGTTGTACAGGTTTGCGAGATCGACGATCCCGGCCCTCAAGGTGCTTGCCTACAGGGAGGTTCCGGCCAATCGCCGCATCAACGTAGTGGGGACGGTAGGTCAGGAGGTCCGGTAGCGGACACAGAGGAACAGCAATGAAGACCCAGACTTTCATAGCGAACGACATCCGGCAGGCTCTGGCCATGGCACGCGAAGCCATGGGCAGCGATGCCATCGTGGTTTCCACCCGCCGCATCGCCGACAAGACCGAAGTGGTCGCCAGCAGCGAATCGGCCGCTGATCGCAGTCGCAGCGAGGCAGCGCCGCGGGAAGCCCGGGCACCCATCAAGGACGAGCAGGTGTCCTCGATCATTCGCGTGATCCAGGACGAAGTGAACCGTTTGCGCGACATGTTCCAGTCGGAACTGCAGCATCTCGGCTGGCGCGAAATGGCGAGCAAGCAGCCCGCCAAGTTCGAACTGATCCGCCGCCTGCTCAGCTGTGGCTTCACCCGCCAGGCCGCCGGTGTGCTGGTCGAGCGCGTGATGCCCTGCAAGGACGTCGAGCAGGGCTGGGCTGCGATCAAGGACTGCCTGCGCAAGCACATCCCCATCGCAGCCAACGACCTCATCAACGAAGGCGGCATTTTTGCGCTGGTGGGCTGCACGGGCGTGGGCAAGACCACCACCGCTGCCAAGCTGGCCGGTCAATTCGCCAAGAAGCATGGCTTCCGCCAGGTCGCCTTCATCAGCACCGACAAGTACAAGATTGGCGGCCATGAGCAACTGGTGTCGCTGGGCAGTCTGTTCGGCATTCCGGTTCAGGCCGTCAACAATGCCGACGAAATGGAGCGCACCATCTATTCCCTGTCTTCCAAGCGGCTGATCATCATCGACACCGCCGGCTTCAGTCAGCGTGACAACAACCTCAACAACCAGTTCGGCCTGCTGCGTACCAGCATTCCGATCAAGCCCTTGCTGGTGCTGCCTGCCACCTCGCGCAGCGGCATCATCAAAGAGACCATCGACTCCTTCAAGGACATCAAGCCGGCTGGCACCATCCTTACCAAGATCGACGAAGCGGACTGCATCGGGCCCATCCTGGCCAACCTGATCGCTTCGCGCCTGCCGCTGGCCTACGTGTCGAACGGCCAGAACGTACCGGAAGACCTGCTGTGTGCCACCACCGACATGGTCATCGACGAAATCGAGAAGACCTACCGCTTCACGGCGCGCAAGGAAGAAAAAACCCCTGCAGTCGCCTATGGCGGCGTGATGTAACGCTGCCCAAGGACAACCGTGATCGAATTCGACATGTCCAAGAATCGCCAGGTCAGGGTCCTCGCCGTTGCCAGTGGCAAGGGCGGGGTTGGCAAGACCAACTCGTCCCTGAATCTCTCCATCGCGCTGGCGATGCAGGAGCGCAAGGTACTGTTGATGGATGCCGACCTCGGCATGGCAAACATCGACATCCTGCTCAATCTGCGGCCGCGCTACGACCTGCTGCACGTGATCAATGGCGAAAAGACCCTCGAGGACATCATCATCGAAGGCCCGCTGGGCATCGGCGTCATCCCGGCATCGTCGGGCGTCAGCCGCATGGCCAATCTTGATTTCAAGGCGCATGCGGGCCTGATCGCCGCTTTCGAGCAGGTGGAGCGCCACACGGATTTCCTGGTGATCGACACGGCGGCCGGCATTTCCGACAGCGTCATCCGTTTCAGCAGCGCAGCCAGTGAAGTAATCGTGGTTGTCTGCGACGAGCCGGCCTCGCTGGCCGATGCCTATGCGCTGATCAAGGTGCTGAGCCAGGAGCATGGCATTACCCGCTTCCAGATTCTCGCCAACATGGTGACCTCCGCGCTGCATGGCCGGAAGATCTACGCCAAGATGGCCGGCGTCGCCGACAAGTTCCTGACGGTTTCGCTCGGCTTTCTGGGCAGCATCCCCTACGACAACGCGCTCAAGCGTGCCGTGCAGAACCAGCGCTCGGTCATGCTGGAAGCGCCGCACAGCCCCTCCGCCATCGCCTTCCACGGCATTGCCAAGAAGCTCATCGAACTGCCGGCCCGCTCCACGGGCGGCACCCTGTCCTTTTTCGTCGAACGCAGTGCCCGCGAGATCCGCCGCGGGGAGGTTGGTGCGTGAAAGCGCGCAGTCTCCAGGAGTACGGGGACCATGCGCTCGATCGCAAGGCCCTCTTTGATGACAACGTTGCCCTGGTCAAGCGCATCGCCTGTCACCTCTGCATGGGACTGCCCGCTGCCGTCCAGCAGGATGACATGGTGCAAGTCGGCCTGATTGCCCTCTATGAAGCCTCCCAGAATTTCGTGGACCTGGGCTCGGCCACGTTTCTTACCTACGCTACTACCCGCATCCGCGGCGCCATGATCGACGAACTGCGCCGTACGAGCCCGGTACCGCGCCAGTTACAGCAGCAGCAGAAGCGGATTGCCGCCGCCGTCAATTCCATCGAGCAGCGCAGCGGCAGGCCCGCCCAAGAGCGCGAAGTTGCCGAGGAACTGGGTATGCCGCTCGACGAGTACCTGGGTGTCCTGCAGGACATGGCCGGCAGCTCGCTGCTGTGCCTCGACGATGTGGCCGAGGCGCTGGAAGTGTCCTGCGGCAGCGAGGCCCAGGACGATGTGCTGCAGCGCGAGGAAATGCTGCGGCTACTCACCGAGCTCATCGAAAACCTGCCGGAGCGCGAAAAGATGGTGGTCGCCCTCTACTTTCAGGAAGAACTGAACCTCAAGGAAATCGGCGCCGTACTCGAGGTCAGCGAGGCGCGGGCCAGCCAGATTCTGAGTCAGGGTCTGGGGCGCATGCGCTCGCGCCTGGCGCTGCGGCTGAATCCCCTGCAGCGTGCATGAAGCGGCATTCTTTGAGACCATGAGCCTATGAAACTGGACTTCATGACCATTGGTGGCATCGTCACCGGCCTCGTAGCCATCCTCGGCGGCAACATCCTTGAGGGCGGTCATACGGAATCGCTGCTGATTTCCACCGCATTTTTCATCGTGTTCGGGGGAACGCTCGGTGCCATGCTCGTGCAGACTCCCCTGCCCATATTCATGCTGTCCATGAAGCGCGTGAAGTGGCTGTTCCAGACCCCCGACTTCGACAAGAAGAACCTGGTCGAAAAGGTGGTGAACTGGAGCAAGCTGTCGCGCAAGGACGGGCTGCTGGCCCTGCAAGGGCTGGTGGATGCCGAGCCCGATCCTTTCTGCGCCAAGTCGCTGCAAATGCTCGCTGATGGCGGCGAGCCCGAGGTAATCCGCAGCATCCTCGAAATCGAAAGCGGAACCCGCGAATCCCGCGAACTGGCGGCGGCCAAGGTCTGGGAAGGGGCCGGAGGTTATTCCCCTACGGTCGGCATCATTGGTGCCGTCATGGGTCTCATCCACGTAATGAACAACTTGGCAGATCCCTCCAGCCTCGGGGGCGGTATCGCCGTGGCCTTCGTGGCCACCATTTACGGAGTGGGGTTGGCCAACATGCTGTTCCTGCCCTTTGCCAACAAGCTGAAGTCCCATATAGGCAACCAGACCCAGTATTACGAGATGGTAATCGAGGGCATCTTGGCGATCGCGGAGGGCGAGAACCCCCGCAACATCGAAAGCAAACTGCAGGGCTACCTCTAGCGCCTGCGACAGAGGGCTCAACATGTCCGGCAAGAAGCACAAGCATCCAGAACACGAAAACCACGAACGCTGGCTGGTGTCCTACGCCGACTTCATCACCCTGCTGTTTGCCTTTTTCGTGGTGATGTACGCCATCTCGTCCATCAACGAAGGCAAGTACCGCGTGCTCTCCGACTCATTGGTGGCGGCCTTCCGCTCGTCGTCGCGCTCGATGGCGCCGATCCAGTCCGGTGAACTGGCACGCTCCCCGCTGACTCCGCTCAGCGACCAGTTGCTGGATCGCCCGATTCCAGCCTTGCAGCAGCCTATTCTGGTCGATGTTCCGGCCAACGTGATCACCGAGGTGGTGTTGCCGGAGGAGTTCTTCGATGAGGACGAGGAGGCCCCGACATCAGGTGGCGAGGAGGCCCCGACATCAGGTGGCGTGGAGGCCCTGGTGGCTGAGGTCGAGAATGCCATGGCCCGGATGATCACGCAGAACCTGGTGACCATCCGTCGTAATCAGTTCTACCTCGAAATCGAGCTGAACTCTACGTTCCTGTTCAGTTCGGGCAGCGCCGAGCTTTCGATTGATGCCGAACTCGTGTTGCAGCAGATTGCGGCCATCCTCGCCAAGCAACCCAACCGCATCCACGTCGAGGGCTATACCGACAACGTGCCTGTGCAAAGTGCGATCTATCCCTCCAACTGGGAGCTGTCTTCGGCGCGCGCGGCAGCGGTGGTCCGTTTGTTTGCCGATCGTGGCGTGAACCCTGCCCGCATGGCGGCAGTGGGTCACGGTGAACAGCGCCCGGCGGAAAGCAATGCCACCGAGGCTGGCCGCAACAAGAACCGGCGTGTGGTTCTGGTGGTGCTGAATCACCTCGATGACAGCGTCAACGTCTCCGAAACGGCCTCGTTCGAGGTCATGAAAGACATGCTGGAACGGCTGCCGTTCTGGGTGAACTGACCCCCTACGCGTCCGGATTGCCGGCCGCCGCTGGTTCACCAGGCCTGCCGCTGGTTCAAAAGCGCGGATCTCCCGGGCGGGCGGCGCGTACAGTCCCTGCGCCGTTCATGCCTGCCTCTTGGGGCGGGCGGGGCGCGATCCCCACTCCCCATACTCTGGAGCATTCACATGACCTCACTACGCAGCCTCTGCGCGACCGCCCTGTTCGGCGGGATGGCAGCCTTGGCCTCTTCCGCTCAGGCCCAGACGGATGACAGCGGCTTTTACGCCACCGTTTACGCCCAGGCCTCGCGGCTCGGATCGACCACCTTCGACGAGATCGGTACGGCCCGCTTCGGTACCGGCCTGAAGGCGGATTTCGATACCGGCCTCGGTCTCGGCGGCGATTTCGGCTACCTCTACGGCAACGGATGGGCCGCCGAGGTGGAGTGGAACTGGCGTCGGCACGATCTGTCTTCGCTGCGGCGTAGCGGCACGGCCGTGGCCGGGGTCACCGAAGGCGACTTCGCCTCCAATATCATTTTCGTCAATGGCTTGCGGCGCTTCACGCTGGCCTCCACCCGCATCGTGCCCTACGTCGGCGTGGGTCTCGGCTGGGTGCAGGAGATCGATTTCGACCTCAATTCAGCCACCCTCGAGCGGGCCTGGTCCGACCAGGGTGAGTTCGGGGTACAGCTCATGGGCGGCGCCGAGTTCCCGCTCGGAGATGCCTGGCGCCTGACCACCGACCTGCGTCTGCTGCGCGTGGGCGAAGTCGAGTTGTCTGCCGAAGAAGGGGTGACCGGACGGCTCGCTGACCCGGAGTACAACCCGCTGTCAGTGCAGGTCGGTCTGCGTCGCCGCTTCTGAGGCGCTACGCCCGGCGGGAAACGACGCGGGGGCGGCGGCTACCTCATAGCTGGCGCCGTCCCCGAACCGGGCCAAGGCCTCGGCTTTGCGCCGCCGGCTGACAGGCACTTCGCGGCCGTCACTCAGGGTGCACACGGCACTCTCACCCCGGCGACGCACGCGACGAACGTGGCGCGCGTTCACCCACCAGGAGCGATGCAGGCGAAGACCGGCATCGCCCTCCTGTTGTTCCACCTCTTGCAAGGACCCCAGAACCAGCGCCGAGCCCCGCGTAGTCCACACGCGCAGATACTGCAGTTCCGAACTGACGGCGATCAGGTCCTGCCCCAGTTCGTGCGGTAGCGATTCACGCCAGCGCGGCGTCGTCCCTGCCGCCGCGTCGAGTGCCGGCGCCTTGTTTCCGGAGGGTGGGGGCACCGCCCGCGATGGAGCCTCCCGCAGCAGTGGCGGCAGCAGGCCGGGTAGCCGTGGCCAGGAAATCAGCACCCAGGCCGCCGTCACTTGGCCAACGATGTCGACGAACTCCTGCAGCAGGGTCGCAAGCCCGAAAACCTCGGCCGGGTCGGGTATGCCGTCTTCCTCGGCGCTGCGCGGAAAGCGCAGCAGCGTTTCCATCAGCCCCTCGCCGATCAGCCAGTAGAGCGGTGCCAGCAGCGCTGAGCCCAGCACACCGCTACCGAGCACCAGCGACCAGAGTGGCAGGCGAACCGCCCAGCGTTGCCGGCTGAGCGCATAGAGCAGCCCCTGCAACACGGCCAGCCCCACCGCGATCTGTAGCAGCCAGAACAGCGCCATCCACGGCCAGGGCGCCACGAAGCCCACGTCGGGTTGCAGGGCCAACACCAAGGCCAGCAGTGCCGTGCCGGTGGCGCCGAGGTAGCGCAGGATGGCCATGGCCGGGGCCAGGGCCTCGCCAGGGGGGGTGCCTGAGTCGGACGGAGGGAGGTGCATGCGTCGATCGCTCGATACGGCCAGAGCAAGGCGGGCAGGATAACGCTGCCCGCCGCAGGCGACCAGCCGGCCGCCCGGGCGCAATGGCTGGCGCCCAACGGTAACCCGGGCCCCGCCAGCCTGGCGGGTGCCGGACCACTATCCCGCCCTACCGGACCGGCCAGCTGAGCCGCGGTGGGCAGTCGCTCGTTCAGGAATTCGGCCACTGGTTCAATACTGCGGGTGACACCGGGGCTCTTTCCCTACAGTGCCGGGCACCCGCTTGCCAGGCCTTGTCTGGCGTTGGGGACCCCTTCCACACCACCGGAGTCACCGTCCCATGACCATCTGCCGATCCAGCTCTGCCCCCGCGACCTGCGCGATTGCGCTCGCTCTGGCCACCCTTGCCACTCCCGTGCTGGCGCAAAATCCGCCGGCTCTGGTGCCGCTGCCCTCCGTGTTCGATTTCACCCGTGGCGACAAGGTGGGTGTGGCGCTGGGTGTCGGTCTCGAATACGAAAATGCTTACGACGGCGCTGACGAAACCGAATTCGAGGCAGAACCGGCTGGTGCAGTGCAATACCGCACCGGAGATCACCTGTTCTTCTGGGAGGGCATGGAACTCGGCTGGCGCGGGCTGCTCGCCGACAACTGGCTGGCCTCGGCCGGCATCCGCAATGAGGGCGGCCTCGAGCCCGACGATTCCGCAGACGGTAACCTGGCTGGCATTGCCGAGCGTGACTCGCACGTCGTGGGTTTTCTCGAGGTACGGCGCGGTCTCGGCGACAACTGGCGCAACTGGGTTGCGGCCCGGCTCATGGGCGGGCCCAGCGATTTCGGGACGCTGGGCGTGCTGGCGGCCGGCCATCGCTTCGGCGACCAGGTCGACGGCACGGGTACCGAGATCTATGCCTTCATGACCTTCGGTGACAGTCAGTTCCTCGACAAGGACTTCGGCGTGACGGCGGCTGATGCGCGTACGTCGCGGCTGCCACGCTACGAGCTTGACGGCGGTTATCGCTCTACCGGTGTGCAGTTGGTGCACCGGCGCGACCTCACCGACAACATCCAGGCCATCGCACAGGCGGGCCTGGAGCGCTATTCCAGTGACATCGCCGACAGCCCGATCGCTCGCGAGGACTACGAATTCGAGCTGTCGCTGGCGCTGGTGTGGGCGTTCTGAGCGGGGGGCGTCTGGTAGCGGGCGGCGTCGCCGAAGCGAGCCAGCACCTCGGCCCGGCGGCGCCGGCTGACCGGAATTTCCCGGCCATCGCTGAGCTGGCAGAACAGACCATCGGCCCGGCGACGCACGCTGCGCACATGCCGGGCATGGACCCACCACGAACGGTGAATCCGCATGCCGGCCGCCGCCTCGGATTCTTCCACCTCCTGCAGCGACCCCAGAATCAGCGTGGAACCGCGGGTGGTCCACACCCGCAAGTACTGCAGCTCGGAGGCGACGGCGATCAGATCGTCGCCCAGCTCGCGGGGCAGCGCGACCCGCCAGCGCGGCCCGGTACGGCTGTCTGTCGGGTGCAGGGCCGGCGGCATGGCGCTGACCGTGGCGTCCGCCAGGGCGGCGGGCACGGGGCTGTCCGCGGCCGGTGGGGTGACTTGCGTACCCCGTCGGGCCAGCGGCGGCGGCAGCAGCCCCAGCAGGCGGGGCCAGGAAATCAACAGCCAGGCCGCGGTCACCGGACCCACGATGTCCAGAAACTCATCCACCAGGGCGGCGAGACCGGCCACCGGGGTCGCGCCGACGTCATCCGCGTCGAGGCTGGCTTCAAAGCCAAGCACGCCGCGCATGAGTCCTTCGCCGATCAACCAGTACAGCGGCGCCAACAACACCGAGCCAGTCACGCCGCTCGCGGTGACCAGTGCCCACGGTGGCCACTGACGCAGCGGCTGCAGGCGACCGAGCAGGGACAGCAGCGACTGCAGTACGGCCAGACCGCAGCTGATCTGCAGCCCCCAGAAAACACCCAGCCACGGCAACGGCGCGCTGAACCCCGTGTCGGGCTGCAGGCCAAGCACCAGCAGCCAGAGGGCAAAGCCGCTGCCGACGAGGTAGTGATGCACGCTGGACAGGGAGGGGGTGTTCACGAAGACGGCGGTGTCCGGGAAAAACAAAGCGCCAGCATCGGCGTTGGCGCGTTGCAGGCCCTTTTCCCGGGCATTACGGATTTGTCATTCTGGCGGGGGTTGCCCGGCAGCGGGCAGTCCCGCTCCGCGGTTCGCCGGTCACGGGGGCAGAGGTAAACTAGCCGGCCCAGGGCTGGAGGAGAGGGACGAGATGCGGTGTCTGGTCATCGAAGACGACGCTCAGCTGCGAGCCTACATCGAAAAGGGCCTGCGCGAGGCCGGGCATACGGTCGACACGGCCAGCAACGGCCGGGATGGTTTGTTCCTGGCCACCACCGAGCGCTACGACGCCATGGTGATCGACTGGATGCTGCCGGAGGTGGATGGCATGCGGGTTCTGCACGCCTTGCGCGCCGGGGACAACACGACGCCGGTGCTGATGCTGTCGGCCCGTAGCCAGGTTGATGACCGCGTCCGTGGGCTGCGCTCCGGTGCCAGTGACTATCTGGTCAAGCCCTTTGCCTTCGAAGAACTGCTGGCCAGGCTGGAAATCCTCGCCGGACGCGGCGCAGGACCCGCCGCCGAGGCAACCACCCTGGCTTGCCATGATCTGCACATGGATCTGCTGGCGCGGCGAGTGACGCGCGCCGGGCGACTGCTCGATCTCAATCCCCGGGAGTTTTCGCTGCTCGAATACCTGCTGCGGCACCAGGGGCAGGTGGTGACGCGCACGCTGCTGCTGGAAAGTCTCTGGCACTACCACTTCGATCCACAGACCAACGTCATCGACGTGCACATCAGCCGGCTGCGGCAGAAGGTCGATCGTGACTTCGACCGTGCCCTCATCCACACCGTGCGCGGCGCGGGCTACCGCCTGTCGGCCGACGACTGATGAGCCTGCGCCAGAATCTGCTGCACAGTTCGAGCTATCAGCTCGGCACACTGCTGGCCGTGTTGGTGCTGCTGGGCGTGTTTTTCGTGTCTTACTGGTTGGTGATCGCCAGCGACAACGCGCTGCTGCGTGAGTCCGAGGAAGCGATTCGTGCCGAGATCCGCGCCTTTCAGACGGCCGATCGCCTCGCGGGCCGCGCCGGCGTGGAAGACCTGCTGCAGAGCGGCATGACCGGCAACAACGGCTACTTCTACGGGCACCGTGACGCCGCAGGCAACTGGCTCGGCGGCAACATGCCGGGATGGCCCGCCAGCGTGGAGCGGTTTGACGAGGGCACGTTGCTGTTCGAGATCAGCCACTCCCTGTTGCCCGGGCAGCGGGCCAGCATCCGCCTCGGCAGCGAGCACTTCGACGTGATGGCCAAGGTGCATACCCTCAGCGACGGCACTCAGCTGCTGGTGGGCCGCGATGTCGACGATCTTGAGATCGCCCAATGGGTCGCCGAAGCATTTGGTTGGGCCATGATCGTGATCCTGCTGGCCATCTGTGCCGTGAGTTTCGGTGTGGCTTACTACGTTGCCAGTCGCTTCACCCGCATCGCTGCCACCACCGAGCGCATCATTGCCACCGGCAATCTGGGCGAGCGTCTGCTGGTCGACAGCAACTGGGACGACCTGTCCAAGCTCTCGCGCATGCTGAACCGCCTGCTGGCGGAACTGGAGGCGCGCGTCGATGGCATCCAGTCGGTCAGCGACAGCATCGCCCATGACCTGCGCACGCCACTGACCCGTCTGCGCGTGAATGTCAGCTCGCTGGTGGCGGGCCCGGCCCGCGAGGTGCTGCTCGAGGAAATCGATGGACTACTGCGCATCTTCAGCAGCCTGCTGCGCATCAGTGCCATCGAGGCGGGCAAGGCGCCGATGGCGAGTGACGACATCAGCCTGGCCACCCTGGCTGGCGACGTGGTGGATCTGTACGAGCCGTTGGCGCGGGAAAACGGCGTCGAACTCCACCTGGTCAACGGCCCGACTGCGGCCAGCAGTCTCGTGCAGGGTGACGCCGACCTCCTCTGTCAGGCGGTCGCGAATCTGGTCGACAATGCCGTCAAGTTCACGCCGGCCGGGGGCAGCGTGACAGTGGAGACGCGGGTACAGGGCACGGTGGCAGAACTGATGGTGCTCGACAGCGGTCCGGGCATTCCGCCGGAGCAGCATGAGCGCGCCCTGCAGCGCTTCGGTCGACTGGATGCCAGCCGGTCGCGGCCGGGCAACGGGCTCGGCCTGCCGTTGGCCGCCGCCATCGTCCGCCGCCACGGTGGCAGCCTGAACCTGGACTCTGCCGTACCCGCTGCACCGGGTCTGAAGGTGACACTGAGACTGCCCTGTCGTGCTGTCTGACCGGGTCGCTTACCGACGCTGCATGAACAACGTGACCTCTGCCACGTCGAGGCCGAATTTCTGGATGTAGGAGCGGTTGAGAATGTGCGCGTCGTCCAGTGCCCAGATCCAGTCGTTGAACCGCACCCTCACTTCGCCGTCACCCACCGGCAGATCCATCTGGTATTCCCACTGAAAGGCGGAGCCGAAGGTGCGCCCGCTCGCCGAGCCGAGCACGTCGCCTGCCTGCCCCCGGTAGGTCCCATCGGCGCCCTTCTCGATGGTCCAGACCCGCTCGCGAAGACCGTCGCCCAGCGTATAGGTGAAGCGTTCGTCGAGCGTGAGCCGGTTGCCGGAAACACTGCCGCGGATGTCGACGGTGAATTGCTGCACCACGTCGCCACTGCGGTTTTGCACCAGCCCGTAGGCAACGACATCGCCGTCAAAAAACCGGAACAGGTCGAATTCCGGTTGCAGCGCCAGGTAGTCCTGGCCGTTCGGCCGCGTGGCGCAGCCCGTCCCGAGCAACAGCAGGGCAAGCACAAGAGACAGCCTCTTCATGGGCGACCTCCGAGCAGCGCTACCCGCATGTCCTGCTGCGACGAGCGCTCGCCGAGCCAGATGGCAAAGAAGCGCTCGGTGAATGCCGGCTCGTCGATACGACCGAGCGGTTGGCCATTGAAGTAGAACTGGGTGGCCCCGCTGGCCTCTGCGACGCCGATGATTTCATCGTCGGCACCCACGTCCGGAATCACCGAGCGCAGCAGCTCGTACCAGCGGGCCAGCGTGAGCTCATCCGTGAAGCCCTGCTCGCGCATTTCGCGCACCGAGCGTTCGGCAATGCGCTCACCGCGCAGATTGCGCAGATAGGTCAGTGCAAGGGCATAAGGGGGGCGCCCCTGCCAAGCACCGGCGGGACTGTATAACTGCGCATCGAAGACTTTCCAGAACAGCACCTGCAGCCTGGCTTGCCCGACCAGCTCCAGGCCTGCCAGCGGTGCCGGTGTCACGGTCTCCGCCCGTAACGGGTCGGCACAAATCAGCAGTAGCGGCAGCAGCAGGGTGCCGAGACGGGATCGCAGTACAGCAACGGTCATGGTCAATCTCCTCGAGTGAGTGGGTGGATAGGGGATACCGGTGGGTCGGTCTGCCAGGTCGTGGCCCGCTGGGTCAGCCAGCAAAGCCAGGGGGCAAGGACCGTCCACACCGCACCGACCAACAGGCCGGTGATCAGCGCTCCCTGCGGAAAATCGACGGCTCCCAGGCGGGCGGCCCCCAGGTAAGTGAGGGGCGCACCAACACCGGCGAGTACCGCCATGAGTGCGGGGCGCGAGCTCAGCCAGCGCAGGCTGTGGCGCAGCGTGCCGGCAAAACCCAGCCAGATCGTGACCAGCCACAGCGGAATGGGTGCGTAGGCCGGCGCGGGCTCGAACACAAAGACACCGACATGGGCCAGCAGACTGTCGGCGGCGCAGCCCGGCAGGGCGCAGCCGAGCATCAGGATGACTTCACTGCGCCAGCAGTCCACCCACAGCAGGTGCACCACCAGCAACAGCAGCAGGGCTCCGGTGAGCGGCGGACCGCCCGCGATGGCGGTCAACCACAGGGCCTGGTACCAGACAAAGTTGAACCACTGACGTCTGCCGGTCTGCGTCATGCTCCACTCCTTTCGCGGCGGGCGAGAGCGCGGCAGATTGCCGCTTGCCAGCCCTGGGGCAGAGCAGACAGCAACCGGATCAGGCTGGCGAATACGAAGGGAAAGTAGCCATTCCGCTTGCCGCCCTGGACCTGCGCCAGGATCGCCTGAGCGGCCTCCTCCGGCTCGATGCGCAGTGGCATGCTGAAGCGGTTGCGGTCGGTCAGAGGCGTCCGCACGAAGCCCGGTGACACCGTCTGCACCACCACGCCGCGCGGGTGCAGATCCACCTCCAGGCTCTTGGCGAAATAGAACAGGGCGGCCTTGCTGGCACCGTAGGCTTCACTGCGGGTGAAGGGCAGCAGACGGGCCAGGCTGTCGACCAGCAAAAGGCGAGCGCCGGGGCGCAGCCCGGGCAGCAGGGCCGCCACGGTATTCACGGCAGAAAAGAAGTTTGCCTCGAAGACCCGGTGGAACAGGGCAGGATCGAATGCGTCCATATCGACGTACTCGCAGTGGCCGGCATTGAGGATGGCCACATCGACGACCGTGGCGTCGAGTGCTGCGTGGCAGGCCGCCAGATCGGTCAGGTCGAAGGCGCGCGTTTCGATGCCTGCCTGTGTGGCGGCCAGCTCGGCCAGCCTCGCCGGGTCGCGACCACAGGCGATGACCCTCCAGCCAGCGGCGGCGGCGGCCAGTGCCGTGGCTCGACCAATCCCCGAGCTGGCGCCGGTGATCAACATGGACTTTTCTGGTGTCGCTGCGGTGTGCGCGGAGACGGTGCTCATGCGGCCAACCTCCGGCGCAGGAAGCGGACGACCGGACCAATCACCGGCAGCTGCTCGTAGAGCATGGCGCCGAGGTCGTAGAAGTCCTCCTGCTCGGTGATGCGGTCATCGGTGAAGCGCAGCAGGCTCACGCCACTCACCGCCACCAGGCGACCGCGGTTCAGTCGCGGATGGCAGAAGGTCATGGTCCAGCGTACCCAGGCCGAGGCGCTGCCGAAGTCCTGCTCATGGATCACGAAACGGCAGTCACTGCCGCCGGACAGCAACCGGCGGAAGTAGGACTCCAGTGCGGCAAGGCCCTCATGCGCCGCCACCGGGTCCCGAAATGTCACCGCGTCGTGGTAGAGCTGGCCGATGCGGCCGAGCGACTCCTGACCCAGTGTTCCGTAGAAGGTGGTGAAGCGTTCCTGCAGCGACTGCATGGCGGATTCCTCATGAGGGATTTACGACTCCCAGCATGGCGGACTCCGCATGACCCGAGGCTTGCGGTCGCATGACAGATTGTTAATGTCGGGATGCTTCCGTCGCCCAGCGCCCGTCGGCCGCGGGGATCACTCTCCCCGGCGGCTGGCGGCGGCAGCCTCCACCACGGCGGTCTCCCAGGTCACCTGCGTCTGCGTCTGCGGATTGAAGCGGCTGCCTTCGTAGCGGGCGGCCCGGGCGGCAGCGATCTCCGCCTCGCTCAGGTGCTCGCTCGGCGCGAGCGCAAACATGTCGATGCCGCGACTGATTTCCGTGCCGTAGAGGAAGCCGTTGTACCAGTAGACCGACCAGTAGCCGCCCAGCACCAGTTGCTTGGCGTCGATCGGGCCACGATCGAAGTAGGCGATCTCGCGGGGATTGGCACTGTCGCTGAAGTCCATGACCGAGAGCCCGCCCTGGTACCAGGCCTGTGCGAACAGATCACGTCCGGGCACGGGAATGATCGAGCCGTTGTGCGCCACGCAGTTTTCCTTGTCGGTCTGCGGCGCCGGCAGCTTGTGGTGCGCACGAAACACCAGCTTGCCGTCGACGATGTCGTAGATCGCATTGGCGCCCCAGGTCCTGGGGTCGGATGCCCTGCAGCGCGGCCGACCGCCGCCACCCCACTCGTCGGTGAAGATCACCTTGGTGCCATCGTTGTTGAAGGTGGCCGAGTGCCAGTAGGCAAACGTGGTGTCGGTCACCACGTCGATGCGGGTGGGATTGAGGGGGTCGGCGATGTCGAACAGGATGCCGTTGCCCGAGCAGGCCCCCGCCGCGATCTTCAGCGCCGGGAACACGGTGATGTCATGGCATTGATCGGTCGCCGCGGTGCGCTGCGTGCCTTCTCCGTGGTCGCCGCCGGTCCACAGGCCTGCGATGGAGCCGGTCGCGTCGTCGGCAAACACACGCGGGCTCTTGACGATGCGCGCCCTCGAGGGGTCGGCCAGCGGGATTTCGATGACGTCGATGGAGAACAGCGCCGTGCGACTGTCACCGGCGATATCACCGATGCACCCCGGCAGCTCCTCCGCCTCGCGTACGCCGGCGGTGCCCGAGTTGTAGACGATCAGGCGCTCGTCATCGGCGCTCACCACCGAATGGGTGTGGCTGCCGCGGCAGGTCTGTACAACGCCTA
This sequence comes from Gammaproteobacteria bacterium, assembly GCA_947457195.1. Classification (GTDB taxonomy): domain Bacteria; phylum Pseudomonadota; class Gammaproteobacteria; order Pseudomonadales; family Pseudohongiellaceae; genus CAILUG01. The sequence continues at coordinate 23,022 of CANGUU010000009.1, forward strand.
CCTGGCGCGGCTGACTGAGGTCGGAAATGTCGAAGATGCGCAGGCCGCGGAAGCGGTCGCTGCTGATCTTGCCGGGCACGCCCTGCAACCCGCAGTCGAGCCGGCCGCGGGTCTGCTCCACGCTCATCACCAGGAGGTTGCCGACCACCGAGACATCGCCCTGCCCGCCGGGGCAGACCACCGAGCTCAGCAGCGCCGGCACGCCGTCCGCACCGAGGCGGTAGAGGTTGAAGCCGTGGTAGGAGCCTGCGACCAGCACGTCGCCAAAGAACGCCATGTCGGTGTTGGCAAAATTGAGCAGCGGGGAACGTTCGGCGAACTCGGTGAGATCTTCCTCCTCGCGGGCGGCAGTCGCCGTGTCTGCTGCCGGGGCGGTGGACGTGGCTGCCACCGGCGCCGCCGCGTCGCTCGCTGCCGGTCCGGCGGGCTCGGCGTTCTCTGCGGTGTTGCTTGCTGCCGGCCCGGTAGCTCCAGCCAACGGCCCGGCCTCGGTGGGCTCGGCGCTTTCTGCGGTGTCGGCAGCGTTCTTGTCCTTCTTGGGCACGGCCGGCGGGCGCAGGCTGGCGGGATTGGCCGGGTTGAAGAACCCGGCCGGCTTGGGGAGGCTGGCCACCTTGGTCAGGTTGAGGATCGCTTCCCCGGCATTGTCGAAGCCCGCCGCCAGCCCCGAGCGCGGATCGGCAGAAAGCCCGGCCAGCAGTTTGTCCATCCGCTCCATCTCGCTTTCCTGCTCGCTCTTGATGTCGCTGACAAAACGGTAGAGCACGGGATCGGCGGCGGTGCCTTCCTCGTCGAGGAGGTCGGTCACCATGTCAACCGCCCCGTCGTGATGGGCGATCATCAGCGCAAGGAACTGGCGGTCGAAGTCGGTGGCGGTGGCCGCCGCCAGCGCGGCAATCTGGTCGGCGCTGGCCATGCCTTTCATGGTGTGCTGCGCGTGCTGCAGAAGCGCCGCGTCCTCGGTCGGCTCGCCACGCTCAGCCAGCCACTCCTCCATGAACGCCCTTTCATCGGCCTGGCCGGCTTCGATGCGGCCAGCGATTTCGAGCAGATCCTGGGTATTGGTGCTGTCCTTGACCAGCGCCGCCATGTCCACGGCTTGCTGGTGGTGCACGATCATCGCCTGCAGGAAGGCGACATCGGCAGGCGTGTAAGTGGTCGTGGCGAGGTTGCTCGCCTCCTCGGCCGACAAGGTGCGACTCGCCTGGCCCGGCGCACCGGGCTGCACGATCGGTACGCTCTGCGCCACGGCGAGCCCCGCCGCCGACAGCAGCAAGGCGGAAAGTGCGGCGCGCAGGTCCATTACGACGGGATTTACCATTGGCATGGGGATTTTCCTTTTGTTGTGGCCGCCCTGAGGCTGCTCGCGGGGAAGCAGGGAATGCTGCAAGCGCCGTGCAACAGCCGCTTGTACGTTGGCTTCCTGCTGCTTGGGTTCCCCCGGGCGCGGCGCACTGGCGGAAGACGGCACCGATTCGGTGCCAAGACGGGTAACAGGCAAAAAAAATCCCAACCGGGTAAGGGTTGGGATTTTGGGTATTGGTGGAGGCGGGGGGATTTGAACCCCCGTCCGTCAGTCCGCACCCCTTGGCTCTACATGTGTAGCGTCGTCTATTGAGTTAGCCAGTGACCACCCGACGGGCAGGGCTGCCATTGGCGATTCCGGATAGTTTTAGCGGCTTGGCCCCGGACGTGCCTCCCCGCGATCCTGTTCTATATGACGATTGCGATCACTGGTTTACAGGCATCCCGGTGGCAATCGCTCGCTGCGCCTAATTAGGCAGCGAGAGCGTACGTTTCGTCGTTGGCAACTATTAAGTTGCATGAATTGATTTACGAGAGTCCATACCCTCTCGACATGCACCGCAGGCCTTGTAACCGGCGTCGAATCCAGAACGCCCCCGTTGGTGAAGCCATGCTAGCACGCCGGGTCGCCACCCGGCTGCTGCAAACGCGGGCCTCGGGCAGGGATCTGCGGCCTTTGCAGAGGGTTTTCAACTGGCGTTCAGGTTGCCGAGGTATTCGCGGGCGGCAGCGCAGCGCAGCCCGGCACGCTGCGTGCCGCGGGCTAGCGGCAGGAGTGGAGTCAGGCGCCGCCCTGGCGGACCAGCGTGAGGCGACCCTGTTTGCCGCCGGCCTGCCAGTCGGCGTTCAGCACGCGCAGCGGGGAGCCGATGTTGTCCAGCACGCCGCTGGCGCGGAAACGGAAGGGCTGGCCGTTGTCGTCCTTGAGTTCGGTGTCGACGGTCACTGTCCAGTCGCTGGAGTCCAGCTGCACGCTACCCACGGCGGTCTGCGTGACAGGGCCGGGGTTGGCGATGCCGGAGATCGTCTTGCCGTCCCAACTGAGGATGAGCGTGAGGAAGTGGCCGTCCCACTCGCCCTGCCAGGTGCCGGACAGGGGGTGCCCCTCCTGGGCCTGCAGCGGCAGGGTACAGACGGCGAATGCGAGCAAGGTGAACAGTGCTTTCATGGGCGTATTCCGCGGGAGTCAGGGCACGACGGTGCTGTAGCGGCCTTCACCGATCATGGCGTCGGGCGACAGGTTGTTTTCCTGGCAGACGTATTCGAACAGCTCCTCGCCCGGCGTCCAGCCGACGGTGTAGCCACTCTCCCAGGGGGCGGTGTAGGCGCCGGGGTCATCGATCAGGACCCGGTAGTCGAGCGTGTCGCGGTCGCGGCGCGTGAAGCGCTCCACCAGGTGTAACTGCTCGGTAGTGGGCAGGCCGTCGCGGTTCTGCCACGACACTTCGTTGTAGCCCACACTGTCGATCACCAGCGTGTCGCCCTCCCAGTGGCCCACCGAGTGGCCGAAGTAGCTGGGCGTCAGGTTCTGCGGGTGCTCGCGGCCGTCCATGTAGACGATGCGGTAGGTCATCGCGTTCGACGTGGTGACGATGTAGAGGCGCTGCAGTTCCGGCAGGTCGATGATCTCGAAGCCGTAGGGCGACATGATCTGGCGCGGCCCGCCGGCGGGCTTGCAGCGTGTGTAGGGTTCGCTGGCCAGAAACAGGTCGTGACGGAAGTTGGTGAGCTTGAGCGCCCAGTCCTGCAGCGGAATGTCCTTGATGTGCACCGGAGCGCGCTGCGCACGCTCGGCTTCGTAGGAGTCGGGGTTCACTACCAGATTGGCGGTACGGCGTACCCAGAAGCCGACTTCGCCTTCGGGCGGGCCGAAATTGATGCGGCCATCGGCGTGGCGGGGCGCCGGCGGCGCTGGCTCGCTCGGCGCTGCCGGGGGCTGGGCGTGGGCCGTGGCCAAGGCGAGGCCAAAGGCGAGGGCGCTGGTGACGGCACGGGACAACAGGCGTGGCATGGTCATGGTCTCCTCGTTCAGCGGCGCCTTACTGGCGATTGTCCTGGCAGTAGTACTCGGGCAGCTCCTGGCCCGCGACCCAGTGCAGGTCCCAGCTGCTGGTCCACGGGCGCGTGTAGGCGCCGGGATCGTCGACGGTGACTTCGTAGTGCAGCGTGCCGAGATCGCTGCGCGTGAAACGCTCGGTGAGTGTCAGCAGGCGCGTGTGCGGCAGACCGCCGTTGCTGAACCAGAAACCCTCGTTGAAGCCGCTCACCTGCACCACCAGCGTGTCGCCTTCCCAGCGCGCCAGCGAGCGGCCGAAGAACAGCGGATTGTCGTCATTGCCGGTGACCTGCCCCACGCTGCGGCGGCCGTCGGCATACAGCAGTCGCCAGTTGCCGTTGCCACCGGCGTGCAGCAGGAAGATGCGGCCGCGCGCCCGCTCTTCCACGAACTGGAAGCCGAAGGGCTGCTGGAACTGGCGGGGACCGGACGGCGGAATGCAGTTGAGGAACAGCGGGTCGTCCTTCAGGAAGTTGCGCTGGCGCAGCAGGTAGAGGTCGTGCGCCCAGGGCTGCAGCGGAGCCACCTTGCCGGCGTCGCCGGCATCGGCCAACAAGCCGTGGGCATCCATGGCCACCACCACGCCATCCTCGACCAGTGCAGTGCGCTCCGGCAGGGCCCAGTAGCCCGTCTCGCCGGGGGGTGGGCCGAGCCGCGGCTGGTTATCGGGCCAGCGCGGTGTTGGCCCGCGCAGGGGCGCGGCGCGGCGAGCAAAAACGTCATCGCGTACCGTGAGCACGGCGCTGCCATCGGAGCGCTCGACGCGCGTGCCCCACAGTTGGTGGCTGCCATTGCGGGCGGTGGGGCCCGACACCGAGATGAGTTCGCCGGGCTTCAGCGACGACGCCTGCCAGCCGCTCCACTCCAGTTCCACCGCACTGGCCAGTTCCACGGCCCAGTTGGTCTCGGCGCCTTCAGTGTCGGTCACATTGAAGAAGACGTGCACATGGGGGTTGGCCCAGTCGACGGCGGTGATGCGGCCGCGCAGCGTGGCGGGTTTGCTGTCATCGAACTTGGCAGCTACCGGGTGGTGCGCGGCAGCGGGGTGAGCGGCCAGCGCCAGCAGGGCGGCCAAGGCCAGGCAGGCGCCGAGGGGCGCAGCGCGGGAGGGCATCGGTAGGGTTCCACTCTGGATCTGAAGAAGACAGTACTGGTGCAGAAGCTGCCCGCCGCGGCGGTGCTTCTGTCATCGTTGGTGCTGGCAGTATTGCAAGTTCCGCCGCCGCAGCAAAACTGGTGGCCCGGCTAATTCACATTAGATGCAGAGTCTGCCGCGCCGAGCGACAGCCCCGCCGCCGCGTCGCTCAGAAGTCGGCCTGGGTCTGCCCCTCGGCGTCCAGTGGATGGCGGTTGTTCTCGGCGCAGACGTACTCGAGGATGTCCCAGGTGCGGTCGCGGCGGAATGTGTGGTTCTGATGCCAGGGCTGCGCCAGCACGTTCGGATCTTCGTAGGTGAAGTCGACGTGCAGCAGATCCTTGTTGGCCGCATCGAGGTAGATGCGCTCGCTGATCTTCAGTTGGTCGCTGTTGGTGATGCCGGGCGTGCCGAGCCGCTGGCCTGCCTTGGTGCCCACGGTCTCCACCACCAGCGTCTCGCCTTCCCAGCGCCCTACCGAGTAACCGAAATAATTCGGGTCCACGTCGTCGGCGCTCGGCAGTGGTCGGCCATCGGTGAAGATGCGCCGCACCATCATCAGCGCTTCCTGATTCACCACGATCTTGCCCGGGGTGAAGAGGAATTCGAGGCTGTAGGGCATGGTCATCATGCTGGGCATGCCGTCGGGTTCGCAGTTGTCGAGCGTTTCCGGCACCTCGTAGTTGGGGTCTGCCTTGAGCTTGGCCTGCTCGGCTTCGTAGCGTGCCTTGTACTCACCGATCAGCACCGGCTGGTCGCCGGTGATGCGACCGATGTTGGGCTGCCAGATGCCGCGCCAGTCGGGCAAGCGATCGAGTTCCGCGTAGCTGACCTGCTCGGCACTGGCCGGGAACACCGGGCGGGCAGCCGGCTGGGCTTCGACGCTGGACGGCAGCGACAGGTTCGCCGACAGGGCAACAGCCAGAGCGGCAAGCAAGGGGCGACGGGCCAGCATGGAAGATTCTCCTGGGAAACGGGGGCAGGCAGCGCCTGGGCTCAGTGGTTGTTCTCGTCGCAGACTTTCTGCGCTGCACCGACGTCGCAGTAGTAGCGGCCGTTGGCCATGCGGATCGTGAAGAAACGACCGCCGGGCTTGCCGTTGGCGTAGGGGCTGACCGTGAACTCGACGCTGTCGCCGACCTTGACCATGTCCTGGGTGAAATTGCGACGGGCCAGATGCACCTTGCTGGTGAACTCCATGCCCCACTTTTCCATGGCGCCGTCGTCACGCTTTACGTCGACGAAGATCCACACGTGCGGATTGGTCCACTGCACTTCCGACACCACACCGCTGTGGGTGACTTTCCTGGTCTGGTCGAACATGGAAAAGGAGTGATGGGCGACAGCGAGCGGCGCAAGGGCGCAGAGCGCGGCAGCGGCCAGCAGATAGGCGAGTAGGGTTTTCATGGCAGGTGCCTCTGAGAAGACGGCGGGAGGATAGCAGCAAGCTCGCGCCAGCGGCAAAGCCCGCGCCACACGGCCGATTGCCGCTTGGGACAAGGCGGCTGCGGCCGCGGTTCAACCCTACAACACAGCGGTATTTCGCTGCGGCGGCCTGTGGTTAGAATGCGGCCTCAGCACGGGCGAGGGCGCTGTTGTCGGTCTGACGGCAGCCTTGCCCGCCACAGGAGTTCCACGGCATGGCGACAGACGGGGGCGGCCCGCACCACGACAAGAACGGCAGGCTCATCGTGGCACTGGAGCCCCGCGCCGATGGCGCCACCGGCGGTGCAGCCGCCGATTCACCGTACGGTCGCTCCATCCTCAACGACCTGCGCCAGCTCAACAGCGGCTTCTGGTCCACTCCGCACAGCCGCCCCATCGTCGCGCTCCTGACCGCCATCGTGCTGATCATCGTCGCCAACATGTTTGGCCAGGTCTTCCTCAATCGCTGGAATGGCGCATTCTTCGATGCCATCGAGGTACGCGACACCGCCGAGATCCGCCGCCAGCTCGGCCGCTTCCTGTTCATCGTCGGCGGGCTGCTGGTGCTGGTGGTAACGCAGACCTTTCTGCACGAGACCGCCAAGCTGCGGGTGCGGGCCTGGCTCACCGAGCACCTGTTCGACGCCTGGCTGGTCGGCGGCCGTCCCTACCGCCTCGGTGCCCGTGGCGATACCGGCGTCAACCCCGACCAGCGCATGCAGGAGGATGCGCGCCACCTCAGCGAGCTTTCCACCAACCTCGGCATTGGCCTGTTGCACCAGTTCTTGCTGCTCACCACCTTCATCGGCGTGCTGTGGCAATTGTCGCGCGATGTGGTGTTCGACATCGGCGGCGTGCACGTGGCGATTCCCGGCTACATGGTGTGGTGCGCCGTGCTGTATGCACTGCTCGGGTCGATGCTGACCTGGCTGGTCGGTCGCCGGCTGGTAGGGCTGAACGCCGCCCGCTATGCACGCGAGGCCGAACTGCGCTACCGCCTGGTCCGGGTGAGCGAGCGGGCCGAGGCCGTGGCCCTGTATCGCGGAGAAAGCGGCGAGCGTCGCAACCTCGATGCCGCCCTCGGCAATGTGCTCGACATCACGCGCCAGCTGATTTTTGCGCTGGCACGGCTGACCTGGATTACATCGGGCTATGGCTGGCTGGCCATCGTGGTACCGGCGGTGGTGGCCCTGCCCGGTTACCTGCAGGGCCAGCTCACGCTCGGCGGTCTCATGGTGGTGATCGGTGCCTTCAACCAGGTACAGCAGGCGCTGCGCTGGTTCGTCGACAATACGGCCGGCATCGCCGACTGGCGGGCTACGCTCTACCGGGTCGCCGTATTCGACCACTCGCTGCGCACGCTCGATGAGTGCGGTGCCTGCCTCGACCAGATCCGTACCAGCGAGCACCCGCAGGGCTGGCTGGCGTTCGAGAACCTCACCATCCAGACGGCCTTCGGCAAGGTGGTGATCGTCAATGCCAACGAAGAAATCCGCCGTGGTGAGCGTGTCCTCATCATGGGGGACTCCGGGGCGGGCAAGAGCACGCTGTTCCGCGCCATCTCCGGCCTCTGGCCCTGGGGCCACGGCCGCATCCTGCTGCCGCCGCGGGAAGCGATGATGTTCATGCCGCAGCACCCATACCTGCCGCTCGGTACCTTGCGGGCCGCCGTGTGCTACCCGGACCCCCCGGAGCAGTTCGACTCCGCCCGCATCGAGGCCGCCTTTGTGCGCGTGGGGCTGAAGGAGCTGGTGGCCTCGCTCGATGTGGAGGAGCGCTGGGACCGCGTGCTGTCGCAGGGTCAGCAGCAGTTGGTGGCCTTCGCCCGCCTGTTGCTGCACCGGTCGTCGTGGGTCTTCCTCGACGAGGCCACCAGCGCGCTCGACCTCGACAGCCAGACCAACGTGATGTCGATGTTCGAGCAGGAGTTCAAGGACGCCACCGTGGTGAGTATCGGCCATCGGCCGAGCCTGGCGCAGTTCCACCAGCGCCAGCTGCAACTGAAGGTCACACCCGAGGGTGCAGAACTCAGCCGGCGGGAGTCCGCTGACCCGCCCGCCGGCATCGTTGCCCAGAGCCAGCACTGGTTCCGGGCCCTGCTCGGCAAATTTTCCGGGTTCATCCAGCGCGCAACGAACCGCCAGCCGTCGTGAGAGAGGTGTCCATGCCGCCCACTGTCGTTCCCTTCGTCGAAGACCTGCTTGCCCGCCTGACGCTGGAGGAGAAAGTCGGCCAGCTCAATCATCCCAATGCCTTCGGCGGTGACAGCACCGGCGCCGGCGGCGCCGTCGACAACATCGAGCAGCGCATCGCCCGCGGTGAGGTGGGTTTTCTGGCCGCCGGTGCTGCCCCGGAGCAGCTCCGGACCTGGCAGCAGATCGCCTGTGAGCAGTCACCCCACGGCATCCCGCTGCTGTTCACCATGGACGTGATCCACGGGCACCGCACCATTTTCCCGCTGCCCATCGCGCTGGCGGGCAGCTTCGATACCGACCTGATCCGCGCCACCGCCGCCGTGGCAGCCCACGAGGCCAGCGCCGAAGGGGTATCGCTCAACTGGGCGCCCATGCTGGATGTGTCACGCGATGCCCGCTGGGGGCGCTGTGCCGAAAGTCCGGGCGAAGACCCACTGCTCGGCGCAGCCTATGCGCGCGCCATGGTGGAGGGCTTCCATGGTAGCGATGCGGCTGCGGCGGGTCGGCTGCTCTGCTGCGCGAAGCACTTTGCCGGCTACGGCTTCGCCGAGGGGGGCAGGGATTACAACGCCGTCGACATGACGCCCTACCGTCTCCACAACGTGGTACTGCCGCCCTTCCGCGCGGCGGTGGAGGCCGGTGTGGCCGCCGTCATGGTCGGTTTCCACGATCTCGGTGGCATCCCGTGCACGGCACACGGTGAACTGCTGGAGGGTGTGCTGCGGCAGGGGCTCGGTTTCGACGGCCTGCTCATTTCCGATTACACGGCCATCCTCGAACTCGTCCATCATGGGGTGGCTGCCGATCTCGAAGAGGCGGCCTTGCTCGCCTTCAGCGCCGGCGTTGATGTCGATCTCATCAGTGACGCCTATCGCCGGTACTTGCCGGGGCTGGTGCAGAGCGGGCGACTCGCCATGTCGGCGATCGATGCGGCCTGCCGTCGGGTGCTGCTGGCCAAATGGAAACGCGGGCTGTTTGCCGAGCCCCGTCGGGGACTGCAGGGAGGCGTTGCAACGACACTGTTGCCCGAGCATCGGCAGTTGGCCCGCCATGCCGCCGCCAACTGCTGCGTGCTGCTGAAAAACGATGGCGTGCTGCCGCTCGCGCCGCAGACCAAGGTGGCGCTGGTGGGACCGTTGGCGGCCAACCGCGAAAATCTGCAGGGGACCTGGGCCGTGGCTGCCCGCAGCCAGGACAGCGTGACGGTGCTGGAGGGGCTGCAAGCCGCTGGCCGTGACGTGCGGCATGCGCTTGGCGTCAACCTCGAGGATGATGCCGACCGGGCGGCGCGCGTCAATGTGTTCGGCACGACGTTCACACGCGACCCGCGCACGGCCGCCGAGCTCATCGCTGAGGCCGTGACCCTGGCACGCGATGCGGAGGTGATCGTGGCCTGCGTCGGCGAAGCCAAGGAACACACCGGCGAGTCGTCGACGCGGACCGATCTGACCTTGCCGGGTCGCCAGCGCGAGCTTCTGGCGGCGCTGTTTGCCACGGGCAAGCCACTCGTGCTGGTCACACTGAGCGGGCGACCGCTGGCCCTCGACTGGGAGCACCAGCACGCGGCGGCCATCCTGCACGCCTGGTTCGGCGGCAGCGAAACAGGTCCTGCCATTGCCGACGTGCTCTACGGGGTGGTGAATCCTTCAGCGCGCCTGGCCATGGGGTTTCCCCACGACTCGGGACAGTGTCCGCTCAGCTACGCCGAGCCCCCCACCGGGCGTCCCCGCGAGCGCATCGGCGTGGATGTCGGCGGCGACTCCGAGGTGGACGCCGCAGGCCAGCGGGTGTTCCGCAAATTCACCACCGCCTGCCGGCTGGAGGGACCGCATACGGCGCTGTATCCCTTCGGCCACGGCCTCAGCTATACGCGCTTCGAGTACAGCGACCTGCGGCTGCTTGCGGCGCCCCGCGGGGGTGAGCAGGCCACGCTGCAGTTCAGCGTGACGCTGCATAACGTCGGCACCCGCGCCGGCACCGAAGTGGTTCAGGTCTATGTCAGCGATCCCGTGGCGAGTCGCTCGCGACCGCGGCGCGAACTCAAGGCCTTTCGGCGCGTAACGCTGCCAGCGGGTCAGCAGAGCACGCTGCACTTCGAGTTGCCGGCAGCGCTGCTCGGTTTCTGCAGGGCGCCGAGCTTGCTGCGGCCCGAGCCGGTGTTCGAGCCCGGTGCCTTCGTGGTGTACGTGGGTGGCAGCTCCTTGGCGGCGTTGTCGCTCGACGTCGACTGGCAGGCGGGCTAAGCCATGGCGAGGCAGAGCGGCTCCGACAGCGTTGCAACCGCCCTGCAGCGGGCCGGGCAGGTGTCTACCGGCGCGCTGCTCGATCTGGTGCAGCGTGGCACGCTGGCTTATTTCCACGAGTTCGCCCACCCCGTGAGCGGCATGGCGCGTGAGCGCAGCAACCCGGCTGCCTACGACTTCCAGGAGACCGTGACCAGCGGCGGCACCGGGTTCGGCATCATGGCCCTGCTGGCGGCCGTCCGACGCGGTTTTCTTGCGCGACACGAGGTGCGAGCGCAGGTGGTGCGCATCGTGGCCTTCCTGGGACGGGCTGAGCGACATCACGGCGTGTTCAGCCATTTTCTGCATGGCACGACAGGCGCCACCATCGCCTTCTCGCCTCTCGACGACGGCGGCGATCTCGTGGAAACCGCCTTCCTGATGATGGGGCTGCTCTGTGCACGCCAGTTCTTCGATCGCCCGACGGCAGCCGAGGTGCGTCTGCGCAGCGACATCGACGCACTCTGGCGTGGCGTGGAGTGGGACTGGCATGCGCGTCCGGACCGCGACGCACTGCTCTGGCACTGGAGTCCGCGGCACCAGTTCGCCATGAACCATGCCATTACCGGCTGGAATGAAGCGCTGATCGTCTATGTGCTGGCCTCTGCCTCACCCACGCACGCAGTGGCCGCAGAGCGTTACCACCAGGGCTGGACAGACAGTCCGCACTTTCGCAACGGCGAGCGCTATTTCGGCATCGAGTTGCCGCTGGGTCCAGCGGGCGGTGGGCCGCTGTTCTTTTCCCACTACTCGTTTCTGGGTCTCGACCCGCGCGGCCTCGTGGATCGCTACGCCGACTATTTTGCGCAGAATCGGGCACACACGCTGATCAACCGGGCTCACTGCCTGGCCAATCCCCACGGCTATCCCGGCTACGGGCCGGAGTGCTGGGGCCTGACCGCCAGCGATGGCGAGGCGGGTTACTCCGCCTTCGCCCCCGACAATGATCAAGGCATCATTACGCCCTCGGCGGCGCTGGCGGCGCTACCCTATGCGCCGGAGGAGTCGCTGCAGGCAGTACGGCACTTTCTGCTCACGCGGGGTGCTGAACTCTGGACCCCGCTCGGCTTCCGGGATGCCTTCAGCCCAGTCACGGGCTGGGTGGCTGAAGGCCAGCTGGCCATCGATCAGGGGCCGATCATGGTCATGATCGAGAACCACCGGTCCGGCCTGCTGTGGTCGCTGTTCATGGCGGTTCCCGAGGTGCAGGTTGCCCTGCGACGCCTCGGTTTCAGCACCCCCCACCTGCGGGATTGAGTGCGCTTCCGGCTGCCGTGGCCCGCTGCCGCAGTCGGTCGGTCGAGATGAGGGCGGCATAGCTCCAGCTGAGATGCCGCGCCGAGCGCGGTACCCCGGTGTCGCGGTCGACCTGTTCGCTCAGCGAGCCGTCGGACGGCGTCAGCCAGCGCACGGTTTCCAGCCAGGCGTCGCCGCGGGCAACCCAGGGTTGCGGCGCGTCCAGACCGGCCAGTGCGCGCCGGTAACAAAACGCGGCCGCTGCCAGCGTCGTCACGTACCAGGCACCGCCGCCGAAGTAGCGATCGCGCAGCGAGCGCCCGAGGGCTGGCGCAGCGCCTGCCGGTCGTTGCCGATTGAGTGGCAGCGCCCGATCAAAGGCGGCAGCCAGGGCGTCGAGCGTGGCGAGCGCGCGCGGGTCTCTCACGCTGTGCTCGGCACCGGGCAGGTCGGCCTCATTGATGGCGAGCAGGCAGGCGCTGTCGAGCGGCTGCGTGGCATGGGAGTCTGCCGTCACCGAGCCCTCGGACAGCCCGCGTACGGCCCGGAACGCGGCGGTCTCCGGCATCCAGAAACCCTGCAGCTGCCGGTGCAGCGTCCGCTCGGCGCGGCGCCAGCGGGCCGGGTTGTAGGCGCTGAAGACCCGGCCGTGTACCAGCGCCGCCCACTGGACCAGCGCGACGAAGTAGTGGTGGGCAAGCTCGTCGGCCTCCTCCCAGGGGCCGATGCTGCGTCGACCCGCCTGCCGCAACGTGAATTGCAGATCGCCCTGCAGCAGTTCCAGCAGGGCCGCGCTCGCCGTGCCGCCTTCGGCAAGCCAGGCAAGGCAGGCCAGCGCCCGCAGTGCCGGGCCATCGAGCTGCGGCCGCGACCAGCGCAGAAAATCGGCCGTGCCATCCGGGTTGAACCGTGGCTCGGCCAGCAGGCGGTCCCCGGTCAGCCGGCGCAGTTCGCCGCGCGGCCGCAGAAAACGTCGACAGGAGTCCAGCGTGGTGGCGTGGTGATCCACCGCGGCAGGGCGTAGCCGCGCTGCCCGCGCTATCGTCAGATTGAAGTCGATCATCTGGTGGAAACGGGACTGCCAGAACGCGCGCTCGTCGCGGTCGCTGCTGAGTGCCACCAGATCGACGACCGCCCGCATGACGGCGGCGCTGTCGCGCGGCCAGTGGAAGAAGTAGTCGGGTTCCGGATCCCAGTTGGCGATCACCGGTGATGCGAGCACCGAACCCGGCCGTGGTCGCACCCGCTGGCCGAACTCCGGTCGCACGCGCTGCAGGTCAGTGGCCGAGATCGCCGCTGCCAGCCGTTCTGCGCAAACCCGGCGTTCGGTCTGCAGCCAGGACTCCAGAGCGACCTTTCCGTGCATGCCAGAGGTCTCCGGTGGGCGCTGCCGTCAGTGCTTTACTGCATGCGACATCGCCCGGCGCTTGGTGATGTTCCACTCGCGCTCCTTGGTGACGTCCCGCTTGTCGTAGGCATGCTTGCCTTTCGCCAGCGCAATCTCGGCCTTGATGAGGTGGCCTTTCCAGTAGAGTTTGGTACACACGCAGGTATAGCCCTTCTGCTGCACGCCGGCAAAAAGGCGCGCCAGTTCCCTCTGGTTGAGCAGCAGCTTGCGGGTGCGCGTGGGGTCGGCCACGCTGTGGGTATTCGTGCTGGCGAGCGGCACGAACTGGGCGCCGAACAAGAAGGCCTCGCCGTTCTTCATCAGCACGTGACTGTCGACCAGCTGCACCTTTTTTTCCCGCAGACTCTTCACTTCCCAGCCGACCAGCGCCAGTCCGGCTTCGAAGCGGTCCTCCAGGAAGTAGTCGTGAGTGGCCTTCTTGTTGATGACGATGGTGCTGTCATCGAGCTTGGACTTCTTGGCTTTGCTCATGGCAGGGCGCGGCTCGGTCGGGGCCGCGCATTATAGACTCGCGGCTGCGGGCTGTCGTGTTGTCTAATGCTGGTCCACCCTGGCTTCCCGTTTCGCATGGCCCGCATCGCCCGCTCAGCCCTGTTGCCCCAGTCTGCAGCCCGCATGTTTGCGTTGGTCGATGACATCCCCAGCTATCCGCAGTACCTGCAGGGATGTCTGGCCGCCGAGGTACTCGAGCGTGGAGCGTCACACGTCACGGCACGGCTCACGCTCGGCAAGGCGGGGCTGCGCCATGCATTCACCACGCGCAACCAACTGGAACCCCCGCGGAGCATGACCCTGCAGTTGGTCGAGGGGCCGTTCCGGAAATTCGCGGCCGTGTGGCGCTTCGAGCCGCTGTCGGAGGCGGCCTGCAAGGTGAGCCTCGATCTCGACTTCGAATTCGGCACTGGCTTGGTAGATGCGGCACTCGCCGCCCTGTTCGAAAGCACGGCCAGCGACATGGTGAACGCCATTGCACGCCGTGCCGAGCAGGTCTACGGCTCGGGTACCGACACTGGAGCATCAACTGGAGCATCAACATGACGGATGCAGCGCTGCTGACGGTGGAAGTCGTCTATGCGCTGCCGTGGCAGCAGCGGCTGGCCTCGCTGCAGGTGGAAGCGGGAACGACCGCCCTGCAGGCCGTGGAGCGCTCGGGCCTTCTGACCGAATTCCCGGAGATAGTGCTGGCCAAGGCCCGGATGGGTATCTTTTCGCGCGTGCTGGATGGAAGCCTGCTGCCGACGCCGGATCGCTACGTGCTCCAGCAAGGCGATCGTGTGGAAATCTACCGGCCCCTCGTTGCCGATCCGAAGGCGGCACGCCAGCAGCGGGCGGCCAAGGCGCGGTCGAATCATTAGAGAAATTCGGCGCGAACGGATCCGGTACGGACGGTGTCGGCGAAGGGCCAGGCGCTTACTGTGGTTGGCGCGCCATCGGCAGCAGGGGGGTCGGCGTCGCCGGAGGAGCCGATGGAGCGGTCGCCGTAGCGGGAAACTGTGCGTTCTCCGGCGTTTGCTCGAAGTCGCCTTCCAGTCGCGTCAGTTGGTCGTTTTCGAAATAGACGGTCAGGCGCTCCTGAACCCGCTCTCCACCACCCGGCTGATAGCTGTACAGGTAGTCCCAGCGGTCCTGGTCAAAGGTGTCGCGCAGCAGGGGCGTACCCAGGATGAAGGTGACCTGGCGCTTGGTGAGGCCCGGTCGCAGTTGGTCGATCATCTCCTGGGTCAGGAGGTTTCCCTGCGGAATGTCGATGCGGTAAACACCGGGGAAGCTGAACGAGGTCACCGAGCCGCAGGCCGTGAGCAGTACACAGAGGCTGGCGATCAGCACGCCTTTCACCGCGCCGGAAACACCATGCGCACGGCAGACTGGCGGGGCAGCGGCCGCAGGCAGGTGGACCGCTGGGGCGTTGGATCGTGTGGGAATCACTGCAAGGAAGGGCATGGGAGACTGCGATTCTTGTGCTTTTGTGGGCCTGCTATAAGCGGGCATAATACAAGAAAGCAGGAAAAGCTGTCAGGGCTGCCATAGCGGCGTTGATGGAGTATGCAACTGACGAGGTGCCGCATGCCGGGAGAAAATCAGGAACTGCGCAAGGCCGGCCTCAAGGTCACGTTGCCGCGTGTGAAGATCATGCAGATTCTCGAATCTGCACCTTCGCGCCACATGAGCGCGGAGGATGTCTACAAGGCGCTGCGCGATGCCGATGAAGATGTCGGCCTCGCCACGGTGTACCGCGTACTGACCCAGTTCGAATCCGCCGGCCTCGTGATGCGGCATCACTTCGAGGGGGGCCATTCCGTCTTCGAAATGAGTTCCGACCACCACCACGACCACATCGTCTGCACCAAGTGCGGCCACGTGGAGGAATTCATGGACGAGGTCATCGAAGAGCGCCAACGCAAGGTGGCCCGCGAGAAAGGCTTCACGGTCAGTGACCATTCGCTCTACATCTACGGCCTGTGCCAGCAGTGCCAGCGCCTTCCCTGAAGCCGTCCCGCAGCGTCAGTCCAGCATCAATTCACGGGCATGGGCGAGCGAGCGCTCGCTGTGCTCGTCGCCGCTCAGCATGCGGGCGAGTTCGCGGACGCGTGCCTCGTTGCTGAGGGCGAGCAACGTGGTGAGCGTCTGCTGGCGCAGGGTGGTCTTGCTGACCAGCAGGTGCTGGTGCGCCTGGGCCGCCACTTGCGCCTGATGCGTCACGCATAGCACCTGACCGCGTTCCCCCAACTGCCGCAGCAACTCGCCGACGGCCCGCGCGGTGCTGCCGCCGATGCCCACGTCGACTTCGTCGAAGACCAGGGTCGGAATCGCGGAGGTCTGTGCCGTCACGACCTGAATGGCGAGGCTCACCCGCGAAAGCTCCCCGCCCGAGGCGATCTTGGCCAGGGGCTTGGGCGGCTGGCCGGGGTTGGTGCTGATCAGGAATTCGATGGCATCGAAGCCCTGTGGCCCGGGTACCCGGGCTTCATCGCTGTTCAAGGCGATCTCGAGGCGTGCCGCGCCCATGCCCAGCTTGCTGAGCTGGGCATTGACCGCCTTCTGCAGCCGCGAGGCGACCGCCAGGCGCTTGCTGCTGAGTTCACCCGCCAGTCGGCCGTACTGCAGCAGTTGCTGCTCACACTCCTGCTCCAGCGCCGCCAGTTTGTCGTCGCTCACGGCGAGGGTGTCCAGTTCCCTGGTGAGCGCCAAGGTATGGGCATAAAGCTCTGCCGGTGGAACCCGGTGCTTGCGTGCCAGCCGGTGAACGGCGCCCAGTCGCTCGTCGACCTCCTGCAGGCGCTGCGGATTTGCCTCGATGCGGGCGCTGGCCTTTTGCACGGCGCCGCCGGCTTCCTCGACCTGGATCAGCGCGTTCTGCAGCAGGCCCAGGGCCTCCTGCAACAGCGGAGTCTGGAAGGGCAGGTTCTCCAGCAGGGCAGTCGCCCGCTGCAGACCCTGCTCCAGGCAAAAATCTTCGGCTTCCGAGCAGAGACCCAGCACCTGCTGCAGGGTCGCCAGGGCGCTGTCGGCGTGACTCAGCTGACTGTGTTCCGCCTCCAGGGCGGCCAGTTCGTCGGGGCCGAGGTCGAGCTCACGCAGTTCCTGCACCTGATACCCGAGCAGCTCGACCTGGGCCGCGTCCGCCGAACTGCGGCTGCGCAGCGCGTCCAGCAGGGTACGCTGCCGGCGCAGTTGCTCGGCTGCAGACTGGACACGGCTGGCCAGCGTCTGCAGCCCGCCGAAGGCATCGAGCAGGCGCTGGTGCGTGGGGGTTTTCAGCAGCGACTGGTGCTCATGCTGGCTGTGGATGTCGATCAACAGCTCGCCCAGCGCTTTCAGCTCGGCAAGGCTGGTGCTCTGGCCGTTGACGTAGGCGCGGGAGCGTCCGTCGCGGGTGAGGACTCGCCGCAGGATGCACTCGCCATCTTCCAGGGGGAAATCACGCTCCTGCAGCCAGTCGAGGGCAGGATTGCCGGGTTCGATCTGAAAACTGGCACTTATGTCGGCGCGCTCGGCTCCTTGCCGGATCACATCCTGATCGGCGCGATCTCCCAGCGTTAGACCCAGCGCATCCAGCATGATGGACTTGCCGGCACCGGTTTCGCCGGTGATCGCGGTGGTGCCGCGCTGCAGTTCGAGATCGAGTTTTTCGACCAGCGCGAAATTGTGGATCGTCAGGTGGGTCAGCATCGTCGAAACAACACAGGGTTCGCCCGGATTGTAGTACAGAACCCGCCCGTCGACCGGCGCCCGCGCCCCGGGACAAGGCGACCACTGTCCGGCCTTGCGGCACTCCTCTTGAATCCCCGGCTTTCAGCCCCATATCCGGCGGCATTCCCCAGCAGCCACGGAGCTCCCTCTTCCATGTCCGGTGATCAATCCCACACCCCGTCGCCCAACGGCGACGGTGATCAGTGCCAGAACCCGTCGGATGACAGCGCTGGTAGGCCGGCAGTCGAAGCGGAGATCGAAATCGCTGCGCGCATCCAGCAGGCAGTAGCTGCGGCGCTTGCCGAGCAGCGTGAATCGGTACTGCGTGCCCAGGCCGAAGTGCAGAACATGCGCCGCCGCTGCGAAGGCGATGTCGAGAAGGCCCACAAGTTCGCCCTCGAGAAGTTCAGCGGCGAACTGTTGCCGGTGCTCGACAACCTGGAGCGGGCCCTGCGCGCCGTTCCCGATGCCCAGCGCGAGCAGGTGCGTGGTCTCTACGAGGGCGTGGAGCTCACGCTGAAGGGCTTTGCAGAAACGCTGGCACGTTTCCAGATCAGGCAGGTCAACCCGGTTGGCGAACCGTTCGATCCCCAGTTGCACCAGGCAATTGCCCAGGTGCCAAACCCGTCGGTTGCGCCGAATTCCGTCCTGGAGGTCATGCAGAAGGGCTACACCCTCAACGGTCGGGTGCTGCGGGCCGCGATGGTCGTGGTGTCGCGAGCCCCCTGAGACTTGAATTTCCAAAGGCCGCACCTACATAGGGGGCATGTGACGCTGCCCGGCAGACCGGGCGGCCCCCAACCAACAGACAATTTGCGGTAAGCGAGGCAGACGATATGGGCAGAATCATTGGCATCGATCTTGGCACCACCAACTCCTGCGTGGCCATTCTCGAAGGCGGCAAGGCGAAGGTCATCGAAAACTCAGAGGGCGATCGGACGACACCTTCCATCATCGCTTACACCGAAGATGGCGAGATCCTCGTGGGTCAGCCGGCCAAGCGTCAGGCGGTCACTAACCCCAAGAACACCCTGTTTGCGGTCAAGCGTCTGATCGGCCGGCAGTTCAAGGACGATGTCGTGCAGAAAGACATCAGCATGGTGCCGTACAAGATCGCCAAGGCCGACAACGGCGATGCCTGGGTGGAAGTGCGCGGAGAAAAAATGGCGCCGCCGCAGATTTCCGCGCAGGTGCTGAAGAAAATGAAGAAAACCGCCGAAGATTACCTCGGCGAGGCAGTCACGGAAGCCGTCGTGACCGTGCCGGCCTACTTCAATGACGCGCAGCGTCAGGCCACCAAGGATGCCGGGCGCATCGCCGGTCTGGACGTCAAGCGCATCATCAACGAGCCCACGGCAGCGGCGCTTGCCTTCGGCATGGACAAGAAGGCCGGCGATACGACCATCGCCGTCTACGACCTCGGTGGTGGCACCTTCGACATTTCCATCATCGAAATTGCCGAAACCGACGGTGAGCACAGCTTCGAAGTGCTGTCGACCAATGGTGATACCTTCCTGGGCGGCGAGGATTTCGACCTGCGGGTCATCGAGTTTCTGGCGGAGGACTTCAGGAAATCCACTGGCATCGACCTGCACAATGATCCGCTGGCACTGCAGCGACTCAAGGAGGCGGCCGAGAAGGCAAAGATCGAGTTGTCCAGTGCACAGCAGACCGAGGTGAACCTGCCATACATCACGGCGGATGCCACGGGTCCCAAGCATCTGGTGGTCAAGGTGACGCGCTCCAAACTGGAAGCGCTGGTCGAAGATCTCGTTACCCGCACCATCGAGCCCCTGAAAGTGGCCCTGAAGGATGCCGGTCTGTCGGTCGACAAGATCGATGACGTCATCCTGGTGGGTGGTCAGACCCGCATGCCGCTGGTGCAGAAGAAAGTAGCCGAATTCTTCGGCAAGGAGCCTCGCAAGGACGTCAACCCGGACGAAGCCGTAGCGCTGGGAGCTTCCATTCAGGCGGCTGTGCTTGCCGGAGAAGTCACCGATGTCCTGCTGCTTGACGTCACGCCGCTGTCGCTCGGCATCGAGACCCTCGGGGGTGTGGCTACCGTGCTGATCGAGAAGAACACCACGATCCCCTGCAACAAGAAACAGACGTTTTCTACGGCCGAAGACAATCAGCGCGCTGTGACCATCCACGTAGTGCAGGGTGAGCGCAAGCAGGCTGCCCAGAACAAGTCGCTGGGCCGCTTCGATCTGTCGGACATTCCGCCGGCGCCGCGAGGCATGCCGCAGATCGAGGTCAGCTTCGACCTCAATGCCGACGGCATTCTCAATGTGTCTGCCAAGGACGTGGCAACGGGCAAGCAGCAGTCGATCGTCATCAAGGCCTCCAGTGGCCTGACCGAGGACGAGATCAAGAAAATGGTGCGGGACGCCGAGTCCCATGCCGCCGAGGACAAGAAATTCGAGGAGTTGATCACCGCCCGCAATCAGGCAGATGGCTTGATCCATTCCACCAGAAAGACGCTGACCGAGGCCAAGGACAAGGTCGAGGCGGGAGAGAAGGAAAGAATCGAAACGGCGATTGCTGCGCTTGAAGCCGTTGCCAAGGGCGACGACCTGCAAGCGATCAAGGATCGCACCGAAGACCTGTCGAAGGCAGCGTCCGGTCTGGCGCAGCGCATGTACGAGGAAGCCGCCAAGAGTGGTGCTGGCGCTCCCGGCGGAGCCACCGATGCCGGTGGTGGTGCCGGGACCGGAAGCAAAGCCAGCGATGACGCTGTCGATGCCGAGTTCGAGGAAGTCAAAGACGACAAATAGCCGGCGCGCCGGGCAGCGGGCGCTGCGGGAGACCCCGCGCGCCGCCGGTTGCAGAAAAAGGCTCGCTGGCTTCCGGAGAAGTGCCGATGTCGGAGCGGGTCACCCGCTCCGGCTTTTTCGTTTTGCATGCAGTGGATGAGTCATGGAAAAGCGGGACTATTACGAGGTGCTCGGGGTTGACAAGGGTGCGGCCGAGCAGGACCTGAAGAAGGCCTACCGACGCGTTGCCATGAAATACCACCCGGATCGCAACCCCGGGGATGCCTCAGCCGAAGCAAAATTCAAGGAGGCCAACGAGGCCTACGAAGTACTGTCCGACAGTCAGAAGCGTGCCGCTTATGACCAGTTCGGCCATGCCGGCGTCAACGCTCAGGCGGGAGGCGGCGGTCCGGGCGCTGCCGGGTTCAGCGATATTTTCGGCGACATTTTCGGGGACATTTTCGGTGCTGCCGGTGCGCGCCGCAGCCATGTGCAGCGCGGTTCCGACCTCAGCTATACGCTCGAGTTGGCTCTCGAAGATGCCGTGCGGGGCACCAGCGTCAAGATTCGCATTCCGACGCGTGTTTCCTGCAAGGCCTGCGACGGCAGCGGCGCGCGCAAGGGCTCTTCGGCCGAGAATTGCATCACCTGCCAGGGCGTGGGGCAGGTACGCATGCGGCAGGGACCGTTTTCGGTGCAGCAGACCTGCCCGCGCTGCGGGGGCGCCGGCAAGACCATCAAGGATCCTTGCCATGCCTGTCATGGTCGCGGTGCGGTGCAGGAAAACAAGACGCTTTCGGTGAAGGTACCCCCGGGGGTTGATACCGGAGATCGCATCCGACTCACCGGTGAAGGCGAGGCCGGTACCCACGGTGGGCCGCCGGGCGATCTCTATGTGCAGGTCGTCGTCAAGGATCATCCGATCTTCTCGCGGGACGGTGCCGACCTCCACTGCGATATCCCCATCAGTTTTGTCGATGCCGTACTCGGTGGCGAGTTGGAGATTCCGACCCTCGATGGCAGGGTCAAGTTGAAGATTCCTCCGGAAACCCAGACCGGCAAGCTGTTCCGGTTGCGGGAAAAAGGGGTCACGCCGGTACGTGGTGGTGCCGCCGGTGATCTGCTCGCGCGCGTCATCGTGGAGACGCCCGTCAACCTGACCAAGCGCCAGCGCGAATTGCTTGAAGAGTTCAAGGAAATCGAAGACAGTCACGGCAGCAAGCAGAATCCCCGCAAGACCTCGTGGTTCGACGGCGTGAAGAGTTTCGTGGATTCGCTGAAGTCGTGAGCGCAGTACAGCAGTCACGACCTGCCTGCCCCACCAAGGAACTTCCATGCTGCGCATAGCCGTTGCCGGCGCCTCCGGGCGCATGGGCAAAACCCTCATCGAAGCCGTCCATGAACACGGGGACCTGACCCTCGGTGCTGCCTCGGTGCTGCCGGGAGATGCTGCCCTCGGCCGGGATGCTGGCAGTTCCGCCGGTTTGCCTGCAGTCGGCGTTCTGGCGGTCGCAGATCTCGCTGAAGTGCTCGCTGATTTCGATGTCTTGGTGGACTTCACCACGCCGGAGGCCACGCTGCGGCATCTCGAACTCTGCGCGCGGGCGGGCAAGCCGCTCGTGATTGGCACGACCGGTTTGACCGAGGCCCAGAAGCGGTTCGTCGCGGAAGCGGGCAGCGCAGCACCCATCGTATTCGCACCGAGCATGAGTGTGGGAGTGAATCTCTGCTACAAGCTTCTCGATCTGGCGGCGCGCGTGATTGGCGAGGAGTCCGATATCGAGATCATCGAGGCCCACCATCGCCACAAAGTGGATGCGCCGTCTGGTACTGCACTGCGCATGGGGGAAGTGGTTGCCGCTGCCCTGGGGCGCGACCTGCATGACTGTGCCGTGTTCGGCCGCGAGGGGCAGACCGGGGCGCGCGATCGCAAAACCATCGGTTTTTCCACCATTCGTGGCGGGGAAATCGTGGGTGATCACACGGTAATGTTCGCTACCGCGGGAGAGCGCATCGAAATTACCCACAAGTCCCAAAGCCGCCGGCATTTTGCCGACGGTGCATTGCGGGCAGCCCTGTGGCTGCGCAACAAACCCTGCGGTGTCTACTCCATGATGGATGTCCTCGGGCTTTGATTTCCGCAACAGGGGCTTGCAGCAGACAAAGTCCGGCAATTTCGCGTAGACAACGCCGCGCGGCTTTACCTAAAATGCGCGCTCAGTATGAAAGACACTGAGTCAGCAAAGCCTAGCGGCAAAGTCTCGAGAGAAGCGGAATGAGCGCCACGCATTCCGCTTTTTTTTGGCTGTAATTCCGGACGATTCCGCTGGGCGGAGCCGCACGCCGACTCCGGGGTCTTCATTCCTTATCTACCCTTGCACCTTTCGACCCCCTCGCTCACCCGAGGCGGTCTCGCGCGGCCCGGTGGTCTCCCCGTCGCGCCGTCCCGGCAGCAGGGCAACGACAACGACGACGCAGTCACTGCGTCACTTGAAGAGGACATGAGCTTGGCAGCCGCAGCCCCCGTACCCGCACTCCTGGTTCTGGCCGATGGGTCGACCTTCGTCGGCAAGGCCATGGGTGCTATCGGCCTCTCCACCGGTGAGGTGGTCTTCAATACTGCCATCACAGGGTATCAGGAGATCCTCACCGACCCTTCTTATGCAGGCCAGATCGTTACCCTGACCTATCCCCACATCGGCAATACCGGTACTACGCCCGAGGACGACGAGTCGCCTCGCGTATGGGCGGCCGGCCTCGTGATCCGCAACCTGCCCATGCTTGCCAGCAATTTCCGCAACGTGCAGGACCTCGACGGCTGGATGAAAGCCCGCAATGTGGTCGGCATCCACGATATCGATACGCGTCGCCTGACCAGGATCCTGCGCAACAAGGGCGCTGCCAACGGCTGTATCCTGGCCGGTCCGGACATTGCCGCCGACCCGGCAGCCGCAAAGGCGAAGGCACTGGCAGCAGCAAAGGCCTTTCCCGGGTTGGTCGGAATGGATCTTGCCAAGACCGTTACCTGCGCCAAGGCGTACGAATGGAAGGAGGGCACGTGGCAACTGGGTCGCGGTTTCCCCGAGCCTGCGGCCGGCAGGTATCACGTGGTTGCCTACGACTTCGGTGTCAAAACCAACATCCTGCGAATGCTGGTCGACCGCTCCTGCCGGATCACCGTGGTGCCCGCCACCACACCGGCCGCCGACGTGCTGGCCCTGAACCCGGATGGCATCTTCCTGTCGAACGGTCCCGGTGACCCGGAACCCTGCACCTATGCCATCGCCGCCATCCGCCGCTTTCTCGACACCGATATCCCGCTCTTCGGCATCTGTCTTGGGCATCAGTTGCTGGGTCTCGCCAGTGGTGCCAAGACGGTCAAGATGCCTACAGGTCACCACGGCGCCAATCATCCGGTCCAGGATCTCGCCAGCGGCAAAGTATTCATCACCAGCCAGAACCACGGTTTTGCGGTAGACGAGGCGAGCCTGCCGCCGACGCTGACGGCCACACACAAGTCGCTGTTCGATGGGTCTCTGCAGGGTATCCACCGCACTGACCGACCTGCCTTTGGCTTTCAGGGCCACCCGGAAGCCAGTCCCGGGCCCCACGACATCGCTCCGGTGTTCGACCACTTCATCGAACTCATCGAACAGCACAAAGCCCGCTGAGACGACCGCCTACCACGAGACTGTGAAGCCATGCCAAAACGCTCAGACATCCAAAGTATTCTCATCATCGGCGCAGGTCCCATCATCATCGGTCAGGCCTGCGAGTTTGATTATTCCGGCGCTCAGGCCTGCAAGGCGCTGCGTGAAGAGGGTTATCGCATCATCCTCGTGAATTCCAATCCGGCCACCATCATGACCGACCCGGGTATGGCGGATGCGACCTATATCGAGGAAGTGAACTGGCAGACCGTTGCCAAAATCATCGAGAAAGAGCGGCCGGATGCCATCCTGCCCACGATGGGAGGGCAAACGGCGCTCAACTGTGCGTTGGCGCTCGACCGGGAAGGTGTTCTCGCCAAGTACAACGTCGAGTTGATCGGGGCCAAGAAAGACGCCATCAACAAGGCTGAGGACCGCATGCTGTTCGACAAGTGCATGGTCGAGATCGGTCTGGCGACGCCAAGACACGAACTGGCGCACACCATAGAAGAGGCTTTCGCTGTCCAGAAGAAATTGGGATTCCCCTGCATCATCCGCCCTTCCTTCACGCTCGGGGGCAGCGGGGGTGGCATCGCCTACAACATGGAAGAGTTCGAGGAAATCTGCCGGCGCGGACTGGACCTGTCACCAACCAGCGAAGTGCTGATCGACGAGTCGCTGATCGGCTGGAAGGAATACGAGCTCGAAGTCGTTCGTGACCGGGCCGACAACTGCATCATCGTCTGCACCATCGAAAATTTTGACCCGATGGGTGTGCATACCGGGGACTCGATCACGGTCGCCCCTTCGCAGACCCTGACCGACAAGGAGTACCAGATCATGCGCAACGCGGCGATCGCGATCCTGCGCAAGATCGGTGTGGAGACCGGTGGCTCAAACGTTCAGTTTGCCGTCAATCCGGCAGACGGTCGCATGGTAGTCATCGAAATGAACCCTCGCGTCTCGCGCTCTTCTGCGTTGGCGTCCAAGGCAACGGGTTTCCCCATCGCGAGAGTCGCCGCCAAACTGGCGATCGGCTACACGCTCGACGAACTACGCAACGAGATCACCGGGGGTGTGACGCCAGCCTCCTTCGAGCCGACCATCGACTACGTGGTCACCAAGATTCCGCGCTTTACCTTCGAAAAATTTCCGCAGGCCCAGAATCGACTCACCACCCAGATGAAGTCCGTGGGCGAGGTGATGGCGATAGGTCGCACCTTCCAGGAGTCGATGCAAAAGGCGCTGCGCGGGTTGGAAATCGGCATTTCCGGGTTCGACCCCATTCTCGACTTTGGTGCCAGCGATGCCGATGACCGGCTGCGCTGGGAACTCAAAGACCCTGGCGCAGAGCGTATTCGTTACGTGGGCGATGCATTCCGGCGTGGTCTCTCGGTGGCCGACGTGCACGAATTCTCGCGTATCGATCCCTGGTTCCTCGTGCAGATCGAAGACATCATTCTCGAGGAACAAGCCCTCGCCAAGCTCACTGCCAGTCAGATCACCCGTGACCACATGTGGAGATTGAAGCGCAAAGGCTTTTCGGACACGCGTCTCGCCAAGGTCCTCGGTGTGCAGGAGCAGGTGGTGCGTGATCTCCGGCACGCCATGGAAATCCGACCGGTCTACAAGAGAGTGGATACCTGTGCCGCGGAGTTCAGTTCCACGACCGCTTACATGTATTCCTGCTACGAGGAAGAGTGCGAGGCCGACGTCTCCGATCGCCAGAAGATCATGGTACTCGGGGGAGGTCCCAACAGGATCGGGCAGGGCATCGAGTTCGACTACTGCTGCGTCCATGCGGCCATGGCGGTAAGGGAAGAGGGCTATGAGGCAATCATGGTCAACTGCAACCCGGAAACCGTATCCACCGACTTCAATGTGTCGGATCGGCTCTACTTCGAACCGGTCACGCTCGAGGACGTACTCGAAATCGTCCACCTCGAGAAACCGAAAGGGGTCATCGTGCAGTTCGGCGGACAGACGCCACTGAAGTTGGTCACCAGTCTCGAGCGCCTCGGTGTCCCCATCATCGGCACCTCGGCGGATGCCATCGACAGGGCAGAGGACCGCGAAAGATTCCAGCATCTGATCCAGAAGTTGGGCCTCAAGCAGCCACCCAACAGCACGGTGCGCAGTCTGGAGCAGGCACTCACCGAGGCGGCCAAGATCGGTTATCCGCTGGTAGTCCGTCCCTCCTACGTGCTGGGTGGCAGGGCCATGGAGATCGTCTACAACGAGGTGGAGCTGCGTCGCTACATCAACGAGGCCGTGCAGGTCTCCAACGACAGTCCAGTCTTGCTGGACTACTACCTGAATGCAGCCATCGAGATCGACATCGATGTCGTCAGCGACGGACAGGATGTCGTGGTCGGTGGCATCATGCAGCACATCGAGCAGGCCGGTGTTCACTCTGGTGACTCCGCCTGCTCCCTGCCGCCCTACAGTCTGCCCGAGGACGTTCAGGAAAAGATCCGCAGCCAATGCGTCTATCTTGCCAAGGAGCTCGGCGTGATCGGCCTGATGAACACGCAGTTGGCCTACCAGGATGGTGAGATCTATGTGCTCGAGGTCAACCCGCGTGCCTCGCGTACCGTGCCTTTCGTGTCGAAGTGCATTGGTACTTCACTCGCCAAGGTGGCTGCCAAGTGCATGGTCGGCATCAGTCTGCGCGAGCAGGGATTCACCCGAGAGATCATCCCCACGTTCTATTCGGTCAAGGAAGCCATCTTCCCGTTCAACAAGTTTCCGGGCGTTGACCCTATCCTTGGTCCGGAGATGAAGTCGACCGGAGAGGTCATGGGAACCGGCACCACCTTTGCAGAGGCGTACTACAAGTCGCAGAGCTTCGGTGACCAGAACATAGATCGCAATGGCACGGTTTTCATCAGTGTTCGCGATGCAGACAAGAAAGCCTTGCCCGAGGTGGCGCGCAGTTTCCTTGCACTCGGTTTCCGCCTGGTCGCCACCCGGGGCACTGCCAAAGTCATCGCCGACGCCGGCATTCCGGTAACGCCGGTCAACAAGGTGATGGAAGGCAGGCCACACATTGTCGATATGTTGAAAAACGACGAGATCGATCTTATCGTCAATACGACGGAAGGGCGTCAGGCCATTGCCGATTCGGCGACGATTCGCAGCACTGCCTTGCGCCATCGTGTCTACTGCACCACAACCATCGCCAGCGCGCGGGCAGTCTGCGAAGCCATGGCCTTCGGTGGTGCGATCACGGTGAACAGCCTGCAGGATCTCCACAAGTTGCCTCGCCGCTGAAGTGCAGCGAGTAGTCGAGAGAGGTTGAGCCAATCATGCGTAGGGTGCCGATGACCGTGGGCGGTGAAACCCGCCTGCGTGAAGAGCTGAGTGATCTGAAACTGGTGCAGCGTCCGCGCATCATCCAGGCCATCGCCGAGGCCCGAGCCCACGGCGACCTGCGCGAGAACGCCGAGTATCACGCGGCCCGCGAGCAGCAGAGCTTCTGCGAGGGTCGCATCAAGGAAATCGAAGCGAAGCTCTCGGACTGCGAAGTGATTGACGTCACGCGGCTGCAGAACAATGGCAAGGTGGTTTTTGGGGCTACTGTCACACTGGCAGATCCCGATCAGGGTAAAACCGTGGTCTACCAGATCGTTGGCGAGGACGAAGCTGATGTTAAGTCAGGAAAGATTTCCTACACCTCACCGGTTGCCCGCGCCATGATGGGAAAGCAGGAGGGTGACGAGATCGTGGTCAAGGCGCCAAGTGGCGATATCGGCTACGAAATCGACAAGGTGGAGTATCGCTGATCGGGTCAGCTCGACAGCAGTTCGCTGAAACGAACCAGGTTGGACAAGTCACGCTTCTGTTTGAGTGCCGGTCGGTGTAGCAGCGCAATGTGGCCGGTCAGCTGGATCAGTTCAGCGCCATGGGTCCTGCACAACGTCTCCAGCATGTGCTGCTTTTCCTCGCGGTCTTCCGCATTGATGCGGATCTTGATCAGTTCGTGATCGGCGAGTGCCCGCTCGAGTTCCGCCGCCACCGTTTCGGTCACGCCATTGCTGATGATCAGCACGGGATGCAGTTTGTGGCCGATCGTGCGGTACAGCTTTCGGGTCTGGTTGTCGGTTTTCATGGGCGAATCTTCCGTGCGGGGTCGCGCATTCTACTTTATTCCGGGTATCCGTCATGGCGAGATCGAGCAGCAGCGACAAGTGGTTGAAGGAGCATTTCGACGACCTGTGGGTAAAGAAGGCGCGCGATGCCGGCTACCGTTCGCGGGCCAGCTTCAAGCTGCTGGAGATCCACCAGAAAGACCGCCTGTTCAGACCCGGTCAACGCATCGTCGATCTTGGCGCTGCCCCCGGCGGCTGGACCCAGGTGGCGGTCAAGCTCGTCCAGCCGGCCGGTGTCGTCATTGCTTCTGACCTGCTCGACATGGAGCCGGTGTCCGGCGCGCAATTCATCCGGGGGGACTTCACGGAGGAGGACTGCTTTGCAGCCATCCTGGCGGCCGTCGGTACCACGCAGGTCGACCTTGTAATCTCCGACATGGCACCCAATCTAAGTGGGATGAGCGATATCGACCAGCCCCGCGCCATGTATCTGGTTGATTTGGCCTTGGATTTTGCAGCTCGCACCCTGCGCACCGGTGGCGATCTGCTGATGAAGGTGTTTCAGGGCGAAGGCTTCAACGAATTGCTGCAACGACTGCGACAGGACTACACCACGGTGCTGGCGCGCAAGCCTGAGGCCTCGCGTCCGCGCTCCCGCGAAGTCTACTTGCTGGCGCGTGGCAAAAAGTGACGCAGCGCTCCGGTGTCGCTGGTCTGTTCGGTAGGCAACTTTCGTACGTTCGTGCCAGAATGACCGGAATTCAGGCCCGAATACGGGCAATGCTGAGAGGTGTAGGCCTTGAACGACATGTTTAAAAACCTGCTGCTGTGGGTGATCATCGCCGGCGTTCTGATGTACGTCTTCCAGAACTTCAACCAGCCTACCCGTTCCGATCAGCTCATCTATTCAGACTTCATCCGCCTTGTGGAAGATGGCCAGATCACCGAGGTGACCAATACCGGTCTCAACCTGACCGGCACCCGCAGTGACGGGTCGCAGTTCAATACCCTGCTGCCCTACATCGATGACCCGAAATTGATGGACACGCTGCTGGCCCACAATGTCCGTATCCGGGGCGCAGAGCCCGAGCGCGACAGTGTCTGGGTACAGCTGCTCGTCAGTGCCTTCCCGATCATCATCATTATCGCGGTGTTCATGTTTTTCATGCGCCAGATGCAAGGGGGGGTCGGTGGCAAGGGCGGTCCCATGGCCTTCGGCAAGAGCAAGGCCAAGATGCTCAGTGAGGATCAGGTGAAGGTCACTTTCGCCGACGTTG
Organism: Gammaproteobacteria bacterium; assembly: GCA_947457195.1. Lineage (GTDB taxonomy): Bacteria > Pseudomonadota > Gammaproteobacteria > Pseudomonadales > Pseudohongiellaceae > CAILUG01. Next base: position 52,029 of record CANGUU010000009.1, read on the forward strand.
CCGGCGTGGACGAAGCCAAGGAAGACGTCAAGGAACTGGTGGACTTCCTGCGGGAACCCGACAAGTTCCAGCGACTCGGCGGGCGTATTCCCCGCGGCGTGCTGATGGTGGGGCAACCGGGTACCGGCAAGACGCTGCTGGCCAAAGCGATTGCCGGTGAAGCTAAAGTGCCGTTCTTCTCCATTTCCGGCTCGGATTTCGTGGAAATGTTCGTCGGCGTGGGGGCTTCTCGCGTGCGTGACATGTTCGACCAGGCGAAGAAGCAGTCGCCCTGCATCATCTTCATCGATGAAATCGATGCCGTTGGTCGGCATCGCGGCGCCGGGGTCGGTGGTGGTCACGATGAGCGCGAACAGACGCTCAACCAGTTGCTGGTGGAGATGGACGGTTTTGAGGGCAATGACGGGGTGATCGTGATCGCAGCAACCAACCGACCCGACGTGCTGGATCCCGCGCTGCTGCGACCGGGACGCTTCGATCGCCAGGTCGTGGTGGGTCTGCCGGACATTCGCGGTCGCGAGCAGATTCTCAAGGTGCACATGCGCAAGGTGCCAATTTCCGAGGGCGTAAACGAGGCCGTCATCGCGCGTGCCACACCGGGATTTTCCGGGGCGGATCTCGCCAACCTGGTGAACGAAGCGGCCTTGTTTGCAGCCCGCGGCAGCAAGCAACGCGTGACCATGGAAGAATTCGAAAGGGCCAAGGACAAGATCATGATGGGCGCCGAGCGCAAATCGATGGTGATGTCCGACAAGGAGAAGCTGAATACCGCCTACCATGAGGCAGGGCATGCCATCGTCGGCCGCTTGGTGCCTGAACATGATCCTGTCTACAAAGTAAGCATCATTCCTCGCGGGCGCGCGCTCGGCGTGACGATGTTCCTGCCGGAGGAGGATCGTTACAGTCACAGCAGGCAAAGTATCCTCAGCAAGATTTGCAGCATGTACGGCGGGCGCATTGCCGAAGAGCTCACTCTCGGCCCCGACGGCGTGACGACGGGAGCCTCCAACGATATCCAGCGGGCTACGCAGATGTCCCACAACATGGTCAAGAAGTGGGGTCTCTCGGAGCGTCTCGGTCCCCTGCAGTACGATGACGAACAGGAAGAACTTTTCCTCGGACGCAGTGGGCTTGGAGGTGGCGGCAAGTCGCTATCCGCCGAGACACAGCGCATGATCGACGAAGAAGTTCGCCAGATCATCGACATCTGCTACCAGCGTGCCAAGACCATTCTCCAAGACAACCGTGACAAGCTCGAAGCCATGAAGGATGCCCTGCTCGAGTATGAGACCATCGACGCCGGCCAAATCGACGACATCATGGCAGGGCTCCCGCCGCGCAAGCCCGCTGGCTGGAATGACGATATGCCACGTCCGGGTCGGCCCAGTGCTCAGGACAATACCTCTGGTCAGGCATCGCAGGCTCCCATTGGTGGTCCTGCCAGCGAACACTGACGATTCGACCCTGAATCCACACAAGGGAGCTCAGTGAGCTCCCTTTGTTTTGATGGCCTCTGCACACCGCGTTGATTGCATGCATTTCGGTTCGCGAATCCTCGATCTGTCCCTGCCCCATGTCATGGGCATACTGAACGTCACGCCCGACTCCTTCTCGGACGGCGGCGAATTGCTTGAGGCGGGTCGACCCATTCTCGACAGGATCATCGATCGTGCTGCAGGCATGGTGGCCGCAGGGGCAAGCTTTCTCGACATCGGGGGTGAATCCACTCGACCCGGTGCCCCGGAAGTTGCCGGCGCAGAGGAGTTGGCGCGCGTCATCCCTGTGGTGTCGGCCTTGTCGGCCCGCTTCGACGTGGTCATCTCGGTCGACACGAGCCGGCCCGAGGTCATGAGCGAGGCTGTATTGGCTGGCGCAGGGCTCATCAATGACGTGCGGGCGCTTACCAAGCCAGGTGCTGCGGCAGCAGCTGCTGCGACGGGTGTGGCGGTATGCCTCATGCATATGCAGGGTCAACCGGCGACCATGCAGGCCGCGCCGCAGTATCAGGCCGTGGTGGAGGAGGTGCGCGATTTTCTTCGCGCCAGGATTGCGGTCTGCCTTGCAGCCGGCATCCCCTTCGACCGTCTACTGGTAGATCCGGGCTTTGGATTCGGAAAAACCCTTGAGCACAATCTCCAGTTGCTCGCCGGGCTTGCGGAACTTCAGGTGCTTGACGTGCCATTGCTGATCGGGCTCTCCCGCAAGCGCATGCTCGGCGCCATCACAGGCAAGCCTGAACGTGAACGGGTAGCCGCTGGTGTGGCTGCGGCAGTATTGGCCATGGAATATGGCGCCCGCATCATTCGTACCCATGACGTGCCGGAAACAGTAGATGCAGCGAGAGTCTGCCGTGCGATCATGCAGACCAAAAAAGCAACGGGTCGCAGACCATGACAAGAAAATATTTCGGCACGGACGGGATTCGCGGAACTGTGGGTGAATATCCCATCACGCCTGACTTCGTGCTCAAGCTGGGCTGGGCGACGGGCAAGGTGTTCTCTGCACGAGGCAAGGGCAAAGTTCTCATCGGCAAAGACACCAGGATCTCAGGCTACATGTTCGAAGCGGCGTTGGAGGCCGGACTGAGTTCGGCAGGTGTCGACGTCAATTTGCTCGGACCCATGCCAACACCCGCCATCGCTTATCTGACGCGAACGTTCGGTGCGCATGCGGGGATCGTCATAAGCGCTTCACATAACCCCTACCAAGACAATGGCATCAAGTTTTTCTCCTCCGACGGGACCAAGCTGGATGACGAGGTCGAAGCTGCTATCGAGGCTGCACTGGATCTGGAGTTTCAAACTGTCCAGTCCAATCGCATAGGCAAGGCGTCCCGAATTCACGATGCTGCCGGGCGCTACATCGAATTCTGCAAAAGCACCTACAAGTCCCGCAGTCGCCTGCAGGGTCTCAAGATCGTGCTCGACTGTGCCCATGGAGCGACCTACCACATCGCGCCCAGTGTTTTTCAGGAACTGGGGGCGTCAGTCACCGTGATCGGTAACGCACCGGATGGGCTCAACATCAACGACCGCTGTGGATCCACCCATCCCGAGCGATTGGCGGCAGAAGTGTTGATGCAGCGGGCCGATTTGGGCATTGCGTTCGATGGGGATGGGGACCGTGTGATGATGGTCGATCATTCGGGTGCCGTCGTGGATGGCGACGAGTTGCTGTTCATCATCGCTAGCAGTAAATGGACTCCTCACAGTGGCTGGCGGGGGGTGGTGGGGACGCTCATGAGCAATCTCGGGCTCGAGGTAGCCCTGCAGGCGAGGGGCATTCACTTTGCCAGAGCGAAAGTTGGTGACCGCTACGTCATGGCGGAGTTGCAGAATCGTGGCTGGATCTATGGGGGTGAATCCTCGGGACACATCATCTGCCTCGATGCAACGAGTACAGGTGACGGGATCATCTCGTCCCTGCAGGTGCTGGCCGCGATGCAGGCGCGTGAGCTCGGTCTTCGTGATCTGAGGTCAGGGATGTCCAAGTATCCACAGACCATGATCAATGTGAGAGTTGCCGACCGAGACGGGTTGGAGCGAAGCTCTGCGATAAAGGCTGCCCAGACCGAAGTCGAGCATCTTCTGGGTAATCGAGGACGTGTATTGCTGCGGGCCTCCGGTACCGAGCCCCTCGTACGTGTGATGGTGGAAGGTGAGGACGGTGCTTTGGTTGCTACGCTGGCGACCCAGCTTGCAGAGAGCGTCAGACGTGCCCTCGTCTGAGGGGCGGTTCCTTGCTTGTCCCGTCCTTCTTGGCTAGACTTGCCCGCCTTTTTAGCCGGCCCGAGCAGCAGACTACTAATGCCATGAAGCGCAATGTCTTGGTCGTGGCCAACTGGAAAATGCACGGTCAGCTTTCGTGGATCGAGAAGTTCGTAAAAGAACTCAATCGTGGTCTTGCGCTGGAGACGGCCGAGCATCTCGTGCTTTGTCCCCCCTTCGTATACATGGAGCACTTGTATCGGTCGTTGATCGGGACTGGAATCCGGGTTGGCGCGCAAAACATGCATGGCACCTCGCAGGGCGCGTTTACCGGTGAGGTGGCCGCTTCGATGTTGGTGGATGTGGGCTGCAAGTTCGTGATTCTTGGCCACTCTGAACGTCGAACCCAGTGTGGAGAAGACGATCGGCAGGTAGCGATCAAGTTTGAGTTGGCAAAGCAGTCTGGTCTTACTCCCATTCTCTGTGTTGGGGAGAATGCAGAGGAACGCGCTGCAGGCCTGACGGAGGTCGTCATCCAGAGACAGTTGGATGCCGTCTTGTTGCATGCTGGGCAAGAAGCCTTCAGTGGCGCCGTCATTGCCTATGAGCCCGTGTGGGCCATTGGTACGGGCAACTCGGCAACGCCGGAGCAGGCACAGGCCGTGCATGCTTTCGTGAGGCGGCATGTGTCACGGCACGACCCGGACGCCGCGGCGGTGATGCCAATTGTCTACGGAGGCAGTGTCAAAGCTGCCAATGCTCGGCTTCTGGCGGAGCAGTCGGACGTAGACGGGGCGTTGGTTGGCGGTGCATCGCTGGTGGTGTCGGATTTTCTGGCGATCAGCGAAGGTTTCATGTCCGCTGTGGCTCGTTGAGATTTACGTACAGGGTGAGATTTATGGAGTCATTGATCGTTGCCATACATATCGTGGTGGCGTTGGCCATCGTGGGTCTCGTGCTGATTCAGCAGGGAAAAGGCGCAGATATGGGTGCCTCCTTCGGTAGTGGAGCTTCCCAGACGATTTTTGGCAGTGCGGGCAGCGGGAACGTCCTCACCCGCTCTACCACCTGGTTGGCGATTGCCTTCTTCGTCACGAGCTTGAGTTTGGCGGTGCTCGCCAGAAACCGCTCGGCCGCCGGGATAGAGGAGGAAGCCCTGCTGTCGAATCCCGATGCGGCTGCCGCGGAGGCCGCTCAACCTGTCGCGCTGCCCGATCTGGCCGCAGATGCAGCGGTTGTCCCGGTAGAGGCCCCTGCACCCGCGGCAGGTGCCGCAGCGAGCACTGACGCCCCTTCGAGCGAAGCGACTGCCGTCGTGGATACGGGAGTGGAGCAATCAGCAACGGAAACAGTTGAGCAAGATCCGCAAACAACGCAAAATTGATTGCACGGCCCAAGTGGTGAAATTGGTAGACACGCTATCTTGAGGGGGTAGTGACTTCGGTCATGCCGGTTCAAATCCGGCCTTGGGCACCATCTTTTATATCTGCAGGTCTTTACGCACGCGCCGCCTACTTTCCTTGGCGCTACACCTCGTCAGTACAAATTCCATGACTCAAGTTTCAGGCCTGATTTGGGTTGCCAGAAACCGCAAGCTGCTGTGACCACGTCTTCTTGGGCTGGGGCAGCGAGGGGGCGAAAATGGGGGCCGTTCGCAGGCGCACTGTATATCGGGTTGACCTCTGCAAGTGGCCTCCCTATACTGCGCAGCCTTAGTCAGTGCCATGTTATTGCGGGGTGGAGCAGTCTGGCAGCTCGTCGGGCTCATAACCCGAAGGTCGTAGGTTCAAATCCTGCCCCCGCTACCAACTTGACGTCCCCATGAGGGGCGAGAGCTGGTCAAAAGAAGTCGCGAAGTGCGAACCAGAAAGGCCCCTTCAAGGGGCTTTTTATTTGGTGGGTTCGCTGCGTACCGGTCACCTTCGGGTGGGTGAACTGAAGGCTGTAGTAAGAAATTCGGTGTCATAGCAGAAGTGTTGGAAGTGGGCCTGGTGCCCATTTTTTGTTTGTGCGGAATCAAGGCAATGGCAACTAAAGCCGAGCTGATCAAAAAGATGGTACGGCCCTTGGTCGAGGCGCTGGGCTATCGAATTTGGGGGATCGAGTATCTTGGTCAGGGTCGCCATACGCTGCTGAGGATTTATCTGGACAAGCCTGGCGGCATAAACATCGACGATTGCGCCGAAGCCAGTCGACACATCAGCAGCATGCTGGACGTGGAGGACCCCATCAAGGATGAATACACGTTGGAGGTATCCTCGCCTGGCTTCGATCGACTGCTTTTCGAACCAGAGCAATACCAGCTGTACCTGAATCATGAGGTGCGGGTCAGGCTGTCTCAGGCGCTTTCCGGGCGGAGGAATTTTTCCGGAACTCTCTTGGGAATCGACCAAATGAATGACGAGTGGATGGTGAAGCTGCAAGTCGGTGCGGAACTCCTGCAACTGCCTTTCACCAACATCGAGAAAGCCCAATTGGTTGGCGAGAAACCTTTGGTGCCAACGGAATCATTGATGTAAAGATGCAGGTAAATTGCATATGAATAACAAAGAAATCTTGCTGGTAGCCGATGCGGTATCGAACGAGAAAGGTGTCTCGCGCGAAGTCATTTTCAAAGCCTTGGAATCGGCGCTGGCCTCTGCCACCAAGAAGCGCTACCCGGAGGAGGAAACGATCGATTGTGAAGTCATCATCGATCGCCAAACCGGCAACTACGAAACATTCCGCAAGTGGACCGTCGTTCCCGACGATCAACTTGCTACCCTGGGTTCCGAGTTCACCATCGAGGAGGCACACGAAGTCGATCCTGGTCTGAAAGCGGGCGATATCCATCGCATCAAGATCGACAATGTGGAATTCGGCCGTATTTCTGCCCAAACCGCTAAGCAAGTCATTGTGCAGAAAGTGCGGGAAGCCGAGCGTGAGATCGTGGTCAACGAGTATCTTGGCAAGGTCGGCAAGTTGGTATCGGGAACAGTCAAGAAGGTGACTCGCGACAACGTGATCGTCGATCTAGGCAACAATGCTGAGGGGCTGCTGCCGAGGGAAAATCTGATCCGAGGTGAAACCTTCCGCATGAACGACCGGATTCGTGCCCTGCTTCTGGAGGTGCGTTCGGAAGTGCGAGGCCCGCAGTTGTTGCTGAGTCGGACCTCGCCGCAAATGCTGATCGAACTCTTCAAGATCGAAGTGCCGGAAATTTCCGAGGAAATCATCGAGATCAAAGCCGCCGCGCGTGACCCGGGTTCGCGGGCAAAGATCGCGGTCAAGACCAATGACAAACGCATTGATCCTGTTGGCGCCTGCGTCGGCATGCGCGGCTCGCGTGTGCAGGTGGTGTCTGGCGAGCTTGCCAATGAACGTATCGACATCATTCTCTGGGATGACAACCCCGCACAGCTGGTCATCAATGCCATGTCTCCTGCAGAAGTTGCCTCGATCGTGGTGGATGAAGACACGCACACCATGGATGTTGCTGTGGCGGAGGAAAACCTGGCCCAGGCCATCGGTCGCAACGGACAGAATGTGCGTCTGTGCGCCGAGCTCACTGGTTGGGCCATCAACGTCATGAGCGAGGAGAAGGCGGCAGACAAGCTCCAGCAGGAATCTGCATCGATCATCGATGTTTTCATGAAAGCGCTCGATGTGGATGAGGAAGTGGCGGACATCCTGGCGCAGGAAGGATTTACCTCGCTCGAGGAAATTGCCTACGTTCCCATCGAGGAGATCACCCAGATTCCTGATTTCGATGAGGAAATCGCCAACGAGCTTCGTAATCGTGCCAAGGATGCCCTGTTGACCAGGGCCATCGCGTCTGAGGAAGACATCAGCAAGGCTGGCGTCGCTGACGACTTGCTGAACATGGAAGGCATGGATAACAAGCTGGCGCTTGAGCTCGCCAAGCTCGGCATCAAGACCATGGAGGATCTCGCAGAGCAGGCGGTAGATGACTTGCTCGTCATCGATGGCATGGATGAGGGGAGAGCCGGCAAGTTGATTCTCACGGCGAGGGCCCCCTGGTTCGCATAACGAGTAGTCAAGGGTACAAGGGCAGGGCAGGTTCAGGGACTAGGCACGAAAATCGCTGGGGCAGGAGTTAGAGAATGGCGGATTTGAGCATACAAGACTTGGCAAAGGTGGTTGGTGTGCCGGTCGAGCGCTTCCTTGAGCAAATCAAGGAGGCGGGCCTGCCGCAGACGGCTGCTGCCGACAAGATCAACAACGAGCAGAAGTCCAAACTGCTTGCTTTCCTGAAGAGCCGTCACGGCGACAACTCCGGTGGTGAAACCGCACCTGGTCGCATCACGCTCAAGCGCAAAACAGTCGAAACGCTCAAGACCTCGGACAATCAGGGGCGCAGCAAAACGATCAGTGTAGAGGTTCGCAAAAAGCGCACCTACGTCAAGCGCAGCGTGGAAGAAGCACAGAAGGAAGCGGCAGAGAAGGAGCGGCTGGCAGCAGAACAAAAGCTGCGCGAAGAGGCCGAGCGCAAGGAGCGCGAGGCAGTAGAGGCCAGGCGTCGACAGGAAGGCGGATCCAAGACGGCTGTGGCCGCGAAGGATCGTGCGCGACCTGGTGATCCGCGGGCAGAACCGAAAGTCGAACCCGCACGTGGCGACGCGAAGACCGATGGCAAGCTGGAGTTCAAGAAAGGAACCATCAGGAAGGATGGTAAACCTGGCGAGGATGAGGAAGCCGAAGTCCGCAAGCCGCTGTCACGCAAGAAAGAAAAAGAACAGGCACCCAAGAAGTTCAAGGGTGTCAGATCCAGCGATGACTTCGTTCTCGATGACGATGCGGACGGCGGCACTCGCTGGCGCGCCAAGAAAAAGCCCTCGCAGCCCAAACAGCATCAATTCGAGAAGCCTACCGAGTTCATTGTGAAAGAAATCGAAGTACCCGAGGCCATCACGGTCTCTGAATTAGCGTCCCGGCTGTCCATAAAGGCGGGTGAACTCATCAAGGCGTTGATGAAGATGGGTGTCATAGCTACCGTGAATCAGGTGCTGGACCAGGACACGTCGGTGCTACTCGTGGAGGAGCTCGGTCACAAGCCCAAACTCATCTCCGCCAACGAACTCGAAGACAATCTGGTGAGTTCGATTGCGCATGAAGGTGAGGCTGTTTCAAGAGCACCGGTGGTCACGGTCATGGGCCATGTCGATCACGGCAAAACCTCTTTGCTCGACTACATACGCAAGACGTCCGTCGCAGCCGGCGAAGCCGGTGGTATCACGCAGCACATTGGCGCCTATCACGTAACGACTGATCGGGGCACAGTGAGCTTTCTCGATACTCCGGGTCACGCGGCCTTCAGTGCCATGCGCTCCCGCGGTGCAAAGGCCACTGACATCGTCATTCTGGTAGTGGCGGCCGACGATGGGGTCATGCCACAAACGGAGGAGGCCATTCAGCACGCGCGCGCTGCCAATGTTCCCATTGTTGTTGCGGTAAACAAGATCGACAAGGAAGCGGCCGATCCCGATCGCGTGAAGAATGAACTGGCGGTCAAAGGCGTCATCCCGGACTCCTGGGGGGGCGACACGCAATTCGTCGAAGTATCGGCCGTTACCGGGCAGGGCGTCAGCCAGTTGCTGGATGCCGTACTGCTGCAGGCCGAGATGCTCGAATTGAAAGCGATCATCGATTGTCCTGCTCGCGGGGTCGTGATCGAGTCCAGTCTCGATAAAGGCCGCGGTGCACTTGCTACCGTTCTCGTGCAAAGCGGCACGCTTAAATTGTCCGACATCATCCTGGTTGGTCACGAATACGGTCGTGTCCGCGCCATGCTCGACGAAAATGGTCGCCAAATTACCAGCGCAGGCCCTTCCATCCCCGTCGAGATACTTGGCCTCAACGGTACGCCCGAGGCGGGTGATGAATTCGTGGTTCTGGACAATGAAAAGCAAGCTCGTGAAGTCGCCGAGCACCGTCTGGACCGCTACCGCGAGAAGCACCTGGCCAAACAGCAGGCGATCAAGTCCGAAAATCTGTTTGCCACCATGGGCAAGGCCAACAAACAGATTCTCAACATCGTCCTCAAGGCCGACGTCAGAGGATCTCTCGAGGCCATCATGTCTGCCTTGGCCGGTATCGGCAACGAGGAAGTCGCCATTAACATCGTCGGCTTCGGGGTCGGAGGTATTTCGGAAACGGACGCCCAACTGGCGGAAACCTCCAATGCCACGATCGTCGGCTTCAATGTCAGGGCCGACAAAACGGCGAAGACACTCATCGAGTCAGCAGGATTGCAACTGCGTTACTACAGCATCATCTACAACTTGCTCGATGACGTGAAGGCTGTCTTGGGCGGTATGTTGGCGCCTGAGTTGAAGGAGGAAATCCTCGGTGTGGCGGAAGTACGAGGCATCTTCAATTCGCCGAAGTACGGTGCCATCGCGGGCAGCATGGTGGTGGAGGGTACGATCTACCGCAACAAACCTATCCGCGTTCTGCGCGACAATGTGGTGATCTTCGAAGGCGAACTCGAGTCCCTGCGTCGATTCAAGGACGAAGCCAGCGAGGTACGTAGCGGCATGGAGTGCGGCATCGGCGTCAAGAACTACAATGACGTCAGGATCGGTGACAAAATCGAGGTTTACAACCGAACCAAGGTGGCGCGTTCGCTCTGATCTCCATGCGCAAAGTATCCAACAGGCTCAGCAAGATTGGTGATGCCATCAAGCAGGATCTGGCGCGCCTGATACAGATGGAGTTACGCGACCCGCGGCTTGGCATGGTCTCGGTCACCGATGTCGAGGTGAGCAAGGACCTGGCCCATGCCAATGTCTATGTGACCACACTGGCAGAAGACAAGCGGGCTTCCTTGGCGGCACTCAATGCTGCCGGGGGGGTGCTGCGCAGTTTGCTGGCCAAGAATCTGCAGTTGCGGGCAACCCCGAAACTTCGCTTCTACTACGATGAATCCGTCGATCGTGGGCGGCAGCTGTCTGCCCTCATCGATCGGGCCATCGCTGCCGATGGCCAGTTCCAACCCTGACATAAATCACCGTCAGCAGCCGACACGGGCTCTCGAAACCCGCTCCCACGCCCTGTCATGCTTCCCAACGCCTCCACCGACGGCATCCTGATTCTCGACAAGCCACTGGGCTTGACCTCGAACCGCTGCCTGCAGATCGTCAAGCGACTTCTGGGCAGTGACAAGGCAGGTCACACGGGTGCGCTCGATCCGCTGGCCAGCGGCGTACTACCACTCTGTTTTGGTGAAGCCACCAAGGTATCGCAGTTCCTGCTTGATGCCGACAAGGGCTACCGCGCGGTCATCGAGCTGGGTATTGCCACCGCATCGGGGGACAAGGACGGCGAGGTGATGCGTCGCGAGGCTGTTCCCGACCTCGCCGTGCCGGAGTTGGCCGCTGTCCTTACCGGCTTCGTCGGTACGCAGGCTCAGGAAGCACCGGTCTATTCGGCGCTCAAGCAGGGCGGGGTCCCGCTCTACAAGCTGGCGCGAGCCGGCCAGCCGGTGATCCCCAAGATTCGCGAGATCCACATCCACGCGCTCGACCTGTTGCGCTGGGAAAAGCCGTTCCTTGAACTACGTGTCAGTTGCAGTAAGGGCACCTACATTCGCAAGCTTGCGGAGGACATCGGGATCGCACTCGGTACGCTAGGCTGCCTCGCGGCCTTGCGCAGGGAAAAGGCCGGTCCCTTCACGCTCGAGCAGGCACTGACTCTCGAACGGGTGGAGGAACTGGTGAGCGTCGAACCCCGACATCTCATCGATGGATTGCTACCCATGGACCAGGCCCTCAGTCATCTGCCAGCCCTGCAGGTGTCGGAAGAACAGACGCTGCACTTGCGGCAAGGCAAGCGGGTAACTGCTGGTGCTGGCCCGATTGCCGATGGCAGCCTGCTGCGCATCTACTGTGAAGGTCTCTTCATCGGACTGGCAGAGAATGAGGCAGGAAAGCTGCAGCCAAAGAGATTGCTGAGTTACTGATTGGCTGGTACCCCAGCCGTTACGGCCTGCCGTGGTACTCACGGTACCAGTCGGCAAAGCGGGCTATGCCAGACTCCAGAGGGGTCGCGGGCTTATAGCCAACATCCCTGACCAGTGCGCTGACATCTGCCTCTGTCTCGAGGACATCTCCTGGCTGCAAGGGCAGCAGCTTCATGATGGCGCGCTTGCCGAGGCACTCTTCCAGCAGTTCGATGCAGCGCAGCAAGGTCACCGGATGGCTGTTGCCGATGTTGTATAGGCGATATGGGGCCGTGCTCGAGGCTGGATCGGGCAGTGCAGCGGTCCAGTGTGGATCTCCGCATGGTGGCCTATCGAGAACCCGGACGACTCCCTCAATCACGTCGCTGATGTAAGTAAAGTCTCTTCGATGGTGACCATGGTTGAATACTTCGATGGGCTCGCCCGCCAAAATACGCTCAGCAAACAGCGACAGCGCCATGTCAGGACGTCCCCAGGGTCCATACACCGTGAAGAAGCGCAGACCCGTGGTCGGTAGGCCAAAGAGATGACTGTAGGCGTGCGCCATCAGTTCATTCGATTTCTTGCTCGCGGCATAAAGACTCACCGGATGATCGACGCAGGCCTGTTCGGAAAAAGGCAGCCTGCTGGTCGCGCCATACACCGAACTGCTGGAGGCATAGACGAGATGCTCGACCCCGTGGTGACGACAGGCTTCCAGCAGCACGAGAAATCCCTGTACGTTCGAGCTCATGTATGCCCCAGGGTTCTTCAGCGAATAGCGCACGCCAGCCTGCGCAGCGAGGTTCACGACCCTGACAGGCTGATGCCGTGAAAAAATTGCCTCTATCGCAGGCGCATCCTCGAGACTCGCCCGATAGTCGTGATACTGCGGGTGAGCCAACAGGGGAGCCAGGCGCGCCCGCTTCAACCCCACGTCGTAATAGTCGTTGAGGTTGTCGAGGCCGATGACTTCATGCCCTTGCCGCAACAGCTCCAGCGTCAACGCCTGTCCGATAAAACCCGCACTGCCTGTCACCAGAACTCGCATCATGACCTCTCGATACTACGACTGGCGCGCGGCCAGTTTGTGTTCCCACGCCAGAGAAGTATGGACGATTTTGTCGAGGTCATCATGGCTCGGCCTCCACTTGAGCGTCGAGCGGATCTTCTCGACATCCCACACGAGAAAGGGTGGATCGCTCGATTTTTCCCGCCGGGTCACAAGCCGCCACGTCAAAGTAGGCTAGTACGACTGCCCGTATGTCATTGGCTTGGCAGAGGTCGCGCAACATCAACTCGCTCAGCAATTTTTATGTGCCATAAGGATTGATGGGCTGCGTAGTGCTGGGGGTTGTAGCTCTTCCTGCCTCCAGTAATCCATAGACCGCGTCTGTCGAGGAAAGATGACATGCCTGACTTTGTGACGTTGGCAGCACTTCCGCAGAGAAAGTATCGCTGCAGTGCTGTCGCTGTAGTACTTCAGAGGATCCGCCACCGACTCCGGAACGATGGTCTTGGCACCGAAATGCGGGACGGTTTCGCCTTTGCGCTCATCAATGAGGCGATCCAAAAGAGCCGAGTCGCCGGTATCTCCTACGGTCAATTGACCAAACAGCTTGGCGTCGGCAAACCCCGTGCTGAGATTATCCAGCATCAGCACCTGCTTACCGCGCTCTCCCCACTGCTTGGGTACATGGCTGCCGATGTATCCAGCACCTTCGGTCACAAGAACCTTTCTATACATGCATGCTCCTGATCCCACAAGGGGCGCTCAGAGATCCAGAACCTTTCGAAGGAACCTGCCAGTGTGGGACTGCGGCATCACGGCGACCTGTTCCGGAGTTCCGACTCCAATGATCTCTCCACCGCCGTCACCGCCCTCCGGTCCGAGG